>SLIZ01000013.1 GCA_007135395.1 Wenzhouxiangellaceae bacterium | reverse complement strand
TGTGCGACGGCTGAGTGTTACCTAATTTGCCGTGTGGCCCACTAGTCGATGCTGATGACGGGGCCGGGATGAGCCGTCCCGCAGACCAGTGAAATCCCGGGCCCATCGGATGCATCGTCCGACCGGCACTCCGGCCCGGCCAGCGCCAGGACGGGCCGGACCCGGAATTTCATCGTGTCGACCGTCCGGCGGACATCGGCGAATAGTTCTTGCACATCGGCCTCCGAGCGCATGGCATCCCAGCGCGGGTCACCGTGGGTTTGCCAGTAGCCTCGCCAGCCGCGATCAACTGCCTGTCGCAGGTGGGTGACGGCCAGGGCCTTGCGCTGTTTCAGGCCATAGGCCCGGGCCTTGGCCAGGATCAGGTCGGGGAACTGTCCGAAACCCTGGGCTTCCATGGTCTCGATATGCTCAAGTGACCGGACCAGGATTTCCCCGGCTGCAGGCTCCTGCCCGGATTCCAGGAGACTGTGGGCAAGCCAGTGCAATCCGTCCAGTTCCAGCACCAGGTCATTGAAGTCTATGTTTTCTCCGGAATCGGAATAGACCGTGGACAGCTTCTCGATGGCCGTTGCGTGGTCTCCAAGGGCCGATCGGCTTCTGCCAACCGACCGGAGCAGCCAGCGGGGCCATTGTCCGGCTTCACCATATTGTTCCCGGGCCTTGCCGGTCACCCGATCGAGCAGCGAGGACAGTTGCCGGTCCTGTCCCTGGGCAATCCGGACATCATGCATTATCAGCAGGAATTGCTGATCCATCGGAGCATTCGGAATTCTTTCAAGCAGCAGGTCCAGTTCGGTGAAAAGCCCAAGATCCCGGTAGACGGAAATCAGCTCCGGGTCGTAGCCGGAGTTGCCGGGCGAGGCGCTGGCCTTCATCGCGTATTCCAGGCTGCGATCGTATTCGCCGAATGTTGATTCGATCCGGGCCAGCAGCCGGTACATGAATTCCGGGGCATCCGGATGGTTTTCCTGGAACCTCCGGATATGCTCCCGGCCCTGCTCCACGCCGCCCCGGTGAGCGATATACAGGGCATAGATCGACTGGGTCATCGGGTCGAGCGGATCCTGGCCGATGGCGGTTTCCAGGCGCGATACGGCACTGCCGATCTGGCCCTGGCCGGAAAGCGCAATGGCGAGCCAGAGGCTGGCCACCGGGTTTTCCGGTTCGATTTCCAGGCTCCGGCGGAGCTTTTCCTCGGCAGCCTGGTATTTTTCTGGATCGAAACAGGTCGGCGGGCAGGGGCCGTGATCGTTGCTCATGGTCTCCAGCCCCTTGACGGCCAGTGCATCGGCCCGTTGGTCGTTCAGCTCCAGGGCCCGCTCGATGGCAACCCGGGCTTGGTTCCGGTTCTCGGCCCAGTCGGCCTCGCTGTCGGGAATCAGGTAAACCCGGGCCAGCATCGCATGGGCCGATGCATAGGCCGGGTCTTCGCTGATGGCCTGGTGCAGGAGTTCAATGGCCCGGGACTTGAAGTCCCCGGAGCGGCCCGTGATGTGTTCCCTGGCCATCAGGTAACTCTGGCAGGCCCTCACGCTGGTCGTACCCCTGCATTCGGAGCTGATGCCGGAACCAGGGCTCACTCCCAGGTAACGGGCGACGTCCTGGCTGATTCGTCTGGAAATGGGGTCCTGCGCGGCTTCCGTCGGGGCGTAGTTCTCCTGCCACACAGTTCGACCGGACCGGTCCTGCAGCCTGGCTTCAACCACGGTACCGTTTCCCTGATTCCGAATCCGCCCGGTCAGGGTATGACCGGCATCCGGGTGATCAACAACCGCTTCCCGACCCGGCGCTTGACCGGTAGGGGTCTCGGTGATCCGGATTTCGTCACTTTGCACCAGGTGGTTTTCGATCTCGCGGGCAAGGCTGATTTCCGTGCCCTCAGGCATCCGGTAGTCCCGGGCGGTGGCAAACGGCATGACCGCCAGGGAAATCCGGGAGGAGTCCGACTGTTCGTCGACTGACCCGCCGTTCGTACTGATACCAGCCACGGCCAGGACCAGACCGAGGCAGACGATGGCGAATGTCGCGACCAGGTGAATTCCGGTGGTGCCGGAAAATTCATTCCGGCTGCCCGTAGTTGACGAACCGGTTCCTGCAGGCAGCCGGGACGGGATCCGGTCATGACTGGTTCCGTCGGCCTCTTCCATCGGATTCGGCCGATTGTCCTCGGGCGGGGTGCTCGCAGTGCCAAGGGCGGACTCTTCGATCGGGACGACCGGGGCGATAAGGCGGTAGCCGCGCTTGGGAACCGTCGCGATATAGGTCGGTTCCGAGGCTCGATCGCCAAATGCCTTTCGAAGCTGGGCGATGCACTTGTAGACCGGGTTGTCACCCATGGGCCGCCCGCCCCAGACCGATTCGACCAGGAAATCCCCGCTGACCACCTCGCCAGGTCTTGCAGCCAGTGCCTGCAGAACAGCCATGGTTTTCGGTTCGAGGGTGATTGGCCCGGCATCGCCGGACATTTGTCCCAGGGCAGGCTCTACCAGCCACTGACCGACCCGAAAGCTTCCGGATCCCTTCTTTTCCTTTAACGACATATTCTGAGCGGACCCTCCCTGGGTACCTCTACGGCTCGATTCGTATATTGGGTGCCTTCCGCGGGCCTTTCAAGGCCTTCATTGGAAAGTGATTGATAATCAGTCGCCTGGCGCCTTTCTCAAGGTTTCCATCCACGTATTCTCAAGGCTTTTTCCAGACTTCCCGCAGGTTCACCCCAAAGTTTTCACGATACTTTAACGACCGTCTGAACTCATGGGAGTTTCGTCAGGAATTGTGTCCACAGCGCAATTCCCGATTGGATCACCCGGCAAGTGGGTACGGACGTTTTGTGCTTCATGGCATAAGGAGCCGGCGGTACCTCACTCTCCAGGGTACCGCCCGCTCCGTCCTTAATTATGAAGTGCTTGAGTACTTGAGTATTTGACCGTAATCGCGGCAGGTATCAGCAATCGGGACGGAGTCGCCCGGAATCGCCTGCCTGGGCAAATGAGCCCCTGACAACCCCTAACCAATGGGAGATAACCAAAGCTATGAGAAAACACAATTCACTGTATAAGGCAATGAAGTACGCCTTGCCGATTGCCCTTGGATCGAGCCTGGCCATGACCGCTGCCCCGGTTCATGCCCAGGACGACGACGAGGCCGCGGAACTGGATCGCATCCAGGTCACTGGTTCCCGTATTACCCGAACCGACGTGGAAGGCGCGCTGCCGGTCACCGTCATCGATCGTGAAGCGATCGAGATGTCCGGCGAGAATTCCATCGCCGACCTGCTGCGCAACACCACCTTCAACTCCTTCGGCTCGTTCCGGCCCCAGTCCGGTTCCTCGGCCCAGAACCATGGTGGAGTTTCCCTGCGCGGTCTGGGTTCCAACCGGACCCTGGTTCTCATCGATGGTCGCCGGTTCCCCAAGAACCCGTTCATCGGCACCGGCCAGGACATCAACGCCATTCCCATGGGTGCAGTCGAGCGCATTGAAATCCTGTCCGACGGCGCCTCGGCGGTTTACGGTTCCGACGCTATCGGTGGTGTGATCAACATCATCACCCGGAAGGACTACGACGGCGCACAGTTGAGCTACACCTACACCGACCCGTCCCGTGACGGCGGCAAGCAGCGCTCCGGCCACGCCATGATCGGCACCACAAGCGACCGGGGCCGGATGCTGGCGGTGGCTTCCAAGAACTCCCGTTCGATCATCTTCGCCGACCAGCGTCCCTGGTCGGAGTCTTCCGTTGGCGACAGCCACTCGACCTCCGACAACCTCAGCATATTCGGTAACACTTTCGTGCCGTTCCTGGAAGATGGCTCGCTGGGCGAGGCCATGGTCGCCGAGGGTGGCTGCGAGGAGCTTTCCGATGACTTCTACACCCTGCCAGATGATGTCTTCTTCGGCGGCGAGGGTTGCTTCTATGACTTCACCCCGGTCTCGGCCGACGAAGCCTCGATCTCCAACCAGTCACTGCACGTGACCGGTGACTACGAGATCAACCGGGACTGGCGCGTCTACACCCGGATGGAAGGCACCCGGACCGAATCCTTCGGCCGCTACGCCCCGCTTCCGGATACCGTTGATCTTCAACCCGATGATGCCAGCAACCCGTTCGATGTGCCGGTCCGCCTGTACCATCGTTTCGATGCCATGGGCCCGCGGGACAGCCAGGTGGATTCGGATGTCTATTCCGGCCTGCTGGGCTTCGAAGGCCGCATGGGCCAGGTCGACCTGGACTTTGGTGTCAACTACAGCCGCTACTCGGGCAAGGAAGTTGGCCGGGGTTACGGCATGCGCTCCAACATGATCTCGTTCATGCAGGACGGCTCGTATGACCCGCTGGACCCGTATGGGGCCGATGATGAAACCATCCAGGGCATGTCCGTGACCACCAGCCGGGTAAGCGAGTTCGAGATCCAGGAAGTCTATGCCAGTGCCGGATTCGATGCCTTTGAAATGGGTGCAGGCCCGGCCCAGGCCGTGGTTGGCTTCGAGTACCGCGAAGAGGACTTCGAAGACCGCTACGACTCGCTTTCCGAAGCCGGTCTGGTGGGTGGCTCGGCTGGCAACAGCTCATTCGGCGACCGGGATGTAACCGCC
>SLIZ01000059.1 GCA_007135395.1 Wenzhouxiangellaceae bacterium | reverse complement strand
GGCGATTGTCCACCCGCTGGTGCAGGATGAGGCCCGCCGCCAGATCCGGGAAGCGGTTGCCGGACCCGAACGGCCGCCCTACGTATTGCTTGTGGTGCCGTTACTGATCGAGTCCGGGCTGTTCTCCGATGCTGACCGGGTGCTTGTGGTCGATGTCCCCGAACAAACCCAGATCGATCGCCTCGTGGCCCGCGACGGCATCCCCCGCCAACAAGCCGAATCCATCCTCGCCGCCCAGACCTCCCGCAGCAAACGCCTGGCCCGCGCCGACGACACAATCGACAACACCGGCAGCCTGGCTGAACTCGATGCGGCGGTGGAGGAGCTTGACAGGATGTATCGGGGGAGCGCCTAACTGCGCGTCGCTTCGTCGCTTGGTCGCTTTGTTACTCTCGCGAAGGCGCGAAGCCGCGAAGAGGGACAAGATCAGGACAAGTGGTCAAGAGGCCAAGTGGTCAAGAGGATAAGGAAAAAATCAATACACTTGGTTTGAGTTGTTCCTTCCCCCGCAAGCAGGGGAGGGAACAACTGCACTGGCGTCGAGCCTGTCCCGAGCGCCTGGAAGGCGCGTCGTTTCGTCGCTAAACCGGTCCTTTAGTCTGCCGGCGAGACGGCGACCCGGACCCGAATGGTGTCGCCGGGGCGGTGGCGGGTGCGGGTTTCGTAGACTTCGCCGTCGTATTCATACTGGACCCGGTAACCGGTGCGGACCCGTTCGGTTCTGTAGTCACGCTGGATTTCACAGCGTTCCTGGTCGACCGGGTAGTAGCGGTCCGAGCGATTGTGCCGGCCTGCGTCGCGGCCGATGGAACCGCCCAGGGCGGCACCGGCGGCGGTGGTGGCGACCTTGCCCCGGCCTCCGCCGAATCGGCTGCCGACTGCACCACCGATAATGGCCCCGACCACGGTAGAGGTGTGGGAGCGCGGGCCGCTTTCCCGCTCATAGTGGCGTTCTTCCCAGCACACTTCCCGGTTGACGGGCTTGTTGTGCGTTTCGTAGACCGGCTCGGCACTGATAACCGGGGCGTACTGGTAGGACACGCCGCCAGCCTGGGCCAGGCCGCTGATCATCAGGCCTGCGGCTGCTGCAGGGGCCAGGAAGAATCTGAAACGGTCAAGTCTGTTCATGTTCATCTCTCCGGGATAGCTGACGGTTTATCCGAATTTCGGCCACAGGCTAACCTCCTGACACTGAACCCATTCTGAACCTGCCGGCGTCCTTTTCGGCGACCATGAACCGGTGTTGCCGGCGGGTTTTCGGGGCCCTGCAGATGAGCATCCCGGCGGCTCTGGCCGGGGTGCCGGGCAGAGCCTGTTTGCTCCGGGTTTCACCCTGATTTAGGATGACCCGACAATCTCAAACAAGACGGGAACCCCGATGGCCGAGCATTCCACCGAAAACATTCGAAACGTGGCCCTGCTGGGCCATTCCGGGTCGGGCAAGACCACCCTGATGGACGCCCTGCTGGTCAAGGCCGGACAGCTCGGGGAAATCGGCTCTCTGGAGAAGGGCACCACCCTGTCGGATTTCGACCCTCTCGAGCGGGACTACGGCCACAGCCTCAACAGTTCAATTGCTTCGGTGGATTTCAATTCCGTTCACGTCAATCTGATCGATACCCCCGGCGACCCGGATTTTCGGGGTCAGACCCTGGCGGCCATGTCGGCCGTGGAAACCGCAGCCATTGTCATCAATGCCGCCAACGGCATCGAGACTTCGACCCGAAGGCTGATGCGCCGCGCCCGGCAGCGCCAGTTGTGCCGGATCATCGTGATCAACCGGATGGATGCCGAGGGCGTGGACCTGGAAGCGCTGGTCCGGGAAATCCGGGAAGAGTTCGGCACCCAGTGCCTGCCGATCAACCTGCCTACGGAAGGTTTCTCCACGGTCCGGGACTGCTTTTTCAAGTCCGATGGTCAGACCGATATCTTTTCGGTTGAGGCCGCTCACACGGAAATCATGGACCAGGTGGTCGAAGTCGATGAAACCCTGATGGAAGCTTATCTCGAAGGCGGGCAGACCGACCCGGAGGTTCTCCATGATGCCTTCGAGAAAGCCCTGCGCCAGGGCCACCTGGTTCCCATCTGTTTTACATCGGGGCTTTCAGGTGCCGGTTGTGGCGAGTTTCTGAAGTTCTGCAAGCGGCTGCTGCCCAACCCCCTGGAGGGCAATCCGCCGCCCTTTCGCAAGGGGCCTGATCGGGAAAAGGTCATTGCCAGCCAGAAGGCTGATGACAATGCCCTGGCCCACGTCTTCAAGGTGACGAATGACCCTTATGCGGGCAAGCTTTGCGTCTTCCGGATTCACCAGGGAACCATCAAGCCCGGATCCCAGCTTTACATGAACGACGAGCGCAAGCCGATCAAGGTTGCCCATCTCTACCGGGTACAGGGCAAGGAACACAAGGAGGTGGACGAGGCGGTTGCCGGAGACATCTGCGCCCTTGCCAAGCTCGACGAGGTCACCTACGACGCCATCCTGCACGAATCCCACGACGAGGATCACTACTTTCTCAAGCCGGTGGACCTGCCCCAGCCCATGTTCAGCCTGGCGGTCAGTACGGCCAGCCGGGGCCATGAACAAAAGCTGGCTTCCGGGCTGGCCCGGCTGTCGGAAGAAGATCCGTGCTTTCACGTGGACCACAACCAGGAACTCAACGAGACCATCATCCGCGGGCTCGGGGAAATGCACCTTCGCATCATGCTCGAGCGGATGAAGAAGCGCTATAACGTGGATGTGGAAACCCGGCCCCCCCGGATTGCCTACCGGGAGACCATCACCCGGTCGGCCGAGGGTCACCACCGGCACAAGAAGCAGACCGGGGGTGCCGGCCAGTTCGGCGAGGTCTACCTGCGCGTGCGCCCCCTGGGTCGGGGCGAGGGCTTTGTGTTCAAGAGCGAGGTGGTTGGCGGAGTGATTCCCAGCAACCTGGTTCCGGCGGTGGAAAAGGGGGTCCGGCAGGTCCTTTCCGAAGGCGCCATTGCCGGCTATCCGTTCCAGGATGTGGAAGTGGTGGTCTACGATGGCAAGCACCATCCGGTCGATTCCAAGGAAGTAGCCTTTGTAACCGCCGGCAAGAAGGCGTTCCTGGACGCCATCGGCCAGGCCGGGCCCCAGGTGCTTGAACCCATCGTCAATATCGAGGTGACCGTGCCCGAATCGGTAATGGGGGATATCACCGGTTCCCTGGCTTCCAAGCGTGCCCGCATCCAGGGCACCGAATCCCTGCGGGGAGGACAGACCAACATCAGCGCCGCTATCCCGCTTTCGGCCCTGACCGACTACCAGACCGAACTGAAGAGCCTGACCGGCGGGGAAGGGCGCTTTACCATGGAGTTTTCCCACTACGAGGCGGTACCGGCCAATGTCCAGCAGGAGTTGAGCGGGGCCCATCGTGAAGGTCGGGGAAGTCCCGAGGACTGATGTCCTGACGTCAGCCGGGAGGGTCCCGGTGGCGTGAATTCCATTCGGCAGGGAGAGCGCCCTTTGCCCCGGCTCCGGGGCGAAGGACGGGGCTCAAGCAGTCGATGGCCTGGATTCGATGATCATCATGGTCAGCTTGGCCTGGGCGATCAGTCGGTCTTGTTCATCCGTCATGGTTATAGACCAGAGGTGGGTACTCCGGCCCAGGTGCACGGCAGTCGCCCGGGCGGTTATCGTGCCCTCGGTGATGCTTCGCAGGTGGTTGATGGCAAGCTCCAGGCCCACCGCGCTTTTCTTTTCCCGATCAATCCGGATTGCAGAAGCTGCGCTGGCCACCGACTCGGCCAGGGCGGCGGTGGCCCCGCCATGGAGAATGCCCATGGGCTGGTGGACCTTCGGGCCCACGGGCATCTCGGCTTCCAGGAAGTCCTTGCCGGCCCCGGTATACCGGATATCCAGGGTCTCCATCAGCGTGTTTGCATTGTGTCGATTGAGAGATTCGAGCAGCTTGTCCGGATTTTTCAATGGATCGATTCCTGGTTGCAGAGTGAGAATGGTAATGGACCTGTGGCAGAAAAACGCAATTGGCGTATAGTTGGCGTGGAAGTGACTGATATCCCAGACGAATGGAGGAAACCCCATGTCCATGTCTCAAGCTACACCCCTGCCCCAACGCCTTCGCCATCAAATGGAACTGGCCTTCAATTCCGACTTTTCCGATGTGCGAATCCTGGGCAATTCAAAGGAAGCTGCCCGAATGCGCTGTGATGCCTTTGCCGTAGGCAAGAACATTCACATGCGCGGCGGGGCGCCGCTCCCGGAGTCGGCAAAGGGCCGGGAACTGATTGCCCACGAGCTGGCCCATGTCATTCAGCAGAAGAAGGAAAAGGCTTCGTTTGTACCGTCTGCCCGGTCCAGGGAGATTGCCGAGGCCAAGGTCCAGAAGATTCTCAAGAAGGCCTTCCCGAAGAAGCTGGGCTGATCTGATCTTCCGGGTCAAAAACGGATCGGGGAGCCGATGGCTCCCCGATCTGTAGTCCAGATTTCGTACTGGCTAGTCGTTGTTTTCCAGTCCGTAATCGATCCGGTAGTCCGGCGGATCGCCACCGTCTTCTTTCAGATAATGGTTCATCCACCGCATGAGCCGGTGGGAGTAATCCCAGCGACTGGTTGACCGCTGGTTGCCATGGCCTTCCCCGCGATAGAGCACCAGCCGCACCGGCGGCGGGTCTTCCTGCAGGCTGAGATAACGGTAGAGAATCCTTGACTGGGTCGGGTCCACCCGCGGGTCGGCATCCCCGTGCAGGATCAGGATGGGGGTCTGGGCCTGTTCGGCGTAGTAGATGGGGCTGGCCTTCTTGTACATGTCCCAGTCCTCCCAGGGCCAGCTCAGGTAGTGGACAAGATACAACTCCTGGGGGATGTCGGAAGTGCCGAGCATGGAAATCTTGTCGCTGAGGCCGACGTTCATTACCGCAGCTGCAAAGCGCTCGGAGTAATACGTGGCCCCCCAGGCCGAGGCGTAGCCGCCGTAGGACCCGCCGGTGATTCCTACCCGGTCGCCGTCGACCAGGCCCTCTTCGATCAGGTGGTCCACCCCGTCGACCAGATCGTCGAATTCCTCCCCTGCCGGCCGTGCCTGGCTGGTCTCGGTAAATTCCACGCCGCGTCCGGTGGAGCCCCGGTAGTTGGGGTAGAACATGAAGTAGCCTTCGGCGGCTGCAACGTCGGCAGGCAGGTTGTAGGCGGTCAGCCAGCCGTTGTTGTAATGGGCCTCCGGGCCCCCGTGGACGGCCAGGATCAGCGGGTAGCTTTCGCCTTCGGTGTAATCCAGGGGATAAAACAGGATGCCCTCGATTTCCAGACCATCCCGGGCCTCGTAGGTAATGACCTCCTGGCGGGCCAGTTGCACGTCTTCAAGCCAGGGGTTGGAGTCGGTCAGCCGTTGCGCGCGATGTTCATCGCCAACCAGCCGGTAAATCTCGGAAGGGTGGTCGGTGGCATCGGCGCGCAGCACGATGTCGCCTTCGTCGGAAACGCTGATTGATTGCCAGATCGGCCCGCCCGGGCCTTCATGGAGGGTTTCGTCGTTGCTGCCGTCGGGCTGGATCTGTCCAAGGCGGGTCCAGACTCCTTCGTGACTGACAAACACGATTCGCTCTTCGTCGAGCCAGTCCACGTTCCAGATGTGGGCCTCCAGGCCCGGCAGGATGTTTTCAAATTCCCCGCCATCCTTGCCGGCAACCATGAGCCGGCCTTCCCGGGTGTCGTGGATGCTCTTGCCGGAGATGAATGCGATGTGCTCACCATCCGGGCTCCAGGCCATTTCGCCGAGCTTGCCCGGGTTGTCGATACGGCCGAGTTCCTCTCCATCGGTATCCACGATCCGGATACGATTGAACATCAGGGTGTCGTCAACAAGCTGGCGAGGGGTGATCTTGATGGCCAGCCGGTCACCCGCCGGGCTCCACTGGACTTCCTGGACCGAGCCGTCCAGTTCAACGGCCTCGGCTTCGGCGCCGGGTTCGGCATCCTGGAACCACAGGCGCACCGGTTTCCAGTCTTCCTCGTAGATGATCTGGGTAAAGCCCTTTTCCCGCTCGGACTTGAGGTCTTCCGGGTCTTCCTCGTAGCCAAGCAGGGCCAGCCGGTCACCGTCCGGGCTCATGCTGTAACCAAGAACCCCTTCGGGCAGGGTGGCCAGTCGGGTGGATTCTCCGCCGGCTTTGGGGATTTGGTAAAGGGTACGGTTGTCATCCTTTTCCCGCTGGGCAATGTAGGTGATGTAGCGGCTGTCCGGTGTCCACTGGATTGCACTGACATTGACCTCTCCGGCGATATACGGGGTTGATTCCCCGTCCGGTCCGATCAGGTGCAATTCCGTCCAGGCCGGTCCGTCATCACCACCCAGGGGGTCACGCTGGACCGCCAGGGTATAGGCCACATGTTCGCCGTCGGGGCTGACGGCTGCCTGGCCGACCTGCTTGAGTTCGGCGATGTGCTTGAGCGACATGCCTTCGGCTGCTGCCAGGGCAGGCAGGGCCAGCATCAGAATCAGGCAAGTGAGTAAACCGCGGTGTTTCATTTATGTTCTCCTGAAAGTTACATGTTTCGGCGGTATTCACCGCCGACTTCATAAAGTGCGTGGGAAATCTGACCCAGGGAGCAGACCTTGACCGCTTCCATCAGGGCACCAAAGGTGTTGTCCCTTTCCCGGGCGGTTTCCTGCAGGTCTGCCAGGGCCTTCCTGCCCCGTTCGGCATTGCGCTGCCGGAAGGCCTCGACATTTTTTACCTGCTGTTGCTTTTCTTCCTCGGTCGAGCGCATCAGTTCGATCTGCCCGCCTTCCTGTTCGCCGCCTTTTTCGGGCAGGAAGGTATTGACGCCGATCAGGGGCAGTGAGCCGTCGTGTTTCTTGTGTTCGTAGTACAGGGATTCTTCCTGGATCTTGCCCCGCTGATACATGGTGTCCATGGCCCCGAGCACCCCGCCGCGCTCGCTCAGGCGCTCGAACTCGGTGTAGACGGCTTCCTCGACCATCTCGGTGAGTTTCTCGGCGATATGGCTGCCCTGCCAGGGGTTTTCGCAGTAGTTGAGCCCAAGTTCCCGGTTGATGATCATCTGGATGGCCACTGCCCGGCGAACCGATTCTTCGGTAGGCGTGGTGATAGCCTCGTCGTAAGCGTTGGTGTGCAGGCTGTTGCAGTTGTCGAACAGCGCATAAAGGGCTTGCAGGGTGGTTCGGATGTCGTTGAACTGAATTTCCTGGGCGTGCAGCGAACGTCCGGAAGTCTGGATATGGTATTTCATCATCTGGGAGCGCCGGTCGGCCCCGTAGCGCTCGCGCATGGCCCGGGCCCAGATGCGCCGGGCGACCCGGCCGATGACTGCGTATTCCGGGTCCATGCCGTTGGAAAAGAAAAACGACAGGTTCGGGGCGAATTCATTGATGTCCATGCCCCGGGCCAGGTAGTACTCGACGATGGTAAAGCCGTTGGCCAGGGTAAACGCCAATTGGCTGATCGGATTGGCCCCGGCCTCGGCAATGTGATAGCCGGAAATGGATACCGAGTAGAAGTTCCGGACCTGGTGGTCGATGAAGTACTGCTGGATGTCGCCCATCATGTGAAGGGCGAACTCGGTGGAGAATATGCAGGTGTTCTGGGCCTGGTCCTCCTTGAGGATATCGGCCTGGACCGTGCCCCGGACCACCTTGAGGGTCTCGGAGCGGATTTTTTCGTAGGTCTCGGCATCGACCAGTTGGTCGCCGGTCACCCCCAGCATGCCCAGGCCAAGCTCATCACTGTTTCTCGGTTTTTTCCCGTGGTAGCGGGGCGGGTTGTCACCGAGCAGTTCGGCAATCTTTTTCTCGGCCTGCTCCCACTTGCCGGTTTCCTTCAGGTGCTTTTCGACCTGCTGGTCGACGGCGGTGTTCATGAACATGGCCATTAGCATGGGTGCCGGGCCGTTGATGGTCATGGATACCGAGGTGGTCGGGGCGGCCAGGTCGAAGCCTGCATAAAGCTTCTTCATGTCGTCCAGGGTGGCAATCGACACCCCGGAGTTGCCCACCTTGCCGTAGATGTCCGGACGCTCGTGGGGGTCTTCGCCGTATAGGGTGACCGAGTCGAAGGCCGTCGAAAGCCGCCGGGCCGGCTGGCCCTCGGAGACATAGTGGAAGCGCCGGTTGGTTCGCTCGGGTGTGCCTTCACCGGCGAACATGCGGATCGGGTCCTCGTTGGTGCGCCGGTAGGGATATACACCACCAGTGTAGGGGTAGTGGCCGGGCAGGTTTTCCATCATCAGAAAATGCAGCTGGTCGCCCCAGTCCCGGGTCCGGGGCGGGGCAATCTTGGGAATCTCCAGCCGGCTCAGGGACTCCCGGTAGTTGGACCCGGAGATCTTCTTGCCCCGGACCTCGTATTCGTATTCCGGGGCCTCGACCGCTTCCCGCAGGGCCGGCCATCCGGCCAGAAGCTCCCGGCCTTCCTCGGGAATCGCCTTGACCGCCTCGGCGTAGCGCTGCCGAAGCAGGTTCAGGGTCTGGTCGGGCAGGTCGGCCTGATCCCGATTCGGGCTGTCTGATTTCGGTTCGTCGAGTACCTGGAGGGGCTCGGGCAGATCCGGGTCACCCAGGTCGCGCAGGGTTTCGTAATAATGCTGGGCCCGCCGGGCTTCCTCGGCCCATTCCTGGATCTTCGAGTTGAGGCTTCGGCCCTGTTCGGCGATCTCGGCCAGGTACCGTTCCCGGTCTCCGGGGATCAGCGCCGAGATCCGGGGTTCGGTGTCGGCCACATCCACCCCGGGTTCAAAGTCGCACCGGGGAGTGGCGAAGGTGTCCTGGCCTTCCTCCCGGCCAACCCCTTCCCGCAGCAGCCGGCAGAGATTGACGAACATCCAGGTCACCCCGGGGTCGTTGAAATGACTGGCAATGGTGGGAAAGACCGGAACCTCGCTGTCTTGAAGGTCGAAGGCCAGGCGGTTGCGCTTCCACTGCTTGCGCACGTCCCTGAGGGCATCCTGGCTGCCCCGGCGGTCGAATTTGTTGAGAATGACCAGCTCGGCGTAGTCGAGCATGTCGATCTTTTCGAGCTGGCTGGCGGCTCCGTAGTCGGAGGTCATGACATAGGCCGGGAAATCCACCAGGTCGACCACCTCGGTGTCCGACTGGCCGATACCGGCGGTTTCCACAATGACCAGGTCAAACCCGCAGCCCTTTAGAAAGCCGATGCAGTCGACCAGCATTTCCGAGGTGGCCAGGTGCTGGCGGCGGGTGGCCATGGAGCGCATGAACACCCGGTCGGATCGCAGGGAGTTCATCCGGATCCGGTCACCGAGCAATGCACCGCCGGTGCGTCGTCGGGTGGGATCGACGGCCAGCACGGCAATGCGGATATCCGGGAAATACTGCAGGAAACGGTTGAGCAACTCGTCGGTCACCGAGGACTTGCCGGCCCCGCCGGTACCGGTCAGCCCCACCACGGGAACCCCTGAGCAGGCCTCGGACCGGGCCTGCTTGCGGATCCGGGCGAGTTCGTGTTCGGACATGGTGCCTGTCTCGATGCTGCTGAGCGTGGAGGCGATGTCGGTTGCCTCCAGGCTGCCCGGCTCCGGGGTCTCGGAGCCCCGGGAATCCTGCTTGCGCTCGTCCCGGGAATTGCGGGTTCGTGCAACCAGGTCCTCGATCATGGGCTTCAGGCCCATTTCCATGCCGTCTTCCGGGTGGTAAATGCGTTCGACGCCGTATTCGTGCAGCTCGCGAATTTCCTCCTGCGTGATGGTGCCCCCGCCGCCGCCGAAAACCCGGATATGCCCGGCTCCCCGTTCTGCCAGCATGTCCACCATGTAGCGGAAATACTCGTTGTGTCCGCCCTGGTAGGAGCTCACCGCAATGCCGTCGGCATCTTCCTGGATGGCGGCGTTGACGATATCGGCGACCGAGCGATTGTGGCCCAGGTGAATCACCTCGCAGCCCTCACCCTGGATTAGCCGGCGCATCAGGTTGATGGCCGCATCGTGGCCGTCGAACAGGCTGGCGGCGGTGACAAAGCGAAGCGGGGAGGTGGAAGTCTCCCCGGCGCTGCGGGTCAGGTTTTCAGCAGGCTGATTCATATTATTGCGGTTACCGGGCAAAAGCGTGAGATATAGCCGGACATTGTAGCCCAGGGTCCCTTCAGGCTGCCATTTTGCCCGGTCGGGATGGTTGTTGACGGATTTTTGCAGGTACAATTCTTTCCATGAGCGTCCGCGAGAGGAATTTGTCAATGAATGACGGGATTCCCGGGCCTGGAAACGGGGGAAAACCATCGCCGGAAGAAATGCACCGGCATGCCGAGGAGGCTGCCCATTTCCTGAAACTGATGGCCAACCCCAATCGGTTGATGATTCTTTGCTACATGATCGAGGGCGAATACTCGGTCGGCGAGCTCAACGAGAACCTGGAGTTGAGCCAGTCCGCCCTGTCCCAGCACCTGGCCATCCTGCGCAACAGTGGACTGGTCAAGACCCGCCGGCATCAGCAGACGATCTACTACCGGCTGGCCAGTCCCCCGGTCAAGGCCATCATCGCCGAGCTTTATGACCAATTCTGCAGGAAGTGATTTCCTGCACCTGATTAGGATCTGCCCATCATGCCCCAACCCCTTGTTATAGCCCCATCCATCCTGTCGGCCGACTTTGCCCGCCTCGGAGAAGAGGTCCGTGCCGTTCTGGATGCCGGTGCCGACTGGGTGCACTTCGATGTCATGGACAATCACTACGTGCCCAACCTGACCATCGGCCCGATGGTCTGCAAGGCCTTGCGGGACTACGGGATCGAGGCACCGATCGATGTCCACCTGATGGTCCGGCCGGTCGACCGGATCATTCCCGATTTCGCCGATGCCGGAGCCAGCGTGATCAGCTTTCACCCGGAAGCCAGTGATCACGTGGACCGTTCCCTGAGCCTGATTCGCGAACAGGGCTGCAAGGCGGGACTTGTATTCAATCCGGCAACCCCGCTGGACGTGCTGGAATGGGTGATCGACAAGGTGGACCTGGTGCTGATCATGTCGGTCAACCCGGGTTTCGGGGGGCAGTCCTTCATTCCCGCATCACTGGAAAAGCTGCGCCGTGCCAGGAAGATCATTGACGACAGCGGCCGGGAGATCCGGCTGGAGGTCGACGGCGGGGTGAAGGTGAACAATGCCGGTGAGATCATCGCCGCCGGGGCCGATACCCTGGTGGCCGGTTCGGCCATTTTCGGGGCCGATGATTACGCCGGGGTCATTACCCGGATGCGCGAGGGAGCCGGATAGGCATTCGCGACCCGGGTTCGGTGGAGCAACCGGCGTTTTCGACCTTGAACGGAAACATGGAAGATTCGGCGGCAGCCTGCTAAGATCCCGATTTGGGTGAATTCCATTAAAATCAGAAGCATCCGAATTCATTAACCGCTGATTACCTGGTTTCAATCTCTCTTGCATGGAGGGATCGATTCGGTGGATGCGCCCAGCGCACAAACTTGCCGAAAGTGCAAGAATCTCTAAGGGGAGGCCCGTGCCTGAAATTGACATTGATCTGAATCTTGGTCCCCGTTCCGGGTCCCTTGCCTCGGCGATATCCACCCTGCGCCAGGCCGGGCTGGAGTTTTTGTCCCACCAGTTGACCGCGGCTGCCGAAGGTTCGGGCAAGCGTCTGACCCTGAAGGCCTTCGGCGAATTGCCCGAGCCGGCCCGGCTGGGCAGCGATCTGGAATCCTTGAGGGGCGTGGAGGCCGTCGAGCGCATCAGTCTGGATGGCCGACCCGTTGCCGGGGTGCTCGCCGACGAACCGCCGCCGGAGGCTGAATCCCCGGCAGCTGAAGCGGCACCTGAAGAAACCCTGGAGCCGGAGGATTTGCCACCGCCGGAGGCGGAGGACTCGACTGCCGAAGCCCTCGTGGAGCCGGAACCGGAGCCTGAGCCTGAGCCTGAGCCGCAGCCGGAGCCGGCTGAGGTTGCCGGTGATGCTTCCGAGGCAGATACCGACCCGGCCATGGCCGCAGATGAAATCCGTGCCCTGGCTTCCCGGCTGGGACCCAGGGACGAATCCGGTGACGGGCCGGATTCCGAAGACATCCAGGCTCAGGCAGCTGAAGCTGCTACCGCTTCGGGAACGATGTCGATGGACGGAGATGAACCCCGCAGGGACACCGATTACCTGCGCCGTCGTTCCCGCTACAAGCGCCAATAGGTAATCAAACCTTTCGCAGTCCGGACGGACAGGTTGTTCCGGCTGGTTCCTTTGATGTGCCGGCCGTACAATACCCGGCTTCCCACACAGGCCGGGGTTGTTAGTTGAACCAGGAACAGTTTCAGAAGCTGGCCGCCGAGGGCCACTGCCGAATCCCGGTATGGAAGTCCGTGGCCGCCGATCTGGATACGCCCCTGTCGGTCTACCTGAAACTGGCCGACGGGCCGGATGCGTTCCTGCTCGAGTCTGTCGAAGGCGGTGAGAACTGGGGCCGATACTCGATTATCGGTCTTCCCTGCAAGCGTCGTCACGAGGCCCGGGGACGGGAATGGGTCAGTCGGGAGATGGGCCGGGTCGTTGCCCGAAAAGCCGATGTGGATCCCCTCGAGGAGGCCCGTCGGGTCCAGGCCGGCATGACCGCTCCCCGGTTGCCCGAGCTTCCCCCCTTTACCGGCGGCCTCGTGGGGTATTTCGGCTACGAATCAGTTGCTCACCTGGAACCCCGACTGGATTTCGACGGCAAGCCTGATGAACTGGGTGTTCCCGAAATCCTGCTCCTGGAATGTGATGAAGTGGCGGTATTCGACAATCTTGCCGGCCGGCTTTTCCTGATCGTCAATGCCCGGCCCGACGAGGCCAATGCCTGGCCGGGAGCCTGCCGCCGCCTGGACCAGCTCGCCCACAGACTGCGCTGTGGCAGTCCGGGTTACCCGCCGCCTGTGGAGCTTGATGTGCCGGCAGAGGCCGATTTCCGCTTCGGCTTCCAGCGCGAGGATTTTCTGGCTGCAGTCCGGCGGGTCAAGGAATACATCCTCAGCGGGGATGTGATGCAGGCGGTGGTGTCCCAGCGCATGAGTGTCAAGCTTCAGGCCCGGGCGCTGGATGTTTACCGGGCCCTTCGCAGCCTTAATCCTTCCCCCTATATGTACTTTTTCGAGTTCGGCGATTTCCAGGTGGTCGGTTCCTCTCCCGAGGTTCTCGTGCGCGTCCAGAATGGTCGGGCCATGGTCCGGCCGATAGCCGGGACCCGGCCCCGGGGAGCCACACCTGAGGAAGACCGCAGGCTGGAATCGGAGCTGCTGGCCGATCCCAAGGAGCGGGCCGAGCACCTGATGCTCATCGACCTGGGCCGCAACGATATCGGCCGGGTGGCCGAGACCGGCAGCGTGAGGCTGATCGACCAGATGGTGGTTGAGCGTTACTCCCACGTCATGCACCTGGTATCCGGCGTCGAAGGCCGGCTGCGCCCGGGCCTGGATGCCATGGATGCATTCCGGGCCACGTTTCCCGCCGGGACCCTTTCCGGGGCGCCGAAGGTCCGGGCCATGGAGATCATTGCCGAGCTGGAGCCGGTCCGGCGGGGCATCTACGCCGGTGCCGTGGGCTATTTCAGTGAGCACGGAGAGGCTGACCTGGCGATTGCTATCCGCACCGCCCTGGTCAAGGACGGAATGCTCCACGTCCAGGCCGGGGCCGGCATCGTGGCCGATTCCCACCCGGAAACGGAATGGGAAGAGACCCTGAACAAGGGACGGGCTCTTGTGCGCGCCGTGGCTGAAGCCAGCCGGGGCTTGTAGGCATGCTGCAGCCCTGGCCCCTTTATTCATTTCCCCGGCTGATTGGCGGCGGGCTCGTGGCGGGTCTGCTTGTGCTGGCAGCCGGTTGCGCGGTTGGCCCGCCGGTACCGGCGACCGGCGAGGAGCCGGGCATCCGGGTCGAGGCGGATACGCTGCATCTGCGCGGTTCCATCGACCGGGAACTGATCCCGGATTTCGAGGCGGCCCTGGAAGCCAACGGGGACCTGGACCGGGTTATGGTCGAGTCCGGCGGGGGTGATGTGGAAACCGCCTTGTACTTTGGTGCCCTGATTCACCAGGCAGGCCTGGATGTGGAGGTGACCGGCTATGGTTGCCTGTCGTCCTGCGCCAATTATATTTTTCCGGCCGGTGCTGCCCGCCGGATCCAGCCCGGTGCCATCGTGGCCTGGCACGGATCGGCCATCCAGGATGACTGGAACCATGAAGTGACCGGGGAAGCCCGGGAATCCCTCGACGAACTTCGCCGGCGCCAGGAACTTTTTTTCGAGCTGGTCGGTGTCGACGAGCGGATCACCATCGTGGGCCAGGACCTTCAATGCGAATGCACCTGGGCCCTGTCGGAAAGCGACATGGCCCGATTCGGGCTGAGCCCGGTGAAGACCCCGGATGACTACGAGAACACCGACCTGTCCTGGGCCCGCGGGCCCGGTATACGGTTTCTGAATTTGCCCGAGGATGTGTTCGACCGCATCCGGTCGCCAAGGTAGGCCCCATGATCCTGATGATCGACAACTACGATTCGTTCACCTACAACCTGGTCCAGTACCTGGGAGAACTGGGGGCGGAGGTTGAAACCATACGCAACGATGCCCTGACCCTGGATGATATCCGGCAGATGAAGCCGGAAGGGATCGTGCTGTCCCCGGGGCCGTGTACGCCCAACGAGGCGGGAATCTGCCTGGACGTGGTCGATCGATTTTCCGGCGAGATTCCGATCCTGGGAGTCTGCCTGGGCCACCAGGCCATCGGCCAGGCGTTCGGCGGAAAGGTGGTCCGCGCCCGGGCGGTCATGCATGGCAAGGTATCCGACATGCACCATACCGGGCAGGGCGTGTTTTCCGGCCTGGACAATCCGTTTCCGGCAACCCGGTACCATTCCCTGGTCGTTGAACGGGAAAGCCTGCCCGAATGCCTGGAAGAAACCGCCTGGACGGTGACTGAAGACGGTGGACGGGATGAAATCATGGGGTTTCGCCACCGGAATCTGGACGTGGAAGGCGTCCAGTTTCATCCCGAATCCATTCTGACCCGGCATGGTCATGACCTGCTGAAAAACTTTCTGGACCGGCTCCAATGAATCAGACCCAGACCGCACTGGGGCAGTTAGCCCAGGGCAGTGACCTCACTGCCGCACAAATGGAAGCGGCCATGCTGGAAATCATGCAGGG
The DNA here is from genome assembly GCA_007135395.1 of Wenzhouxiangellaceae bacterium. GTDB lineage: Bacteria > Pseudomonadota > Gammaproteobacteria > Xanthomonadales > Wenzhouxiangellaceae > SLIZ01. The sequence goes on along the minus strand of SLIZ01000059.1, from coordinate 1,416 downwards.
CCAGGCCGACCCGGTGCAGGTCGGTGGCTTGCTGATGGCCCTGGCCGTCAAGGGGGAGACGGTGACCGAGATCGCTGCCGCCGCCCGGGTTATGCGCCGTCTGGCCACACCCGTGGAGATCGACCGGCAGGGCTTGACCGATATCGTGGGAACCGGCGGGGACGGGGCGGGCCTGTTCAATGTGTCCACCGCATCCGCCTTTGCCGCTGCAGCTTGTGGTGTGCGGGTGGCCAAGCACGGCAACCGGTCGGTTTCCAGCCGGTCCGGGGCTGCCGATGTGCTCGAGGCCGCCGGCTGTCGCCTGGACCTTTCGGCCGACCAGGTGGTCAGGCTGATCGACGAGGCTGGTGTCGGTTTTCTGTTCGCCCCCCAGCATCACGGCGCCATGAAACATGCCATCGGTCCTCGCAAGGCCCTTGGTCTGCGCACGGTATTCAACCTGCTCGGGCCCCTGACCAACCCGGCTGCCGCTCCCCGGCAGGTGCTGGGGGTATTCAGCGACCACTGGCTGGAACCCATGGCCCGTGTGCTGGCCGAGCTGGGCAGCGAACACGTGATGGTGGTTCACAGCAAGGACGGACTGGACGAAATTTCCCTCGCCGCACCGACCCGGGTGGCGGAACTCAAGGATGGGGAAATCCGGACATTCTGGATCGAACCGGAATCCCTGGGTTTCAAGACCGGGTCCCTCGAGACCCTGGTGGTCGACGACCCGATGGCAAGCCTGGCCCTGGTGCGCTCAGCCCTGTCCGGAAACCCGGGTCCGGCCATGGACATGGTTGCGCTCAACGCCGGTGCGGCCTGTTACGTCTCCGGGCTGAGCCCGAGCCTGGAAGCCGGTGTCCGACTGGCCCGGGAAGGCCTCCTGGAAGGAGCCGGGCTGGCGAAACTCGAATATTACGCCGGCCAGACTCGCCGGGTCTGAAGGGCAAAGGAACAAGCGCGTGAAAAACGACATCCTGAGCAGGATAGTGGAGGCCAAGAAGGAAGAGGTGGCCGAGCGCCGGCGCCATCTTCAGTTGGAGCGGATGAAGGCAAGTGTCCCGGCATTGCCGGTCTGCCGGGATTTCCGTGGTGCCCTTGAGGAAAGGGCTCGGGCTGGCCGCCCGGGAATCATTGCCGAGATCAAACGGGCCTCGCCTTCGGCCGGGCGGCTGCGGGAGGATTTCGACCCCGGCTGGCTGGCCGGCCGCTACGAAAAAGGCGGGGCTGCCTGCCTGTCGGTGCTCACCGATGAGCAATGGTTCCAGGGATCAGAAGCCTTCTTGTTGCAGGCTAGAAGCGCATGCAAACTCCCGGTTCTGCGCAAGGAGTTCATCATCGATGAATGGCAGGTATGGGAAACCCGGGCCCTGGCCGCCGATGCGATCCTGCTCATTGCCGCGATTCTCGATGACGACCGGCTGCAGCAGTTTT
>SLIZ01000069.1 GCA_007135395.1 Wenzhouxiangellaceae bacterium | reverse complement strand
TTTTCGGGCCTGCGGATTTTCACTTGTTCGATGAATTCTTCCAAGGACACGCTTACATGAACTTTCACGAATATCAGGCCAAGTCGCTGTTCGAGGATTTTGGCATTCCCGTCCCCCGTGGCGAGGTTGCCTCGTCGGTCTCCGAGGCGGTTTCCGCCGCCAAGAAGCTTGGTGGCAGCACCTGGGTGGTCAAGGCCCAGGTCCATGCAGGCGGCCGGGGCAAGGCAGGCGGCGTCAAGCTTGTCAATTCCATCGAATAACTCAAGGCCGAAACCGATCGCATGCTGGGCATGTCCATCGAGACCTACCAGACAGGCGGAAGGGCACTTCCGGTCAGCAAGGTCCTGATAGCAGAAGCGACCGACATTGAGCAGGAACTCTATCTCAGCGCGCTGGTAGACCGGGCCCACAAGGCGGTGGTCTTCATGGGCTCGGCCGCCGGGGGCGTGGATATCGAGCAGGTCGCCGAGGACTCACCTGAAAAGATCATTCGGGTCGTGGTTGACAACAATGCCGGGCTGATGCCCTTCCAGGCACGCCAGATCGGGTTCGGAATGGACCTGAATGCCAAGCAGGTCCGTCAGCTCACCGGGATCATGGACGGGCTGTACCGCCTGTTCATGGAAAAGGATCTTTCCATTGTCGAGGTCAACCCCCTGATCATCGATGGAAATGGCGATCTCGTCGCCCTGGATGCCAAGATCAACGGTGACGACAACGCCCTGTTCCGGCACCCGGATCTGGCCGAAATGCGTGATGAAAGCCAGGAAGACCCGGTCGAGCTTGCCGCCAGCAAGCATGATCTCAATTACGTAACCCTGGACGGCAACATCGCCTGCATGGTCAACGGGGCTGGCCTGGCAATGGCCACCATGGACGTGATCAAGCTCGCTGGCGGTGAACCGGCCAACTTCCTGGATGTCGGCGGTGGTACCAATGCCGAGCGGGTGGCCGAGGCTTTCAAGCTCATCACCTCCAGCGAGTCGGTCAAGTCCATTCTGGTCAATATTTTCGGCGGAATCGTCCGCTGTGACCTGATCGCGGAAGGCATCATCGCCGCGGTCAAGGAAGTGGATCTGAACGTCCCCGTGGTTGTGCGCCTGGAGGGCACCAACGTGGAAAAGGGGCGGCAGATGCTGGAGGAAAGCGACTTCGACATCATTCCCGCCGAAGATCTCAATGACGGCGCCCGCAAGGCGGTTGAAGCCGCGGCAGCCTGAAGGAATTCAATAATGAGCGTTCTTGTAGACAGTAAGACCAAGGTAATCTGCCAGGGCTTCACCGGAGCCCAGGGTACATTTCACTCCGAACAGGCCGTTGAGTACGGGACCCGGATGGTCGGCGGAGTAACGCCGGGCAAGGGAGGCCAGGAACACCTGGGACTTCCCGTTTTCAACACGGTCGAGCAGGCCGTCGAGGAAACCGGTGCCGATGCCTCGATGATCTTCGTCCCGCCGCCGTTTGCCGCTGATGCAATTCTCGAGGCCGCCGATGGTGGCATCCGGGTCATTGTGTGCATCACCGAGGGCATTCCGGCGCTGGACATGATGAGAGTAAAGGCGGCCCTGAGAGACTACGAAGATGTCACCCTGATCGGCCCGAACTGCCCGGGAATCATTACCCCGGGACAGTCCAAGATCGGCATCATGCCGGGCAAGATCCACAAGCCCGGAAAGGTCGGGGTCGTCTCCCGCTCCGGGACATTGACCTACGAGGCAGTATTCCAGACAACCAATGCCGGGCTCGGACAAAGTACCTGCATCGGAATCGGCGGCGATCCCATCCACGGCATGAGCTTTGTCGACTGCCTGGCCCTGTTCGAGGAAGACCCGGATACCAAGGGCATCATCATGGTCGGCGAGATCGGCGGCAGTGCCGAGGAAGAGGCTGCCGAATTCATTGCCGATTTCGTGACCAAGCCTGTTGCGGCCTATATCGCGGGTGTTACGGCACCGCCGGGCAAGCGCATGGGCCATGCCGGGGCGATCATCGCCGGCGGCAAGGGAACGGCAGCCGACAAGTACGCAGCCCTCGAAGAAGCCGGAGTGACCACGGTGCGCTCGCCGGTCGAGCTTGGTGAGGCCATCGCCGGGCGGCTGAAGTAACTTGCCCGGTTCGCCCGGTGGCTGGCACCATGTCCAGTCACCGGTCACCGATCCTCGAGTCATGATTCCATGCCCCGCATAGCCCTGGCACAGGACGACTTTCTGGTCGGCCATATCACCGGCAATCGGGACCTGATCCTGTCCCGAATCCGCCAGGCACGGGATGAGTTCGGTGCCGACCTGGTGGTCTTTCCCGAACTGGCCCTGACCGGTTATCCACCCGAAGACCTGGTACTGCGCCCGGGTTTCATGGAACTGGCAGACCAGGCGCTTGGCGAGATTGTCGAAGAGGTTCGGGGAATCGACGCGGTGGTTTGCCACCCCCGGGCCGAGGGAAATGCCCGGTACAACTCGGCAAGCTGGATCCGGGACGGAAAGATCCTGGCAACCTACGACAAGTGGGATCTGCCCAACTACGCCGTATTCGACGAGCAACGCTACTTCGTTGCGGGAAACCGGCCCATGGTCCAGGAAGTTGCCGGGGCGAAGGTGGGGATCCTGATCTGCGAGGATGTCTGGACGCCGGATGCGGCAGCGGCGGCCCGGCAAGCTGGTGCCCAGGCCCTGGTTTCCCTCAACGCCTCACCGTATTTCGAGCACAAACACTCTGTCAGGGCCGATATCCTCCGTTCCCGCCACCAGGAAACCGGGGTGCCCGTGATTTACCTCAATTGCGTGGGCGGGCAGGACGAACTGGTTTTCGATGGTCATTCGCTGGCCATTGACGGTCAGGGCCAGCTTTCGGCTCCGGCCTCCCTTTGCGTGGAATCCCTGCTGGTGATCGATCTGGTCGCACAGACCGGTCAAATTGATTTCGTCAACTGGCCGGTCGGGGAAACCGAGGATCTCCCGGTCATTCATTCGGTGCTCCGCCGCGGGTTGCGGGACTATGTGCTCAAGAACGGTTTCGAGTCCGTTGTACTGGGATTGTCCGGAGGCATCGACTCGAGCCTTGTGGCAACTCTGGCGGCGGACGCCCTGGGGCCGGACAGAGTGCTATGTGTGATGATGCCCTCAAGGCATACTTCGGAACAAAGCCTGATTCTTGCCACCGAGCAGATCGACCTGCTGGGAACCCGGTTCGAGAACATCTCCATCGAGCCGATGTACCAGGCCTATCTCAAGCAGCTTGCAGAGCCGTTTGAGGGACGTCGGGAAGATATCACCGAAGAAAACATCCAGTCCCGCTGCCGGGGCGGGCTGATCATGGCCCTCTCGAACAAGTTCGGTCACCTTCCCCTGGCCACCGGCAACAAGAGTGAGCTGGCCACCGGCTATTGCACGATCTACGGCGACATGTGCGGCGGCTACAGCCCCATCAAGGACTGCATGAAATCCCTGGTCTACCGGCTTGCCCGGTGGCGTAACGAACAGTCCCCGGCCATCCCCGAAGGTGTGATCGAACGCCCGCCTTCGGCCGAACTGGCCCCGGACCAGAAAGACTCCGACCGCCTTCCCCCCTACGACCAGCTCGATGAAATCCTGGTCCGCTACGTGGAACGGGATGAATCCATCACTGAAATCGTTGCCGCCGGATTCGAGGAGAAAACGGTCAGGCGGATCGCCGCCCTGGTGCTGATCAACGAATACAAACGCCGCCAGGCCGCCCCGGGACCGCGGATTACCCGCAAGGCTTTCGGCCGGGACCGGCGCTATCCCATCACTTCCGGCTGGCGCGACAGCGGAGTTGCCGACAAGCGCTGATCCAGATGCCCGTTTGGGCGGGATTGGTATTGCCTGGCTGGATCGGGCACTTGATCGGGCCGTGGCAAGATCAAGTCATTGATCGATTGAAGGCGAGTTGCGGGCGGTACGAAAATCTTCCATGCGGGCTTGCTGTTCCGGTCTCCAGCGTTCTCCAGGAATCTCATTTGCCTGTTCCATGGTATCCAGGGCCTGGTCCTTATGCCCCTGGTGCCAGGCAAGCTCGGCCTGCCTGACCAGAATCGGTCCCTGTGCAAGCACCTCATCGGGCAGGTCGGAAAGAATCTCATCGGCATGGTCGAACTGGTGGTTTTCCAGGTAGAAATCGGCCAATGTTGCAGCAACCTCGGCCAGGCGACGCTTGTTGCCGTGCGTGCTTGCAAGATCCGCGGCCACCATAAAGTTCTGCTCAGCGGTCTCGGCGTCTCCCGCCTCCCGGGAAAGTCGGCCCGACTCATGCAGTCATCGAATGTAGGTATTCCTTTCGACGCTGAAATCAACATGGTTTGCTGAGAATTTCGTGATGCAAATGGAGAGGTCCATCGGCCGGATGCCACCCGGCCCATCACCATTACCTTCATGCTCGATCCTGGGTGTCCACGTGATTTCATTTTGGCCTTTAGCCTTTCACCTTGATCCTTGATCCTTGATCCTGACTGTTCGATCGTGGGTGTCCACGCTCTTGGTCGGCGGTTGCGAGGAAAGACCATCTACGGAGTTATGAGCCAGCTTCTGGAAGGGATGGTGGCCAGGGACGGAACCGAGGCCTTAGCCGAGCTCGCTGGACTGTTCACAGGCCTGCAATCGAACACGCCGTCGGCGGTTGCGAGGAAAGACCATCTACGGA
>SLIZ01000174.1 GCA_007135395.1 Wenzhouxiangellaceae bacterium | reverse complement strand
GACCCGGATGGTGAGGTGGCGAGCGAGGAAGCCCCCGACCAGCAGCTGGATTCGCTGATCGACGAGTACCTGGATGACTATTTCGAGACCTGGCCGGACCGGGCCACCCGGGCCGGGGTGCGCGGTCATGACCACCGTCTTCCGGGAATGTCCCGGTCCGATTTCGAGGACCGGGTGGACCGGTACGAGGATTTTCTCGAACAACTGGCCGAAATTGATCCCGGGTTGCTTGAATCCACCGATCACCGGGTCGACCATGACCTGCTGGGCCGTCACATTCGCCTTCAAAAAGCCGAGGTCGAGCGCCTGCATCGATGGCAGCGCGAACCCCGCAGTTACCTGCCCTTCGGTGCGCTCAACAGCCTGGTGACCGGCGAGTTTGCCGACGAGACCCGGCGGGCGGAATGGCTGGCCAGCCGGCTGGAAGCCCTGCCCCGGCTGCTTGAATCCGGCAAGGAAAACCTGGACAACCCGCCGGAGCTTTTCACCAACGACGCCATTCGAAGTGCCCGGGCACAGCAGGCGTTTTTCGAAACCACCCTGCCGGAGTTTGCAGCCCGGGTTCCTGAAGTCGAGGAACGTCTGGTCGAAGCAGCCCGTCAGGCCGCTGCGGCGGTTGAAGATTGGATCGAATTTCTGGAAGAAGATCTGCTCGAACGCTCCGACGGAGACCTGGCGGTGGGCCGGGAGACCTACGAGTTTCTCTTGCGAGAGCAGCACGGCCTGGACCTGGATGCCGATGAACTCCTGGCCCTGGGCCGGCAGTATTTCGACGAAATCAGTCAGTTGCTCGACGAGCAGGCCCGGTCCATCGATCCGGATGCTGACTGGCAGGAACTGACCGAGCGAATCCGGGACGACCACCCGGGAAAGGACGACCTGCTCGATGCCTATTGCCGGGAAATCCAGCGCTCCCGATCCCACGTGATCGAACGGGACCTGGTTTCCATCCCCGACAACGAGGAAGTCCGGTGCATCGACAGCGACCCGAGCCAGCGGGCCTTTTCACCATTCGGGACCTTCCAGACCCCGGCACCGTTTTCCGACAACAAGGTCGGCTACCTGATCCTGCACCCGATCCCGGACGACATCCCCGCAGAGCGACAGGAGGAATTGCTGCGCAGCCACGATTTCACCTGGATCCAGGTCATCGCACCTCACGAGGCCTACCCGGGCCATCACCTCCAGGCCATCCTGGCCCAGACCAACGACCGCCCCCTGCGCCGGGTCTTTTCGACCTCGGTGTTCACCGAGGGCTGGGGGCTTTACACCGAAGAACTCATGTACGAAAACGACTACTTCGACCCCCGGGCCGAAACCCGGCTGACCCAGTTGCGCCTGCGCCTCTGGCGGGCCGCCCGGGTGCTGCTTGATGCCGGTATCCATACCGGGCAGATGGATCGGGAAGAGGCCCGGCAGTTTCTCGCCGAGGAGACCGGCATGGAGTACGATGCCACCGCCGGCGAAGTCGGCATCTACCTGTACCGGCCCAGCTACGCCATCGGCTACGTTGTGGGCTTTTACGAAATGATGCAGCTCCGGGAGGAATTCCGGGAACAGGCCGGCGAGGACTTTGACCTGCGCGAATTCCACGATCGTGTCCTGGGCCTTGGATCCATGCCCTTTCCCCTTGTTCGAAAGCTTCTGGAAATGGAGCCTCGGGATACAAGCTCGCCGTAAATACGGGAACCGGCAGTTTTCTGTAATATGCCGGTGAGGGTGGACGATTGATCGTGACAAGGAGAAAATCCTGATGAGCGCCATGAGAATTGTCGGAATTGTGATGCTGGTAGTGGGTCTGATCCTGCTTTACTTCGGATTTCAGGCATCGGACAGCTTTGGTGAGCAGGTTCACGAAACCGTGACCGGCCGCTATACCGATGACACCATGTGGTACCTGATCGGTGGCGGCGCCCTGGCGGTGGGCGGGCTGTTGCTGGCCATATTCGGAAAACGCTAGAAAGCCCGACGGGCCATTGCCCCGGGCGGCACCCGAGGACGGATGAAAGACGGCAAAGCAGCCAGGCGATATAAACAGGCCAAGGCCATTGCCCACGAGGCACTGGAGCAACCGGCAGACAAGCGCAAGGCCTACGTGGAGTCTGCCTGTGACGGTGACCCGGAGCTCGAGTCGGAGGTCTGGTGGCTTGTCGAAGCCGCCGAGGATGAATCGGCCGACCAGGTTCCCGAGCAGTTCCATGCCGCCGTCCAGGGCGCCTTGCGGGAAGTATCCCTGGAAGTCCCGCTACCCCGCAACTACCGGCTGATACGCCGGCTCAACGAAGGCGGAACCGGGGTGGTCTACCTGGCCGAGCGGGCCGATGGCGATATCAGCCGGCAGGTTGCCCTGAAGCTGCTCCAGCTTACCGAGGCGCCGGACGAGTCCCTGACCCGCCACTTCGTAACCGAACACCGGGCCCTGTCCAGGCTCAACCATCCCAGCATTGCCCATCTCATCGACGGCGGCCTGACCGCCGAGGGCAGGCCGTTCCTGGCCACGGAGTTTGTCGACGGCATCCCCATCGACCAGTGGTGTGAGCAGGAAAACTGCTCGACAACCAGGCTTCTTGACCTGTTTCTGAAAGTCTGCAACGCCGTCGATTACGCCCATCGCCACATGGTCATCCACCGGGATCTGAAACCGGAGAATATCCTGGTCACCCCGGAAGGCGAACCCAAACTGCTGGATTTCGGCATTGCACGCCTGATCGATGCCAAGGACCGGGCCGAGCGGGATACCCGGGCTGCCGGGGACGAACAAGCCGAACCCCAGGCCCCGGGCCAGGCGCTCACCCTGGCCTATGCCAGCCCGGAGCAGATCCAGGGGGATGGCCTGAGCGCGGCCACCGATGTCTATTCCCTGGGCGTGGTCCTGTACCAGCTTCTTTCCGGCGCCCGTCCGTTTGATCATGTCGAACCCCCGAGTCAACTTCCGGCAGCCATCCGGAATGGCGAATTCATGCCACTGCGCAAGGTCTCCCGTGACCCTGACGAAAAGGCGATCCCCCGGGACCTGGAAGCCATCGTGCACAAGGCGCTTGACCGCTCGGTTGAGCAGCGCTACGAATCCGTGCGAGAACTGGCCGATGACCTGCGCCGCTTCCGGGCCCACCGGCCGGTGGTGGCCCGCAATAGCAACCTGGCCTATCGGGCCCGGCTGTTCACCTGGCGTCACCGCTGGAGCGTGGCCGCCGGACTGGGACTGACTGCGCTGGTGGTGACCTTCATGGTCGACCGGGAAGCCCAGCTTCAGCGCATTGCCTGGGAACGGGACCGGGCCGAAGCGGTGACCGAATTCATCAACGAGCTCTTCGCCGGCGCCGATTCCCTGCCCTCCCGGGGCAACGAGGTCACCGTCCGGGAAATCCTGGACCTGGGTACCCGACAGGTCAGCCAGGAGCCGGAAACCAACCCGGCCACCACGGGCTCGATCCACCTGGCACTGGGCCGGGCCTACAATGCCCTGGGCCTGGGCGAGGAAGCCCTGCCCCTGCTCCACCAGGCCCAGCAGGCCCTTTCCCCGTCCATCCCCATGTCCGAACAGGCCCTGATCCAGGCCCAGGTCGGTGCCGCCCTGGATTCCGGCGGGCGGGCGGTGGAGGCCATTGCCGCCGACCAGAAGGCACTGGAGTTATTCGAGGCCGCATCCGGCGATCATTCCGATGAAATCCTGAACCTGAGAATCCGCAAGCTGCGCAATCACGCCAACCTCCAGGATGTACCCCTGGACCAGACCATCGAAGGCCTCAACGAGATCATCGCGGAGCTCGAGGCACGGCCGGAACCGGCCGACGAGTTGCTGTTCGAGGCCAAGACCGCCCTGGTCGGCGCCTACGTGTTCCAGGACGCCGCCGACCCGGCCCTGGAGGCAGCCACCGGGGCCCGGGAGCTTTCCGAGAAACTCTACGATGCCGACGATCCCCGGCGCCTGCGGGGCCTGTACGCCCACGCCACGGCCATGATGCTTCACGAACCGGATACCGCCGTGGGCATGTACCAGTCGCTGATCGAAGAACACGAACGGCTGATCGGTCCCAGCCAGCGCCTGGCCAACACCATCGGCAATTACGGAGTTGCCCTTTCCCGGGTCGGCCGGGATTCCGAAAGCCTCATGGCGTTCCGCCAGGCCGCGGACATGATCGAGGAAGTCGCCGGCCGGGACCACTACCTGTACCGGCTTTCCATTTCCAACCTGGCCGCCTTGCACCTGCGAAACGACGAACCGGCCCAGGCCGAGGAACTGATCCGCGACATCCTGGCCGACCTGGAGCGCCGGGCCGAAGAATACGGCGGCGTGGAAACGGCCTACCGGGCCACCGCCCTGGACATCCTGGGCAGCGCCCTTACCCTTCAGGGCCGCCTGGAAGAAGCCGAGGCGAGCTACACCGAGGCCCTGGCGCTGCTCGATTCAATGGAAGAGCGGGAGTGGCCGGCCCTGGAATCGACTATCGAAGGACGCCTGGAAAACGTCCGGGAGGAAATGGACCGGGCGGAAGGGCCGTAACCGGGGGAATCTACTCGTCCATCCTGCGCCGCAACCAGGCCCGGGCCATGCGCCATTCCCGGTTTACCGTGGCCACGGAAACCTGGAGCGTCCGGGCGGTTTCCTCGATGCTCAGGCCGGCAAAGTAGCGTAACTCCACCACCTGGGCCTGACGCTCATCGACCTCGGCCAGTTGCTCCAGGAGCTGGTCCAGGGCCACCAGGTCCTGGCCGAACTCCGAATCCGAGTCGGCCACTTCGACTTCTACCCGCTGGAAATCCTGGGGCCTTTTGGCCGCCGAACGACGCCGGGCATAATCGACCAGCACCCGGCGCATGACGGTGGAGGCGACCAGCAGGAACTGTCGACGGTTTTCCCAACTGTGATATTCCTGATCGGCCAGGCGCAGATAGGCCTCGTTGATCAGGGCCGTGGCCTGCAGGGTATGGTCCCGGCGCTGGCGGGAAAGCTGCCGCCCGGCCAGCCCGCGCAATTCCTCGTAAACCATGGGCAACAGCTTGTACAGGCTGGTCTCGTTGCCGTCGGAGTAGCGCTGGAGCAGTTCGCTGACTTCGCTGGTCTTGTCTGGGGATGTCTTGTCCGGAGGCATTTCAGGCTGTGTCGAGGGGTTAGGGCCCTGTTGAACTTGCCAGCCCCGAGTATACCTGTGCGCGAGCCTGTTTCCTTGATTCGATCCATTTCCGACAGACGGCCGAAACCCGGCATTTCACATATGGCGGCCAACGGGCTAGAATGGTAGAAGTAACCGTAATGGAAGTTTGCTGGAATCCTATTGGGGCAAGTCATTCGAAAATCCCTGCCGGGCCTTGTGCTGGTAATCGTTGCCGCAACGATCGCCATTCCGTTTGCAGTGGGCCATGATGACCGGGGCTCGGCGACAGTCGGAACCAAGGGCGCTTCTGCCTGCGATCCGTTAGCGGCCGGTTCATCCGGAGACTTTTCCCATACCGGTTCGCCGGCCATCGGCCTGGAGGCCATGGATGTTTCCGCCGGCGCCCGTTCCGGCGAGGTGGCCATTGCCTGCACCGAGGGCCGCCCGGCGACCATTGATGCCGGCATCGAGCCGGGACAGAAGGTCATGATCGTACTGGTCATCGACAACGATTCCGATTCCCCGGCCCACTTCCAGATCGACCCGTACGAGGCAGACTCGACCGGTGGAAACTGGATCGAGATCAACCCGACCTCCGGGTCCGTGCCCCCGGGCAACCGGTTTCACGTAGGAATCACCCTGTCGGTCCCGTCCGGCCTGGCTACCGGATCGGTTCAGGAACTGGACCTGAATCTCGACGTGACCGGCACCGAAGGCTTTTTCACCCGCCTGCCGGTGACCATGACGGTACGCGAAGAACAGCCCCTGTTCCGGGACCGGTTTGATGTGGACCCGGTTCTCGGCCAGTTCAGTCATGTGGATTCCGGTACCGCCGACAACCCGGTGATGCGCTAGTGGGCCACGCGGCTCAATAGCTTCGGCCCCCGGTTTTCGAAAACGCCCCGCCTGTCAGTCCTCGCCAAGCAGTTCCGCCAGGCCAGTCTCGTCCAGCACCTCTACTCCCAGCTCCCGGGCCTTTTCCAGCTTCGAGCCGGGATCATCGCCGGCAATGACCGCCGTGGTTTTCTTCGACACGCTGCCGGTCACCTTCGCCCCCCGAGCCTCCAGGGCCGCCTTGGCTTCCGAGCGGGGCATGGATGACAGGCTGCCGGTGAGCACGTAGGTATTGCCCGCCAGCCGGTCATCGCCGCCGCCGGCATCTTCCGGGGCCTGCCACTGGACACCCACGGCCTGAAGGTCTTCGACGACCGCCCGGTTGTGGGGTTCGCGGAAAAACGCGTGGATCTTGCCGGCCATGATCGGCCCGATGTCCGGCACCGCCTCCAGCTCCTCCGAAGTGGCCCTGGCCAGGCCCTCCAGGCTGCCGAAATGCCGGGCGAGCTGGTTGGCCGAAACCTCACCGACTTCCGGGATCCCCAGGGCGAACAACAGCCGTCCGAGGGGAACCTCCCGGCTTGCAGCAATGGCGGCAACCAGGTTGGAGGCTGACTTTTCGGCCATTCGCTCAAGGCCGGCCAGGGTTTCGGCGTCCAGCCGGTAGAGATCGGCCGGGCTGGCAACCAGATCGGCCTGCACAAGCTGATCGATCAGCCGGGTCCCCAGGCCCTCGATATCCATGGCATTGCGGGAGGCGAAATGCTCCAGGGCCCGCTTGCGCTGGGCCGGGCAGACCAGTCCGCCGGTACACCGGTGGGCGGCCTGGTCGGCCTCCCGGACCACCCTGGACCCGCATTCGGGGCATTCGGCGGGCATGTTCCACTCCGGCAGTTCCTTCCGGCGGCGCTCGTGCAGGGCCCGGACAACTTCCGGGATCACGTCCCCGGCCCGGCGGACGATGACCTGGTCACCTTCGCGAACATCCTTGCGCCGGATTTCATCAATATTGTGCAAGGTGGCATTGGTAACCGTGACCCCGCCGACGAAGACCGGCTCCAGCCGGGCCACCGGGGTCAGCGCACCGGTGCGTCCAACCTGGACCTGGATTTCCCGCAAGGTGGTGAGTTCTTCCTGGGCCGGGAACTTGTGGGCAATCGCCCAGCGCGGTGCCCGACTGACAAATCCCATCTCCCTTTGCTGGTCCAGGTCGTCGAGCTTGTAGACCACCCCGTCGATGTCGTAGTCCAGCCCGTCCCGGCGGGAAAGGATATCGGCGTGGTATTCAAGCAGGGCATCGACCCCGGTCAGCCGACGGACTTCCGGGCTGACGGGGATACCCATTTCCTTGAGTCGCTCCAGGATGGCCATGTGGGTGTCCGGAAGACCGTCGGAGGTGGCCGCCCCGTAGCAGAAGAAGCGCAGCGGCCGGTCGGCGGTCAGGCCCGGGTCGAGCTGGCGCAGGCTGCCGGAGGCGGCATTGCGCGGATTGACGAAGGTTTTCTGACCGGCCTTTTCCAGCCGCCGGTTGAGCGCGGCAAACCCGGAGCGGGTCATGAAGATCTCCCCGCGCACCTCCAGGCGCCCGGGGATGCCCGGGCCGCGCAGTTTCAGGGGAACCGAGCGGATGGTGCGAACGTTGGAGGTGACCTCCTCCCCGGTCCGTCCGTCCCCCCGGGTCACACCGGCGGCCAGCCGGCCGTCTTCGTAGCGCAGCGAAATGGCCACCCCGTCGAGCTTGGGCTCGGCCACGTAGCAGTTTTCTTCCCGGTCGAGCACATCCCGGATGCGCCGGTCGAACTCGCGCACTTCCTCGGCGCTGAATGCATTGCCCAGGGAGAGCATTGGAATGTCATGGGCCACGGTCTCGAAACCTGCAGCCGGCTTTGCCCCTACCCGCTGGGTGGGCGAATCCGGGGTTACCAGTTGCGGATGGGCGGCCTCGAGTTTTTCCAGCTCGCCCACAAGCCGGTCGTACTCGGCATCGGGCACAGCCGGGTCATCAAGTACGAAATAGCGGTAGTTGTGCTCGTCGATCTCCCGGCGCAGTCGTTCGATCCGGCCGGCTATCTCGGTGGTATCGGGCTTGGCCATGGGGTCTTCAGCTACCGCCGCTAGCACCAATTCCCTGCTTGCGATCGTACTCGCGCATTTCCTCTCGGATCTGGGCAATGCGCTGGCGGGTCAGCAGGCACTGGGAATCATCCAGCAACTCGGCATTGAGCAGCTCGGCCAGGCGCTGGCCGGTGGCCAGCATGGCATCCCAGGCATCCAGGCCGCTTATGGGGCCCGGCAGGGTCAGGAACAGAGTCACCCCGGGTGTCTCGAAAAGGTTCCAGGCGGTAGGATCGAAGGTGCCCGGGTTGGTGATGTTGGCCATGCTGAAAACCGACTGCTCCCCGCCTTCCTGGCGGCGGTGGAAGATGTTCATCTCGCCAAACACCAGGCCGGCCTTGAGGGCGGCTTCCAGCAGTTCCACGCCGGAGAGCTTCTTGCCCTCCTTGCGCTTGAGATAGAGGATCACGATCTTTTCCGATGGATCAGCGGATTCACCCGCCGACCCGGCCCCTGACCCCTGGCCGGTATTGGATACCTGGTCGGGCAGATCCGGGATCACCGGCTCCCGGCGCCCACTTCGGCCGCCTTCGGGCACATCCGCAGGCTCGTCAGCCTTCTCGTCGAGTCGTTCCAGCGACGGCTGCTCCACCTCCCCGTCGGAGTCCCCGTCACTCATGACCGGCTCACGAGCTCCCCCGGACCCACTCACCCTGGGCTCCCGACGGGTCGCCCGCTTCTGCTTTCTGGACTTGCCTTGATTGTGAAACACCACGATCCCCACGAGGATCAGGGCGCCAAGCAGAATCAGGATAAGGCGGAGATTGTCCATTGTTGTTTTGAACAGCTTTAGGCAGACCGGGGGAGTTTAGCATTGGGGAGAGGGGGGGACGAAAACCAGGTGAAAGGATCGGTTTCCGGTTTTAACCAAAAAACCAAAACACCAAAAAACCAAAAAACCAACGAACCAGTTTGGCGATACGCCGCCAGGCGCCCGCTTTACGCTTCCACCATCTCCAGGGCCTTTTCCAGGTCGACGCTGACGAGTCTTGAAACACCGGGTTCGCGCATGGTGATGCCGACCATCTGGTGGGCGACTTCCATTGTGACCTTGTTGTGGGTGACCATCACGAACTGCACCCGCTCGGACATTTCCCGGACCATGTCGGAAAACCGGCTTACGTTGGCGTCGTCCAGGGGAGCGTCGACCTCGTCGAGCAGGCAGAACGGCGCCGGGTTGAGGTTGAAGATGGAAAACACGAAGGCCACCGCCGCCAGGGCCTTTTCGCCGCCGGACAGAAGGTGGATCCGGGCGATGCGCTTGCCCGGGGGGCGGGCCAGGATGGCCACGCCGGCGGTCAGCAGGTCATCGCCGACCAGTTCCAGGTAGGCATGACCGCCGCCGAACAGGCGGGGGAACAATTCTTCCAGGCCCTTGTTGACACGCTCGAAGGTCTCCTTGAACCGGGTCCGGGTGGTCCGGTCGATGCGGCTGATCGCCTGCTCCAGGGTTGTCAGGGCCTCTTCCAGGTCCGCGTTCTGGGCGTCCAGGTATTCCTTGCGCTCCTTTTCCTGCTCGTATTCCTCAATGGCTGCCAGGTTGACCGGCTCCAGTTTCCGGATCTTTTCTTCCAGGCTTTCCAGGGAATTGCGCCATTCCTCCAGATCGGCCTCGTCGGGCAGGTCGGCCACCAGGGCTTGCAGGTCACCGTCGAGTTCCTCGATCCGCTCGGCCAGGCCGGCCACCTTCAGCTCCATTTCCTTCAGCTTCAACTGGCTCTGGCTTTGCTCCTCGCGAATCCGGTCGACCTCGGCAACGGCTTTCATCCGGGCCTGGTCGTGCTCGCGCCAGCGCTCTTCCAATGCTTCCAGGCGCTTGCGGGCCTCCTTGAGCCGGCCCTCGACCTTCATCCGCTCGGCCAGTCGGCCATCGAGTTCGGTCTGCTTTTCCTTGACAGGCTGTTCGCCCCTGGCCAGGGCCTCGCTCAATTCCAGATAGCGCTCCTGGAGCTGGGCAATCTGCTGGTCGGACCGGCCGATGGACTGGCGAAGGGATTCCAGGCTGGTGCGCCGGGCATTGAGGTCCAGGGCTACCTTTTCCCGGGCCTCCCGGGCTTCCCGGGCCCTGGCACGGGCCTGGTCGCGGGCTTCGGTGAGCTTTCTCAATTCTGCCTGGAGGGGTTCGCGCTTTTTCTCCAGGCCGGCCATTTCATCCATGGCCTTTTCCAGATCCCGACGGGCAACGGCCACCGCCTCGGTATCCTCGGCCAGGCGCTTTTCCAGCGACTCCCGTTCTTCCCGGGCCGCTTCCCGGCGCTTTTCCACATCCTTGAGCCGGCTTTCCACGGTAGCGAGCTGGCCCCGCAGTTCGGCGCAACGGCGCTGATGCTCGTGACCCTCGTGCTCGGACCGGCCAAGGGATTGCTCCATTTCGCCGGCCTTTTCCCGCTGCCCGGAAAGCTCAGCCTCGAGTCGTTCGATTTCCTTGTCATCGTCCCGGATCTGGCCTTCGAGATCCCGGATCTCCCGGGCCCGGTCGATCACCCCGCTGCGCGCCGATTCACCGCTGGCCCGGCGGAGCCACCCGGGGCCCATCCAGATTCCATCCGGGGTAATCACCGATTCATGATCTTCCAGACTGGTCAGCTTTTCCCGGGCCTGGTCAGCATCGTCGGCCCGGTGAACCGTGCCCAGCCAGCCGGCCAGCCGGCCGCACTGGCCGACCTTTTCGGCCAGGGTTCCGGGCCGTGCCCGGGTCGGGCGGGTCTCGACCAGCAACAGGTCCATGTCCGGCAGCTCGCCGCCGGCAGCCGGGGAAAACTCGTCCACGGCAACCGCCTGCAACCAGGCATCCAGCGCCACCTCGGCAGCACGGGTCCATTTCTCCTCGACCTGGAGTTCGTCGAGCAGCCGGCGACTGCCGTCCAGACCATTGGATTCGCACCAGGCCTCCAGGGCCTTGCCATCGTCGCCTTCCCGATTGAGAACGCGCAACGACTCCAGCTTTCCGGACCGTTCCTGGCGACGGCTGCGAGCATCTTCCAGCCCGTTGCGGCCGGCCTCGATTTCCTCCTGGAGGGATCGCAGGGCATTGCGCTGCTTTTCGTAGTCGGCCCGGGCTGCGGCCAGTTCCTTCTCTGCCGCGGCCAGCTTCTTTTCCAGTTCCTCCTTCTCTTTGTCCAGGCGCTGACTGGCCTGGTCGCCGGAATCGCCCTTCAGGGCCTCCAGCCGCTCGCTGGACCGGCCCATGCGCTCGTCCAGGTGCTCGATGCGAACCCGCAGAAGCTCCACCCGCCGGTCGGCCTCGGCGGCCGATTCCTGGTGTTGCTGCCAGCCCTGCTGCCACTCGGCAAGGGCCTGCTCGGCGGCTTCCAGGGCCTCAACGGCCTCCGTCTCTGCCTGCTTGCGGGCTTCCAGCGCCGGTTCCAGCTCGGCCAGGGCGCCGGTGATTTCCTCCACCTGGGCCTTGTCGAGCTGAAGGTGCTGGCGAACCTCGTTGAGCCGGGTCTCGGTCTCTTCGTACTCGGTCTGCTGGCGTTTTCTCAGCTCCCGCTGATGCTCGATATCCTGCTCGAGCCGGGCGATCTGGCTGCCCACATCGTAGACCTCGGCCTGGATCTTCGAAGTCTCCTCCCGGGCCTGGTGCTGACCCTGACGCAGGGACTCGAGCTCCTTTTCCGCCCCCCGCTGGGCCGCAAGGGCCTCCTGCAGGGCATTCTCGGTGCCCTTCAGGGCCTTTTCGGTCTGCTCGCTCTCGGCCTTTTGCTCCCGCCAGCGAAGTGCCAGCAGACGGGCTTCTTCCTGCCGGTACTGGCGCTTGTACTTGCGGTAACGCTCGGCGGCCCGGGACTGGCGCTTGAGCTTGTCGAGCTGCTTGGTGACTTCCTCGCGCAGGTCACTCAACCGCTCCAGGTTTTCCCGGGTATGGCGGATGCGGTTTTCCGTCTCCCGGCGACGTTCCTTGTACCGGGAAATGCCGGCGGCCTCTTCCAGAAAGCCCCGCAGGTCTTCCGGGCGGGCCTCGACGATCTGGGAAATCATGCCCTGCTCGATGATGGCGTAGCTGCGCGGGCCCAGGCCGGTGCCCAGGAAAAGGTCGGTAATGTCCTTGCGCCGGCACTTGGTGCCGTTGAGAAAGTAGGCCGACTGGCCGTCCCGGCTGACCTGGCGGCGCACGGAGATCTCGTTGTACTCGGCGTATTCGCCCCCGGCCCGGCCATCGGTGTTGTCGAAAACCAGTTCCACCGTGGCGGTTCCCACCGGCTTGCGGGCACTGGAACCGGAAAAGATCACATCGGCCATGGATTCGCCGCGCAACTGGCGGGCGGATATCTCGCCCATGACCCAGCGGACCGCGTCGATGATGTTGGATTTACCGCAGCCGTTCGGGCCGACAACGGCCATCAGGTTGGTCGGAAACTGAATGGTGGTAGGCTCCACGAAAGACTTGAAACCTGCCAGCTTGATCGCAGTTAGGCGCATCGGGAATTCTGGCTCCGGATTGTTACGGCCTGGCCGGGCCTGGAGCGGGACGCTCACCCGGAAACAGGCCTTTGTAGTTTAAACTTGCGCGGTTTTCAACCGACCAGGATCACACACTCATGCCCAGCAAGCCAAGCAGGGATCTGGAAGTTTTTCCCAACCCGCAGGAAGCGGTGGATTATACCATTCGCATCCGCATTCCCGAGTTTACCTGTCTGTGCCCGAAAACCGGCCAGCCGGATTTTGCCGAGCTGCACCTGGAGTACGTCCCGGACCGGCTGTGCCTGGAGCTCAAGGCCCTGAAAAACTACATCTGGTCCTACCGCGACGAAGGCGCCTTCCACGAGGCGGTCACCAACAAGATCCTGTCCGACCTGGCCGGCGCCACCGAACCCCGCTACATGCGCCTGACCGCAAGATTCAACGTCCGCGGCGGTATCTACACCGACGTGATCGCCGAACACCGGGCCGAGGGCTGGCAACCGCCGGGGAAAGTCGAACTGCCGTAAAGGGCGCCTGGCGGCGTATCGCCAAACTGGTTCGTTGGTTTTTTTGGTGTTTTGGTGTTTTGGTGTTTTGGTGTTTTGGTTTTTTGGTTAAAACCGGGAACCGGAAACCGATTTTTTTTGCCTTGCGCCTTGAGCCTACTCTTCCCCCACCTCATCCATCGGCAACATCGGCTCAATATCAGCGGCGTCGTAGGCGGCGTCGATCATGGCTTCGACCCGGTCGCGGTTGAGCTGGCGGCGGATGCCTTCTTCCAGGTCTTCGAAGGCCGGTGCCTCCAGGGCCCGGATGTCGGTGACGCGGACGAGCAGCCACTGGTTCTGGAATTCCAGCGGGATGCCGACCACCTCTCCTTCCTCGGTCTCTCTCATCTCGGCGGAAAACCGGTCCGGCACCTGGCCGGCGTTGATCCAGCCCACCGGCTGGATGGTCAGGCCGGCCTCAGTGGCCAGTTCGGTGAACGAGAGTTCCTGTTCATCCATGGAATCCAGGGCCCGCAGTGCAGACGACTGGTCCGGGAAGGGGATGGTCTCGATCTCGAACTCCCGGTCACCGGAGCGGGAGACCTGCTCATCGTAGACCTCACGCACGTCTTCGTCGCTCAAGGGGTTTTCCTGCTGCATCCGTTCGACATAGCGCACGTAAAGGGTTTCCATATCCTTGATGGAACGCTCGGCACGGATACGGGCCTCCTCGGCCATGCCGTCTTCCTCGGCGGCGTTGGCCATGGCCCGGATCCGGATCAGCTCGTCGAGCAGATCCCGCATGCCTTCCTCGTCGGTCTCCTCGACGCCCCGGATCTCCATCAGCGCCTCGAGCATGGGAAGGGTAATGGGCCGGCCGTCGACGCGGACGAGTTCCACATCCTCGTCATCGATCAGGCCGGAGGCGTGCTCGCTCTCACAACCTGTAACAAGCATGGCCAGGAAAAAAATCGGTACTGCCAGGAAAACACTAGTTTTCATTTTTACTCGATGCCTCGATAGACAATGCGTGGATATCGGTTTCCATCAACTCACCCACGGCCCGGTAGACCCGGCGATGACGAGCCAGCCTGGGCAGGCCGGTGAACTGATCGCTGACAATGCGGACGTGAAAGTGTCCGCGGCCATCCCGTGCACCCGGGTGGCCGATATGTTTATGACTTTCGTCGATGACTTCCAGTTCATCGGGCCGGAAGGCCTCCCGAAGGCGCTCCTCGATCATGCCGATCCGTTCGACGGTCATGGCAGCACCCGGTTGAACGGGCGCACGTCCGCCTCGGTCCAGGCACCGGCCTGGATGTAGGGGTCGGCCTCGGCCCAGTCCCGGGCCGCCTGCAGGGAGTCAAACTCGGCAACGACCAGCGAACCGGTAAAACCGGCCGGGCCCGGGTCGGGGCCGTCGATGGCCGGCAACGGCCCGGCCAGGACCAGCCGACCCTCGTCGCGAAGGGCCTCCAGTCGTGCAATATGGGGTTTGCGGGCACCGGCCCGGCGGGGGAGTCCGTCCTCGGCCTCCTTGCCCACGATCATGTACAGCATGGCTGAAGCCTCGACTTGGACCAGAATACAATCCTTTCAAGGTAGCGCAGCGGCCGCCTGCTGGCAACCACCCGGGGTGAGCAAGCTGATACACTTTCCCGCTTATGGCCAACACCCCGGAAAACATCACCCGGCAACAGGAAATGCCGTTTGCCGTGGTTCGCGGCGAGCCGGTATTGCAACTGCCCGACGACCTGTACATCCCGCCGGATGCCCTGGAGGTTTTCCTGGAGGCCTTCGAGGGGCCGCTGGACCTGCTGCTTTACCTGATCCGGCGACAGAACCTGGAAATACTCGACATCCCCATAGCCGATATCACCCGGCAATACACCTCCTATATCGAACTGATGCAGGACCTGCGCCTGGAACTGGCCGCCGAATACCTGGTCATGGCCGCCATCCTGGCCGAGATCAAGTCCCGGATGCTGCTGCCCCGGCCCAAGGCTGAAGCAGAAGAAGAAGGCGACCCACGGGCCGAGCTGATCCGCCGGCTGCAGGAATACGAGCGGTTCAAGCAGGCCGCCGAAGACCTGGACGAAATGCCCCGCCTTGAGCGGGATTTCCAGGTTGCCAGTGCCGAGGTTCCCGAGCGCAAGACCATCCGCCAGCCACCGGAAGTCGACCTGCGCGAGCTCCTGCTGGCACTGAAGGACGTCATGGCCCGGGCCCAGCTTTTTGCCGAACACCATATCCAGGTCGAACCCCTGTCGGTACGCGAACGCATGTCCCGGATCATCAACCAGATTACCGACGACAGCTTTGTGCCCTTCGGCCAGCTTTTCGACCTTCAGGAAGGCCGCAAGGGCGTGGTCGTCACCTTTCTGGCCGTTCTCGAGCTGCTGCGCGAACACCTGGTGGACATGGTCCAGCGGGAACTATTCGGCCCCATTTACCTGCGCTCCCCCGAGCCCGAATCCCCTTGAGATGAATCGACTTTCATGAGCGAATCCAACCAACAACCGGCCGACGACCACGGGGAAGAAACCGAAGCCGTCGAACACGATGTAGGCCAGATCAAGCAGGTGGTCGAAGGCGCCCTGCTGGCAACCGCCGAGGCGCTGAGCCTGAACCAGCTCAACGGACTGTTCGAGCCGGACAACCAGCCCGGTCACGGGCTCCTTCGCCAGGCCCTGGCGGCCCTGGATGCCGATTGCGAACAGCGGGCGGTGGAGTTGACCGAAGTGGCCTCCGGCTACCGGTTGCAGGTCCGCCAGTCCGTCATGCCCTGGATCAGCCGGCTGTGGTCGGAAAAACCCCAGCGCTACTCCCGGGCGCTTCTGGAAACACTGGCCATCATCGCTTATCGCCAGCCCATTACCCGGGGCGAAATCGAGCAGATCCGGGGGGTATCGATCAGCTCGAGCATCCTGCGCACCCTGCAGGAACGGGAATGGATCCGGACCGTGGGTCACCGGGACGTACCCGGCCGCCCGGAACTGCTCGGCACCACCAAGGCCTTTCTCGATTACTTCAATTTGAAGAGCCTGGACGAGTTGCCCACCCTGGCCGAGATCAAGGACCTGGAAAACCTGGAACCGGAGCTGGAACTCAGCGAGCCCCCGGCCAACGACCCCCCGGAAACCGAGAACCGACATGAGCAAGAAGGCACCGAGCAGCCGAAGGAAGAAAACGACCGGGAAGAAAACGACGAGGAAGTCACGACCGACCCGGACGACCAAGCCCGACCGCACCAGCCGGCCCGGCCAGAAACAGCGGCCGGACAAGACGGTGAGGATGAAGCGCAAGGCCCGGACGACGAAGACGGGCCGGAGGCCGGCGAAAACCGAGACAAGCCCGGCGGCTGAAGTCACCGGGCTCGCCCCGGAACGCCTGCAGAAAATCCTGGCCCGGGCCGGCCACGGATCCCGGCGGGCGCTTGAAGCGCGCATCAAGCGCGGCGAAGTCGCAGTCAACGGTCAGCCCGCCGAGCTGGGTACCACCGTTGCAGCCGGCGATGAAGTCCTCATCGACGGACGCAAGTGGCGGGTCGCCGGCCGGCTGGAAAACCACCGCACCCTGATCTACAACAAGCCCGAGGGCGAGGTCACCACCCGCTCCGACCCGGAAGGGCGCAAGACCGTATTCGACAACCTGCCCCGCCTGAAAGGCGCCCGCTGGATTGCCGTGGGCCGGCTGGACATCAACACCTCCGGACTGCTG
>SLIZ01000207.1 GCA_007135395.1 Wenzhouxiangellaceae bacterium | reverse complement strand
GCCGAGGAGCCGGCCGGCAAGCGGATCAATCCCTGGACCTGGGTGGGAATCGGTGTTGCCCTGGCCGCCGGCATCGCCGCGTTTTTCACCATAGTTATGCGCACCCCATCGTTCTAGTGTACCCCGCCTCCACGCCATTGGCCGATTCCCCGGAATCCCTGTGCCTGGCCGTTGCGCCGATGATGGACTGGACCGACCGGCATTGCCGGTATTTCCACCGGTTGTTGTCGCCCTCGGCGCTGCTGTATACGGAAATGGTGACCACCGGAGCGGTCATCCATGGCGACCGGGAACACCTGCTGGGGTTCGACCCGGTCGAGCGTCCACTGGCCCTCCAGCTCGGCGGTAGCGACCCGGACCAATTGGCCGAGGCTTCCCGGATTGCCGCCGGATTCGGCTACGACGAAATCAATCTCAATGTGGGCTGTCCTTCCGACCGGGTCCAGAAGGGACGTTTTGGCGCCTGCCTGATGACTGAGCCCGAACGGGTGGGTGAGTGCCTGGAGGCCATGCGCCGGGCGGTGGATCTGCCGGTCACTGTCAAGACCCGGATCGGCGTGGACGATCACGACAGCGAGGCGTTCCTGCTGGAATTCGTGGCCGCTGTTGCAGGCGCCGGAATCCGGCGAATCATCGTCCATGCCCGCAAGGCCTGGCTCTCGGGCCTGAGCCCGAAGGAAAACCGGGAGATTCCGGCCCTGGACTACGATCGGGTGCTGGCAGTAAAGAATCACTTCCCCGAGTTGACCGTGGTGGTCAACGGGGGTATCACCACCCCGGCCGAGGCCGCCGCCCGGCTCCAGACCGGCCTGGATGGTGTGATGATTGGTCGAGCCGCTTACAAGAACCCCTGGGTGCTCACCCGCTTCGAGAGCCAGCTTGGCCGTTCCAGTCCCCCGGCCAGTCGCCGGGAAGTGGTTGAATCCATGGCCGAATATGCCGGAATCCAGGCTGGCCGGGGCGTTGAGCTCAAACGAATCGCCCGCCACATGCTTGGCCTGTTCCAGGGCCGGCCCGGTGCCAGGGCCTGGCGTCGGCATCTGAGCGAGCACATGCATCGCCCGGTTGCCCGGCCCGGTCTGTTGCTCGAGGCCTGCCCTGAACCATGAATTCCCGGGGTCCTGGCACCCGGGAATTTATCCGGTAACTGGGTTAAGATAGCGCGCCATTTGACCCCATCCCGGAGTAGTGAGTATTGATTGTTCGGAGCCCCTCGGAGTATGTCGACCAGCTTGACGCCGGCTGGTTGTCCAATGATGCTTCGGCCGTGCCCAGGGCGGTTTTTCTGGTCGAGCCGACGGATTTCAAGCTCAGTCGCCAGTCGGCGATTGACAATAACTACATGGATCTGTCGGTCAAGGTGGATCCGGACCGGGCGCTTTTTCAGCACAGAAAGCTCACGGCACGGATTTCGTCCTGTGGCGTGCCGGTCATCCGGTTTCCGGGCAACTCAGCCACACCGGACGACGTTTTCCCCAACAACGTGTTTGGAACCATTCCCGGCCGTCTGATCATCGGCTCCATGCTGTATCCCGAGCGTCAGGCGGAAGCGGCCCGGGATGATATACGGGGGTTTTTCAAGGATCTGATGGGCTACGAGGTCATGGACCTTTCCGGCAGGAACCTGGTGGCCGAGTTGACCGGGGCCCTGGTCATGGACCGGTCCCACCGGGTGGGGTATTGCGGAATGACCCAGCGGGTCGACGATGCCGGCTGCCTGGCCATGCACGATGCCTTCGATCTGGCCCTGACATTCCAGTTCGATCTCACGCCGGAGGAATACCATACCAACGTGGTACTTACCGTTCTGGCTTCCCGGGCGTGCATCATCTGCCCGGAGTCCTTTGTCGACCCTGAAGTGCCCAAGGCCATTGCAAGGGCTTTTCCGGATCGCACCCTGATCATCACCCCGGAGGAAAAGGCAGCCTTTGCCGGCAATTGCCTGGCGATGAATTTCACCGATGTATTTATCAGCCAGACTGCGGTGGACATCATGGACCCGGCAAAAATCCGGCGACTGGAGTCATGGGGGTTCAATATTCATCCGGTTGAACTTGATGAAATCGAGAAGGCCGGGGGCAGCCTGCGCTGTTGCGTGGCGGAGATCTATTGAAACCGCAAATTCAGGGTGGATTCAGCCCGACCCGCTAAAATACCGGCATCAGCCCTGAACCAGCGTAAACAGTGGGGAAGTCCGCTTGATCCGAATCCTGAAAATTACCGTACTGGCCCTGGCCCTGGCATTGCCCGGGATCGGGCTTGCCTCGAGTCTGCAGGAAGCGGCCGACCGTGTAGCCAGGGAGCACGATGCCCGGGTGCTCTCGGCCCAGACCGAGGAACGAGGTGGGCAGTCGGTGCACATTATCCGGATACTTACTCGGGATGGCGTGGTGCGCACGGTGCGGGTACCTGCCAGTGGCAGCCAGGCCCGTCCCCATTCGGACCCCCGTAACGACCGTGACGGTCGCCAGATCCGGCCTGCTCCCCGGGATCGTGCGCCGCCCGGCAGGGACGGAGGCCAGTGGTCGGCTCCGCCTCGCAGCCGGGAGGGTCCGCGAGCGGCACCCCGGTCGTACCGGGACGAGCCCCGGGCGCAGCCCGAACCGCGCCTGCTCCGCCCCCGGGAACGGCAGGGGGACGAACGCCGGGAGTTTCGGGAGCCGGAGCGGGATCGGGGCCGTAGCCGCAGCCGCGGCCGTGATCGGGACGATGGCCGGCAGGACCGGCAGCGATAAGCCTGGAAGGGAGATCGAAGGGATGCGGATTCTGGTCTTGGAAGATGAAAAACAGCTCAGGGAACTGGTGGCTGACCGTTTGCGACGGGAAGGATTCGCCGTGGACCCGGTGGCCGAAGGTGAAGAAGGGCTGTTTTATGCCACGGAGTATCCGGTTGACATGGCCATCGTGGACCTGGGATTGCCCGGCCTGTCGGGACTGGAAGTCATCAAGGGGCTGCGCAAGGCCGACAAATCCTATCCGGTACTGATTCTCACGGCCCGGGACCAGTGGCAGGAGAAGGTAGAGGGCCTTGAGGCCGGCGCCGATGACTACCTGACCAAGCCTTTTCACATGGAAGAACTCATGGCCCGGGTTCACGCCCTGCTGCGACGTTCCGCCGGCCACGCGGCCCCGGAAGTGACCTTCGGGCCGCTACAGGTCAACCTGTCCAGCCAGGATGTGATCGTCGACGGGAAACTGCTCAAGCTGACTTCCTTCGAATACCGGTTGCTTGAGTATTTTGTGCTGCATCCGGGGCAGGTGGTATCCAAGATGGAGCTCAACGAACACCTCTACGACGAGGATGCGGACCCGGACAGCAATGTCATCGAGGTTCTGATCGGCCGACTGCGCCGCAAGCTCGACCCCCAGGGGGGATGGCAACCGGTGGAGACCCTGCGTGGCCGGGGTTACCGTTTCCGCCCGGTTGAAAGCGACCCCTCCGGGGTCTGAATATCCTCGAAGCTTGCTGCCTTCAGGCGGCGTCCAGAGAAAGAGTTCGTTCCTGCCGACGGTACCAGTTGCCCGATTCCTGAGCAAAAACGCAACAACGGTTCATCTTGCCTGCATAAATATGCACGGTTACGGCAACCTCCCGGTCGTCCGGATTGCAGATCGTATGATATTCGTGGGGTGGAATAAGGCTGCCGGCACTGCCGACTCCGGCACGCGTGGTCGTGCGCGGTTCCAGCCGGGCCATGTCTCCGGACTCTTCCAGCAATTCGTACTGGACAATCTCGATCTGGCCGGCCCAGACCGCCTCGACACACCACATGCCGGAATGGTCGTGGACCGGTGTGCCCTGGCCGGGCCCCCAGGTCATGGCCATGATGCTGTAGCCTTTTTCCTTATCCCGGTGGAGCTCCCTCCGGGCATACTTCTCACCGGGTGCCTCGTATACCACTTCGGGCAGTGTGACGGTGCCGGCATCAACCAGTTCACACAGGGTGTCGCGAACGCAATCGGTGATCGCCTTCGAACAGTCTCCATCCACGGCCTCGTCCAGCCGTCGGATCAGTTCGCCTTTTCCGGGAAAATCGATCATGTCTCCTCCAGCAATTGTTTAAGGGGCGGCCCGAATCGCTCGATATCCACCAAAAAAGCATCGTGGCCCTGGATCGCCGCAAGATCCTGGAACCGGGTGGAAATTCCGCCCTTTTCCATGGCCCGCGCCAGTTCCTTCTGTTGGGACAGGGGAAACAGGATGTCGGTTTCCGTTCCAACAACCAGACCCCTATCGATACCGGATGACTCGAAGAGTCCTGCCAGGGTCTTGTGCCGGTCCCAGGCCTCGAACAGGTCCATGGCCCTGGAAAGGTACAGATAACAGGCCGGGTCGAAGCTGCCGACGAACCGCCGGGCATGGGTTTCCAGGTAGGACTCGACTGCAAAGCGCATGCCGAAGTCCGTTGGCGGGAAATAATCCTGCTTTCTTCGTCCGAACCTTTGCCTCCATTCTGCAGCAGAACGATAGGATACCATCCCCAGCTTTCGGGCCATCCGCATGCCACCTTCCGGCCAGTGGTCTGCGGTGTAGGTGCCGTTGGCGAACTTCCGGTCGCTGGTAATGGCTTCCCGCTGCAGGGATCGGATGGCTATGGCAAAGGGGGTGGCTGCGGCTGCCGATGAGATCAGGGCCAGCCGGCCGGCCGTCCCCGGAAATTGCTTGAGCCAGGCCTGGGCTGTCATGCCCCCCATGGAGGGCCCAACGATTGCATGCAGATGACTGATCCGGAGGTGGTCGACCACAAGCCTGGTGGAGGCGGCCACATCTTCCAGGGCAAGTTCGGGAAAATCCAGGCGCCATGGCTGGCCGGTCTCCGGGTTGATGCTGGCCGGCCCGGTGGAGCCCTTGCACGAGCCCAGGGAATTGACGCAAAGGACGAAAAAACGATTGGTATCGATGGGCTTTTCCGGCCCGATCATCTCTTCCCACCAACCCGGCTCCGGGTCCCGGCTACTGGAAGCGGCATGGGCATCCGGAGACAAGCCGGTGAAGATCAGGACCGCATTGTCCCGGTTTTCGTTGAGTTTGCCCCAGCTTTCCCAGGCCAGTTGCACAAACGGCAACTCGCCCCCCCGATACAGGGTGAAGGGCTTTTTGTGGACGAAAAACTGTGTAGCCGGTCCCATTGGAATCCTGTGTTCAACTTGCGAGTTTCAGCCGGGCTTTATACCGCATGCACTGTTGCGCCGCCACCCGGTGCTGACATGTCTGCCGACAACGGTCCTGACGGGCTGGCTGGCATCTGTCATGATGACTTCGTAATCATCCAGTCATTGTACCTTTCAAAACAATGTCCATTCGTCATCTCGATGATCTTTTCCAGCCCGGCTCGGTGGCCTTGGTGGGCGCCTCGGATACCGAGGGCAGCGTGGGCCGGGCGATCCTGTCCAACCTGGTGGAAGGGGGATTCGAGGGTCCCGTGTACCCGGTCAACCTCCGGCGGACAAGGGTCCACGGATTGCAGGCGTGGAAGCGAATCCGGGACCTGCCCCGGGTGCCTGACCTCGTTGTGATCTGCACACCGGCACCGACGGTACCCGGAATCGTACGGGAGGCCGGTGTTGCCGGAGTCCGGGCGGCGGTTGTGATCACTGCCGGATTCCAGGAGGCCGGCGAGACCCTTGAATCCGAAATGCTTGAAGCGGCCGGTGAGCACGGCTTGCGATTGCTGGGACCCAACAGCGTCGGCCTGATCATTCCCCGCCTGGGGCTCAACGCAAGCTTTGCACCATCCGGAGCCCGCCCTGGCAACGTGGCGTTTGTCACCCAGTCCGGTGCCCTTGCAACGGCGGTACTGGAATGGGCCTCGGAAAGGGAGATCGGGTTTTCCTGTTTTCTTTCCATGGGCAATTGCCTGGATGTGGACATCGGAGACGTTATCGACCACCTGGGCAGTGATTCCCGTACCCGATCCATCCTGTTGTACATGGAATCCCTGGCCGATGGGCGGAAATTCATGTCCGCGGCCCGGGCCGCGGCCCGGAACAAGCCCCTGATCATCGTCAAGGCCGGCCGGGTTCCGGAAGGGGCGAAGGCGGCTGCTTCCCATACGGGGGCGCTGGCCGGCAGCGATGAAGTCTACGATGCTGCCATCCGCCGGGCCGGTGCCTTGCGGGTGTTCGGGATCGAGGACCTTTTCGGTACCGCCGAGGTGCTTGCCCGGGCCCGGTCGGTCCTGGGCGAGCGACTGGCCATTCTCACAAACGGGGGCGGGCCGGGAATCCTGACCACCGATGCATTGGTCAAGGCGGGCGGCCGTCTGGCAGCTCTTTCGGAGCATACGCTGGAACAGCTCGACGAAATCCTGCCTTCAAACTGGCCCCGGTCCAATCCGGTGGACATCATCGGGGATGCAACGGTGGATCGGTATGAAAAGGCGCTGGCGGTAATCGTGGAGGATAAAGGCGTCGACGGGGTGCTTGTGGTCCATGCCCCTACGGCGATTACTCCGAGCCCGGAAATGGCCCGGAAGCTGGCCGACAGTGCCAAAGGGGCCCCAAAACCGGTTTTCGGATGCTGGCTGGGAGGTGCCTCGGCCCGGGAAGCCTCACGGTCCTTCGCCCAGGCCGGGCTGCCCGGGTTCACCTCGCCGGAAGAAGCCATTGCTGCGTTTCTCCGCATGCAGGACTACCGGGCCAATCAGCAAGCCCTGATGGAAACCCCGGAAGAAATCCCAACCTCGGCAAGTATCGATGGCCAGGCGGTTACCGGGATTCTGGAGAACGCTCAGAGCGAAGGGCGACGATGGCTGTCGGAAGTCGAGGCCAAGCAGGTGCTTTCGGCTTACGGGATCCCGGTGGTCGAGACCCGAATTGCCAGGGATACCGACGAGGCCGTGGCCATCGCCCGGAAAGTCGGTTTTCCCGTGGCGCTGAAGGTGCTGTCACCGGATATTACCCACAAGTCCGATGTGGGCGGGGTGGTCCTGGACCTGGAAACTCCTGAAGCTGTGGCATCGGCAGCGGATGGCATTGCCAGCCGGGTCAAGAGGCATCCCGACGCCAGGCTGGATGGATTCACGGTCCAGGCCATGGCCCGCCGGCCCGGTGCCCATGAGTTGATCGTGGGTACCAGCACCGACCCGATATTCGGACCGGTAGTACTGTTCGGCCACGGGGGAACCGGGGTGGAGGTCATCGGCGATACTGCCATCGGGTTGACCCCGCTGAACATGAGCCTGGCTCGACATCTGGTCGACCGAACCCGGGTTTCCCGGCTCCTGGCGGGCTTCCGCCATCATCCCGCGGCCCGGGTGGATCTGATTTGCGATGTGCTGGTCCGGATCTCCAGGCTGATCATCGAACTGGATTCGATCGAGTCCGTGGATGTGAATCCGCTACTGGCCGATGACTCCGGCGTGATTGCCCTGGATGCACGCATGGAGTTGAGGCCGGTGGAGGATGGGCCGCGTCCCCGACCGTCCATTGCACCCTATCCAAGCCACCTGGAAGAGGTCGTGGAGTTCGATAGCCAGCCGGTAGTTCTCCGCCCGATCCGGCCGGAGGACGAGCCGGCCCATCGCGAGTTCTTCTACAGCCTGAGCAGCGAAGATGTCCGGTTCCGATTCTTCGGCGTCGTCAAGGAGCCGGAGCATACCCAGGTCGCCCGTTTTACCCAGATCGACTACGACCGGGAAATGGCGTTCATCGCCGCCGAGAATGACGGCGAGAAGCGAACCCTGGGCGTGGTGCGCATTGCCAGCGATCCCGGCAAGCGCCGCGGGGAGTTTGCCGTGGTGGTGCGTTCCGGGATGAAGGGCAGGGGGCTGGGTCGCTTGTTGCTGTCGAAGATGATTTCCTACTGTCGGGAAGTCGGGATTGAAGAAATTGTCGGGCAGGTTCTGGAAAGCAACCATCGTATGCTTTCCCTGGCACGGGACCTGGGCTTTGCAATCGCCGAGCCCGAAGACGGGCTGCATGAGGTGGTATTGAGGCCCGGCGAGAATTAGCCGGACGAGTAACCAGGCACATGGAAAACAGGATTACACGGGAAAATGTCCAATCGTTCAATCGGTCTTGACGACCTCATCTACCAATACATGCTGGAAACCTCCCTGCGAGAACCAGAGGTCTGCCGACGGCTTCGTAGCGAAACGGCCTCCATGTCCCAGGCGAACATGCAGATTGCCCCGGAACAGGGGCAGTTCATGGCAATGCTTGCCCGGATGACCGGCGCGGTCAGCTTCCTCGAGGTGGGCACCTTTACTGGTTACAGCGCCCTGGTCATGGCCCTGGCCATGCCGGAAAATGGCCGGGTGGTGACCCTGGATGTCAGTGAGCAGTGGACAATGATTGCCCGCCGGTACTGGCAGGAAGCCGGAGTTGACGACCGGATCCGGCTCGAACTGGCCCCGGCCAGCGAGACCCTGCAGGGTTATCTTGAGTCGGGAAGGAGAGATTCCTTCGACCTGGCGTTTATCGATGCCGACAAGACCGGCTACATTGACTACTACGAGGCCTGCCTGAAACTGATTCGCCCAGGAGGAATACTGATGGTCGACAATACCCTGTGGGACGGATCAGTGGCCGATCCGGCCATCACTGATGCTGATACCGAGGCCATTCGGGCCTTCAACGCCCATGTGCGCGATGATTCCCGGGTGGATCTGAGCCTGGTCCCCATCGGCGATGGACTGACCCTGGCGCGCAAGATTCCCCGTTAGGTTCAGCCCGCGGCAGACAGGTCGCAATTCCCGGGTTTTCCGATGTTCGAAACCGCACCGACTCGTATTCCGGCCTTGTCGTCACACCCTCCATACGTCCCCGTATGGTAAAGTCCGGCTTTACCCGAAACGGACTGGAACGATGCCCCGCTACAAGGCCCCCCTGGAAGATTTTCGATTTCTGTACAACGAGTTTCTCGACTTGTCGGCCTGTGCCGGAATGACCTCCATGGAAGAGGCCACACCGGACATCTTCGAAGCGGTACTGACCGAAGGCGCCCGAATCAGCGAGGAGCGCCTTCAGCCGCTCAACGCCATCGGTGATGAGATCGGCTGCAAGTTCAACGAAGCCGACGGCTCGGTAACCATGCCCGACGGCTTCGTTGATGCTTACAAGGACTATGCCGGGGCCGGATGGACCGGATTGACCGCCGATCCCGAATACGGCGGCCAGGGCCTGCCGGTTTTCCTGGGGCTGGCCATGTCGGAAATGATCAATGCCGCCAATGCTTCCTTTGCCGCCTACCCGGGTCTGACCCTGGGGGCCTACGAGGTCCTCCATCGCTATGGAACCGAGGAACAGAAAAAGCGCTATCTGCCAAAGATGGTCAGCGGACAGTGGGGCGGGACCATGAACCTGACCGAGCCCCAGTGCGGCACCGACCTGGGCCTGATCCGCACCCGGGCCGAGCCCCGGGATGACGGCAGCTACGTCGTGACCGGTACCAAGATCTGGATTTCCGCCGGTGAGCACGACATGGTGGAGAACAATATTCACCTGGTGCTGGCGCGCACCCCCGGCGCCCCGGCGGGAACGCGCGGTATCAGCCTGTTTCTGGTACCCAAGTTTCTGGTCGACGAGAACGGGAACCCGGGAGAACGCAACGGAGTGAAATGCACGGGGCTGGAGAAGAAGATGGGGATCAAGTCTTCGGCCACCTGCGAAATGCAGTACACGGCGGCCAAGGGATACCTGGTGGGTGAAGAAAACCGCGGGCTTGCGGCCATGTTCACCATGATGAACGCGGCCCGTCTGGTTACCGGTATCCAGGGCCTGGGCATGGCCAGTGCGGCCTATCAGGCAGCAGTGGATTTTGCCCGGGAGCGGCTCCAGGGCCGCTCCCTTGCCGGAGCCCGATACCCGGACAAGCCGGCCGATCCCATCATCGTTCACCCGGATGTTCGCCGCATGCTGCTCGAAAGCAAGGCGTTTGTGGAAGGTGCCCGGGCCCTGGGACTGTATACCGGAGTTCAACTGGAGCTGGAGCTGCGTCACCCGGATGAGCAGGTCCGGCAGAGGGCGGGCTACTGGGTTGCCCTCATGACCCCGATCATCAAGGCCTATTTCACCGATATGGGCTCCGAGGTGGCCAACCTGTCCATGCAGGTTCACGGGGGCGCCGGTTACGTTCGGGATACCGGTGTAGAGCAGTTCGTCCGGGATGTGCGCATTACCCAGATTTACGAGGGCACCAACGGCATCCAGGCCCTGGACCTGGTCGGGCGCAAGCTGGTGGGCAATTCCGGTGAAAACCTGAAGGCCTTTTTCGAGCCGGTCCAGGCCTTTGTCGCCGAGCATGCCGAAAACGACGCGCTGGCCTGCTATATCAAGCCGCTCGAAGATGCTGCCGGTCTGCTCCAGGAGACGACTGCAACCGTCTACAGCAAGATGAGCAGTGACCCGGAAGAGGCCGGGGCGGCCTCGGTGGATTACCTTCGCATGTTTGCCCTGACGGCCATGGCCTACATGTGGGCTCGCCAGGCCGTGGTTGCCCATGGACAACTGGAAAAAGGCCGGGGCCGGGCGGCGTTCTACCAGTCCAAGCTCGATACTGCCCGGTTCTTCATGACCCGCATGCTGCCCGATACCCTTTCACTCGGGGAACGGGTTCGGGCCGGGGCCGGTCCCGTGATGACCCCATCTGACGAGGAGTTCTGAGCCGGCTGGCAAAGAGCCGGTTCGTTGAGTTCAGCCCATTAGAACAGCGACAGGGGAGTCTTCTTCTTGCCGCCTCCACCTCCGCCTGCCCGGCGACGGCGGCGCATGCGGGACAGCAGTGCCTTTTCCCGGTTTTTCAGGAAATCGCTCCGATTGAGCTCCGCCGGGTCCATGTTGCGTCGTTTCGCTTCCGTCTCCCGGTAGCGAACGAAATCTCCGTAGGCATCGATTTCCGGTTTGAGCTCCCGGCACAGCAACTCGACCATAATGGCGTCGTCAAGAAAGCCAAGACCCGGGATGTGATCGGGGATAAGGTCTTCCGGGTTGTTGAAGTACGCCAGGGCTGAAAGGACTCGTTTCTGTCCAACTTCCTTCATGCCCCAGCCTTCGTCTTCGAGCATGTTGATCAGAATCTGCAGTTGGCTCAGCCGGTCGCGAATGAAGTCCGTACCGACTTCCTTGTCAACCTGCTTGAGCAGGTCGCGGGCATTTTCGATGATGACTTCCCGTTTCTGCTCCTCGGTATTGGCCATGGCCTGGCGGGCCATAGTCCGGAAGTGTTCGAGATCCTTTTCGGTAAATTCAAGGGTTACGCGGAGAGACATGACTGGATTTCCTTTTCTTCATCTTGGATCGGGGTCGGTACACCGGATATGCTAAAGCTTAGGGGCATGACGGGACTGAATACAAGCCTGGTCAGACGTAGCGCATCGACAAGTCAAGTGGGATGACCTGCTTGGTGATCTCTCCAATGGAAATGAAATGCACGCCGGTTGCAGCAACCTGGCCGACGTTTTCCAGGTTGATTCCACCGGAAGCCTCAAGTTCAATGCGCTGGCCGAACTGACTTACGGCGGCGGTCATTGCATGGTGGTCAAAGTTGTCCAGCATGGCGCGGTCGGCACGGGCTTCGACGGCCTGGTGGAGTTGATCGAGCCTTTCTACTTCAATCTCCACGGCCATTCCCGGATGCAGGATCCGGGCCTGGTCGACCACCGCCTGGATGCTTCCGGCCGCGGCAATATGGTTTTCCTTGATCAGGATGGCGTCGTACAGGCCCATGCGGTGATTGGTGCCGCCACCGGCCCGGACTGCGTATTTCTGGGCATGGCGAAGGCCCGGAATGGTCTTGCGGGTATCCAGGATGCGGGCATTGGTTCCCTTCACGGCATCCACATATCGACTGACCGAGGTGGCTGTGCCCGACAGAAACTGCAAGAAATTCAGGGCGGTCCGCTCACCGGTCAGGATGGACCGGGCCGAGCCTTTCAGGCGACACAAGCACTCGCCGGCCAGGACCTGTTGTGAATCGGAAACCTCCCAGCTGATTTCGACGGAAGGGTCAACCTGAACAAAAACTTCGTCGAACCAGGCCTGTCCGGCCAGCACGCCGGTCTGGCGACTTGTGACCTGGACTTCCAGCAACTGGTCTTCGGGTACCAGGGTGGCGGTGATGTCTCCGGGGCCGATGTCTTCTCCCAGTGCCATGCGGACTTCGGAAGCGACAAGATCCTTTTCTGTTTTCTTCACTGCGTGTTTTTCGCCTAGAAGTCGTTGATCTGGGTGGTGCCGATCCCCTGGTCCGGCAGGAGGACCGGGATGCCGTCACGAATCACGTAGACCACCTTGGCATCCCGGGTGATCAGGGCATCGTCGATGGCTTCGGCAACCGGGCTTCCGTCCACGAACAGAAGCCTGCCTTCGGCGATCTCCCGGTTGAGTCGATCCAGGCGTTTTCGGTCGAGCCGGACCAGCGGAGACTTCGATACCGGGCAGCAAAGCAGGTCGTAAATATCGTTGGGTCCAATCATGCCCGGTATTGTAGTGCAAAGTCGGGGTGAAAATGGTCCCCGGATAATAGGCCGGAGGGCGGGTTTCTGCTACGATTTACCGTTTTCCCGACCCAATCCCGTCTCTGGAGAGGTTTCGCGATGCACAAGGCGCCACTGGTGGGCATCATCATGGGCTCGAAGTCCGACTGGGAGACCATGCGTCATGCCGTGGAAACCCTGAACAAGCTTGACGTACCCTGCGAGCAGCGGGTGGTATCGGCTCACCGGACCCCGGATGCCATGTTCGAATACGCCGATGCCGCAGCCGAACGCGGTGTTGAAGTGATCATTGCCGGTGCCGGTGGTGCCGCCCACCTTCCGGGGATGGTCGCGTCCAAGACCGGGTTGCCGGTTCTCGGTGTACCCGTGGAGTCCCGGAGCCTGCGGGGAATGGACTCCTTGCTGTCCATCGCCCAGATGCCCGCCGGTGTGCCAGTGGGAACCCTGGCTATCGGTCGGGCAGGCGCGATCAATGCAGCATTGCTGGCAGTTTCCATCCTGGGCACCCATCACCCGGAAATTCGCAAACGCTACGATGCGTTCCGGCGGGAACAGACCCTGGGGGTGCTGGAATCTCCGGACCCGGAGTCGGGTTGATGCACATCGGGATTCTCGGGGGTGGCCAGCTGGCCCGGATGCTGGCCGAGGCCGGGTTTTCGCACAACTTCCGCTTCACTTTCATCGACCCCAAGGCCGACGCCTGCGCCGGAGCCCGCGGCCGGTTGATAGTGGCCGACTGGTCGAACTCCGAAGCCCTGACCCAACTGGCCCGCTGCGACCGGGTGACCTTCGATTTCGAAAACGTGCCCGACAAGGTTCTTCGGCACCTTGCCGGCAGTGTTCCCGTGTCCCCCGGGCCGGAAGTGCTGGCCGGAACACAGGACCGCCTGGCCGAAAAGCGGCTTTTTACCGGGCTGGGCATTCCCGTGGCTCCGTTTGTTCCGGTGGATTCCCGTCCGGATCTGCTTGGTGCCCTGGAGGAGACTGGCCTGCCGGCAGTGCTCAAGACCCGCCGAATGGGCTATGACGGCAAGGGTCAGGCGGTACTGCGGGACAAGGAAGACCTGGAAACCGCCTGGCAGCGGCTGGGTGATTACCCGCTTATCATCGAAAGCCTTGTGGAATTTGACTACGAATGCGCCCTGACCGCCGTCAGGGATGCCGACGGCCAGATGCGGTTCTATCCCCTGACCCGAACCCTGCACGAAGAGGGAATACTGAGTCTTTGCATGGCTCC
The DNA here is from genome assembly GCA_007135395.1 of Wenzhouxiangellaceae bacterium. Lineage (GTDB taxonomy): Bacteria > Pseudomonadota > Gammaproteobacteria > Xanthomonadales > Wenzhouxiangellaceae > SLIZ01. The sequence goes on along the minus strand of SLIZ01000207.1, from coordinate 3,058 downwards.
GTTCGATCACGATGGAAAGCTCCAGCAGGTTGCCGAAAGCCATCTGGCAAGAATTGCCGGGCATTTCGAGTACGTCGGAGCCCTGACACTGGAGTTTTTCGTGCGCGACGGTCGGCTGCTGGCCAATGAAATCGCCCCCCGTGTCCACAATTCCGCCCACTGGACCATCGAGGGGGCTTCTTGCTCCCAGTTCGAAAATCATCTCAGGGCCGTATGCGGCCTGCCGCTGGGGTCCACGACCAGCCGGGGGCGTTCGGTCATGGTCAACTGGATCGGTGAAATGCCCGATCCGGCCCGATACCTGAAGATCGACGGACTGGCCTGGCATGATTACGGCAAGAAGCCAAGGCCAGGCCGCAAGGTCGGTCACGCCACCATCAGCGCCCCGGATGAGGCCGGCCTCAGAGCCCGGCTGGAGCAATTGCAAGAGGTTCTTCCGCCGGAATTGGCCGGACGGTTGCCCGGGCTTTTGTGTTGAGAATCGAACATTGACTTCCAGGTGACATAACCATGCGCCAAACCATTGCAGTCCTGATACTTTTCAGCATTGTGCTTTCCTCGCCCGCCCTGGGCCAGGAAGGGCTGGCCTACAACGCCACCATTTACACCATGGCCGAAGATGCCGACCCGGCCGAGGCCATGGCCTGGGATCGGGAAGGCCGTATCCTGGCGCTCGGCGACAGCGAGGGACTGCAGGAGCGGTTTTCCGACAAGCCCCGGCATGACCTGCAGGGGCGGGTCATTATTCCCGGGCTGATCGATGCCCACGGGCACATCATGAATCTCGGACTGTCGCGGCTTCAGGCCGACCTCGGGGGAACCGAAAGCGTCGAGGAAGTCATCGAGGTGCTCCGCGAGCATGAAAAGACCCTTCCCGATGAGGCCTGGCTGACCGGCCGGGGATGGGATCAGACCCGCTGGCCGGAAGCGGAATTTCCTCTGGCTTCTGACCTGGACGAGGCGTTTCCCGACCGCCCGGTGTGGCTGGTCCGGGTCGACGGCCATGCAGCCTGGGCCAACCAGGCTGCCATGGACCGGGCCGACAAGGATCTGTCGGGAGACTGGCAGCCCCGGGGCGGGCAGATTTTCCGGGATGGGGACCAGCAGCCCACCGGCATATTCATCGACACGGCCATGGGCGAGATTTCCAGCGCCATCCCGGAAACCTCCGAGGCCGAGCGGGAGCACGCACTGGATCTGGCCCTGGAGGAAATCGCCCGAATGGGCCTGACCGGGGTTCACGAGGCCGGCACTTCCCAGGACGATCTGAGGCGGTACCTGCACCGGGAGGCAACCGATGGACTTACCGTCCGGATTTTCGGCTACGCGGATGGAGACGGGGCCATGCTGGCTTCGCTTTGCCGCAACGGGAAGGTGGAGACCCGGCGCATCGCGGTGCGTGGAGTCAAACTCTACACCGACGGCGCCCTGGGCAGCCGGGGTGCGGCGCTTCTTGAAGATTATGCCGATGACCCGGGCAATACGGGGCTCTTGTTCGAAAGCGACGAGGACCTCCAGGAGGTGGTTGACCGGGCGATGGAATGCGGATTGCAGCTTGCCATTCACGCCATCGGGGATGCGGCCAATCGCCAGGCGATCGATGTGATTGCTGCCGGCCGGGAACGGATTGCCGACAATCCGGGCCGTCACCGAATCGAGCATGTCCAGATCATCGACCCGGAAGACATTCCCCGCCTGGCCGAGGCGGAAATCGTGGCCAGCATGCAGCCGGTCCATGCCACCTCGGACATGCGCTGGGCGGAGGATCGGCTTGGTCCGGACCGGCTTGAAGGGGCCTACGCCTGGCAGCGGATTCTGGATGCCGGTGCCGTGCTGGCCCTGGGGTCGGATTTCCCGGTGGAACCGGTCAACCCCATGTACGGGATTCATGCCGCAGTGACCCGCCAGGACCGGGATGGCAACCCGGAAGGCGGCTGGCTGCCGGGCCAGCGTCTGAGCATCGAGCAGGCCCTTGCCGGTTTTACCCGGGATGCGGCCTACGCGGGCTTTGCCGAGGAATACACGGGCACCCTGGAGCCGGGCAAGCTGGCCGATTTCGTGGTCCTGGACACTGACCCCTTCGAAGCCGACCCGGAAACCCTGCACGAGATTGAAGTGCTGATGACTGTGGTTGGCGGGGAAACAGTCTTTGAGCGGGATTGAGGATCAAGGAAAAAGGTGAAAGGTTAAGGCTAATGGGCTAATGGGCGAGCCTCACGGTTTCCGGGTTCCGGACGAAACAACGAAACGACAAACCATTTCCGTTTGGTTTTCTATAAGCTGGAAACCTCACTTTACCGGGCCCTGATACTCCATGACTGACAAATCCAAGCCTGACAGCGCCGATTCCGGCGAGTCTGCCCCGGGTGAACCCCATCACTTGATCCTGCGCCAGTCCCGGCGGGAGGATTACGCGGATATTGCCGAGATCATGGAGCGGGTTTATCCGGGCCTGGATGGGGCGTGGACCCGGGCCCAGTTCGAGTCCCAGATCAGCCGGTTTGCCGAGGGACAGTTGTGTATCGAAGACAATGGCCGGGTGGTGGCCGCGGCGATCTCGCTGATCGTCAAGTACAGCCGGTGGGGACATGATCACCGGTACTGGGACATCGTGGGCAACGGCTACCTGACGACTCATGATCCAAAGGGGGATGTCCTTTACGGTGTGGACATCTTTGTCCATCCCGATTACCGGGGGCTGCGCCTGGGCCGTCGACTCTACGATGCCAGAAAAGAGTTGTGCGAGGTCCTCAACTTGCGTGGCTTTGTAGTGGGCGGGCGGATTCCCGGCTATCACGAGTATGCCCGGGAGATGGCGCCCCAGGAGTACGTGGCCAAGGTACGGGCCCGGGAAATCGTCGACCCGATCCTGACCTTCCAGCTGGCCAATGATTTCCAGGTGCGCAAGATCATCAAGGGCTATCTTGCCGACGATGAGCAGTCGGCGGGGTTTGCCACCCTGCTCGAATGGGTCAACATCTATTACGAGGAAAGAAAGAGCGGGCTGATCGGCGGGCGACCATCGGATGTGCGCATCGGTGCCGTCCAGTGGCAGATG
>SLIZ01000001.1 GCA_007135395.1 Wenzhouxiangellaceae bacterium | reverse complement strand
TGAAATAGTCCGCTATGTCTGCGCTCGCGCGCCTTGCTGGAGGCCGGCTCTGAAGCGCTGAATGTCTGCTGATTAGTGATCTCGTTAGTAAGTGTGAACAGGCCCTAGTCGACAATCCTTCGAAACGTCAGATTGACGCGCCCGCCCATCGGACGGCGGGTCTTTGATACGGCATGCTGCCAGTGATGCTGGAGATCACCACCCATGACAAGCAGGCTCCCGGAGGCCAGGTGGAAATGCACCGGACCCTCCCCGGACGCCTCACGCCGCCGTAGCGAAAACCTGCGTACCTGCCCCAGGCTCAGCGAGGCAATTACCGGGTTTTTACCCAGGGCCCGTTCATCGTCGGCATGCCAACCCATGCTGTCGTTGCCGTCCCGGTAGAAATTGCAAAGTACGCTGTTGAATTGTTCGCCGGCAGCGCGGGAAACTTCCGGCACCAACCCGGCCAGTTCCTCCGGCCACCCCCGGGCACACCAGCGGGTGCCGGAATAGGTATAGGTGATTCCCGGGTCCCCGTACCAGGCGGTAAGCCGGGGCTGGCGAATCCGGCGACCAAACATCTGAATATTCCGCTGGCGCCATTCCAGGCCATCGACAAGCCGATCGTGCAGTTCCCGGGCATACCTTTCCGGCAGAAACCGGTGCCACAGGCGAACCCATCCACCCGGTGCAAACCGATGGTATTCCAGGGCATCCCCAATGCCGCTCACGAATTCTTCCATCTCATCCATCGAGTATTTACAAATCCCTGATTCCAGTGCTGGTATCTTGAGCCTGCTCCATAAATCATTGACGTGGATGCAACTTCGACCAATGCGATGAAGGCAGACCAACATGAATTCAAATCAAACCAGGTTCAATCGTCGACGCATGCTCCGGATACTCGGAATCGGTGCGGCGGTTACTGTTTCAGCCCCGATGCTCGGACTGCCCGGAACCCGGGCCCGGGCCGACGAAATCCTTGATCCGGAAAACGCCCAGGCCAAGGCACTGGGTTATGTTCACGACGCCGAAGAAGTCGATGCCGATCAATGGAGCCGCTACGAGCCCGGGCAGATCTGTGGAAACTGCAGGCTGATCAAGGGAGATCCGGAAGCCGAGTGGGTGGGCTGTTCCATCTTTCCTGGCAAGAAGGTCGCTCGGGATGGCTGGTGCAATGCCTGGGTTCCCATGGAGTAGGATTCAGGGAACTTCGTGAATTCCTGCATGGCTTGTCAGCCCCGGCCGGTCACCGCTGGCGCGCCATCAGGAGCAGGCCAACCAATGCAAGGGCCGCCGGCGGACCGGCGGCTACTGTTACAGGGTCCCAGCGCATCAGCAAGCCGGTGTAGCTGAACATCTCTGCCACCAGCTGGTAGGAGATCCCGATGCCCATGGCCAGCGAAACCCTCAGGCTAAGGCTCCGGGTGCGTGACCCGCCGGTTGTGGTGCCCATGGAAACCACGACCATGGCCAGGCAGGCCAGGGGCAGAACCAGCCGCCGCCAGAGGAACAGCTCGTATTCAAGTGCCTGCTCGTCACGCCCCCGCAGACCCTCGACGTACATCCACAACTCCGACAGGGAAAGGCGGGCTGGAGACTGTCGCAGGAGGTCGAGTTCCTCACCGGAAAGAAAGGAACGCCAGCCCCATTCGTCGACCGTTTCCCGGTGCGGGTCAGTGCCATCAAAGTGCTCAATGGTTACGGTTTTGAGCAGCCACCGGTCGGGTGTCAGAATTTCGGCGGTCTCGGCACGAACATGCCGGATCAGTCGTCCTTCATCACCAAACTGGTAGATCCGGATTCCCCTGGGTACAAGGCCCAGCTCGAACTCCCGCACATTGAGAAACTCATTCGACTTGCGACTCCACAGCCCATGGAATTCGTCCATCAACCCGGTTTCCCCGAGCTCATCCATTCCCGCCTGTGAAACCGGCCGCTCCAGCGCCGGCGTGGCCCACTGGCTGATCGCCAGCCCGGCAACACCCAGGGCGAGGGCGGGAACCAGGGCAAGCCGGGTCAGCCGGAGCATCGACACACCCGATGCCCGCATGACCACCAGCTCCCGCTGGTTCTGGAGTGTCCCCATTACCCCGGCAGTGGCCATGACCGTGACAACCGGGGACAGGATGACCAGGCTGCCCGGCACGGTGAGCAAGGCATCGATAGCCACGTCAAGCAAACGGATGCCGGCCAGTTGAAGGTCCTCGAATCGCTGCAGGACTTCCATGAGCCAGAACAATGCACCCACGGCCACCAGGGCGATTACATAGCCTCGAAGCAGGCGATCAAGCAGATAGTTCTGCAGGCGGTTCACAGTGGTGCCCCGGGGCCGCGCTGGGAGATCCAGAAACGAACCGCCAGTACGGCCAGAAACCCGCCGGGGACTGGCCATATCCCCAGGGCGACCGGGATCTGGCCCGATTCCACCCAGCTAACGGCCACACCAAGTACCGCGAAGTACAGCACCATGACCAGACTGGCCGTCAGAATCCGGGCGGACTGACCCATGCGGGGATTGATGCGACTCAACCCGACCCCGGCCAGGGCCAGCAGGATGGCCGAAACCGGGGCCACTGCACGCCACTGGAACTCGGCCATTTCCACAGGGCCACCAGAGGCCAGCAACTCGGTTCCGGTCAGGGCCCGGCGCATCTCCTGGCGGGTCGGAGGCAGCGGCGGGTCAAAGCGAACGGTCAGGGTGGAAAACCGCCCTTCAAGATTGGCCCCTTCTCCGCCCAGGCGATAACTGCTTACTCCCCCGGTAAACACCAGTCGGTAACGATCGTCTGCGTCGGCTTCCTGGTGAAGAAAGCGGGACCGGATCAGGTGCGCCTGACCATTGGTCGACTGCTGGACCACCACATCCCGAAGCATGTCGCCATACCTGCCCTCGGCGAAAATCATCCACTCCTCGTCACCGACATGAAACCGGCCGGGCTCCACCCGGCTCAAATCCACCCTTACTGCAAGCCGGCTTTCCACGTCATACAGGGTCGCGTAGGCATAGGGTCTGAACCAGCCGGCCAGGATCAGGACAGCCAGTGCAACAAGCAGTGCCGGGATTGCCAGTGCCTTGATCACGTGGCGTCTTCCGCCGCCGGCAGCCGCCAGGGCGGTAATCTCGTAATCAGACTGGAGACGGCCAAGGCCCAGCACAATTCCAAGGAACAATGCTGCCGGCAGAATTACATCGAGGAAGACCCCGATCCGCAGGGCCGTAAGCATCACAACCACCCGGGCCGGCAGTTGCTCGGCCGCCGCCTGGCCCAGGTACTCGGCGGCATAATAAGCAACGACCACGGCCACCAGGACAATCAGTGTACCGATTACCGGCTTGATCACCTCCCGCGCAATATGCCGTTCGATCCGCCGGATCACCGGACTGCCCTTTCAGCAAGGATTCTTTCGACCAGCTCCCGGTCGGCCGGCTTGTCCACATCCACGGCTGCCTCCGGGTCGGTCAGTATCACCGGACGAACCGACAGGGAGAAACGCCGGGACAAGCGGTCAAAGCCCGATTCCAGGCTCATTCGTTTGAAAAGATAGGCCAGGACGGCACCCGGCCCGAGCAGTCTCACCACCCGCCAGGGCCGCTTTCGATCCTGCTCGACCCGCTTCCAGATGCCTGCCATGCGGCGACCGGCCGGACTGGCAAACAGGAACAGGTTGGCACCGCAATACTCACCGTTGCTGAAGCGAAAGCGGGTGCGCCGGCTTTCCGGCCAGCGTTGCCGAATCCGCTCCCAGGGGACCAGGGCAACCGCCGCATCGCCTTCTCCCGCCCCGGCACGGGTCACGAAATCGTCGACCCATCGGGATTGCAGCAGGGCATGGTCTCCGGTAACCAGCATCACCGGACAGGATTCATCGATCTGCTCCAACACCCGGACCACACTGTCAGCCGGCGACTTGCCGGGTTCGTGCCAGATCACGTTCACATTCAGCGAAGCGGCCAGGTCCTTGAGCGGTTGCTGACGATGGGCCTGCGGGCCGGCCACATGGATCGGGCCCGCACGGACCGACCCGGCGAGCGCCTGCAAAACCCCTGCCAGCATGGGTCTTCCACCAACCTCCAGCATGACCTTGGAAGACACGGCGGTGCCAGCCAGCAAAGGGTCTGCCTCGCCCCGGTCCCCGGCCAGCACGATCACATGCACCGGGCCGTCGACGGGACTGGCCGATTCGGTATGCATTTCTTTCATCCAGATGATTTTTCGCCGGTTCCCGGCACGAATGGCAGGCCCGTCTCGTAGATTCGATACCGCTTGTAACAGCAGGCACCCAGGGATTCGATAATCCGGCTCATACCCTTGTTGGTCTCCAGGATCCAGGAGAGTTCAACCTGCTTGATCCCGTCCCGGTGCAGATGCCAGCGCACCCCGTCTATGACCGCAAAGGCCAGCAGGGAGCCCATACGGCCCCGCTGGAAGGCTCGGCTGACTCCCATCAGGGGCACCCGCGCAGTGGTTGCCCGCCCTGTCTTCAGGCGCCAGAGGAACTTCAGCCACCCCAGGGGCAGCAGGCGACCGTCCAGGTCGGCGATAAGCTCATTGATGTTGGGCAGGGCAACAATGAATGCGGCGGGCTGGCCATCGAGCTCGGCGATCTGTATATAGTTCATGGGCAGAATCCGGCGCAAATCCTCGCCCATGGCCTGGAATTCCTCCCGGGTAAAGGGAACGAATCCCCAGTTCTCCGACCAGGCATCGTTGAACAGGCCCCTGAGGATTTCCAGGTCCTCGGCAAAGAAATTCCGCCGGATCGGCCGAACCAGGATT
>SLIZ01000193.1 GCA_007135395.1 Wenzhouxiangellaceae bacterium | reverse complement strand
CGCGGGTGTAATCGGCCGGGTAAATGCCTTCCTCAAGCACCTCCGGGCGAAGGGTGAAGCGGACGTTGAGAACATGAGGCCTGCCGTCTTCGTCCAGGGCGAACCACACAAATTTTTCCCTTTGAGCCGGGTTACGCCAGTGAGCCCGGAAGGTGTCGAAGTGCCAGTGTTCCAGGTCGGCGACCAGGGTGTTGTCGTCCCAGAATTGCAGGGCCAGTTCGCCGTCGTCAGACTCGACAACCTCGATGGTGTCGTACAGCGGGTTGCTGTACTTGCCGGCAAAGTCCGACTGGGGAAGGCTGGTTGAAGTGTCAGCCACCCGGCGGGCATGTTTTTCCTCCCGGGCCTTGCGCGCTTTCTCCCGGTCTTCGGTGAACTCTTCGAAATATTCCTCCCCCCAATCCTTTTCTTCATGACCGGCTACCTGGTCGATGATCCTTCGGACCACGGCGCCACGCAGGGTATTGAACAGATTGCTGCTCATGACGATACCCAGGTCCAGTTCCGGGACAAGGGTAAGAACCGAATTCATTCCGTCGGTCGCGCCGTTATGCTGGAGCAACTGGTAGCCCTGGTACCGGGAAAGTCCCCAGCCCAGCCCGTAAGCCGATATGGTCCGATCATCTTCATCGAAGCCGGTAACAACCCAGGGCTGATGAATCTTTGCCATGGTCTCTTCACTGACCAGGCGCTCACCGTTGATGGCTCCGGCATCGCCCAGGTTCATTCGCATCCACTGAACCAGATCCTCCATGGATGAGTTGATTGCCGCCGACGGGCCGGCATTGTCGAAATTCCTCCGGTCGATGGGAATGATCTCTCCCCGTATGTCCTGGTGGGGCCAGGCGGCATTTCCGAGATCTTCCAGTGCATCGATCCGGGTTCCGGTTCGCTCCATTCCAAGTGGCGTGAATATCCGGTCGGCCAGGAAATCATCCCAGCTTTGTCCGGTGACAGCCGGGATCAATTCGCCGGCGACGGTGTACATGACGTTGCTGTAGACATACTCCTGCCGAAAGGGCTTTTCGAAATCGTGGTAACGCATCCGGTAAATCAGTTCAGAGCGCGGGCGGTTGGTCATGAACTGGAGCCGGTTGCCGAGCATTCGGCCAACGCCGACCTGGTGGGTAAGCAGGTCCCGCACGGTGACATGGGCGGTAACCCAGGGGTCACTCAAGCGGAAATCTGGCATATGGTCGATGACCCGGTCGTCGTAATCGAGCTTTCCTTCATCGACCAGCATTCCCAGGGCCGTTGCCGTGAAGGCCTTGGAAAGGGAGGCAATGCCGAAGATGGTTTTCCCGTCTACAGGCTGGCTGTCTTCGAGCCCCAGTATTCCGAATCCTTCGCTGAACACCCGTTCATCGCCATGAACCACGGCCACGGCCATGCCCGGGATCTGCCAGCGTTCCTGTTCGGATTCCAGCCATTCAGACAAGCCTTCCAGAGACTCCGCGGCGGCAGAGGTCGAAAGAAGCAGAAAAAACAGGGCGAGAAGAGATCGAAAAACTGGGGTCATGGCGATTCCGGTGTTCAGCGGCTGGAAAGATCCCGGCGGATCACACCCACGCCGATCCCCTCGATGACCGGGTCATCTGAAGGCATCAGGCGAACGGGCTTGAAGTCCGGGTTGGCCGGTTCAAGAAAAAAGCGTCGGTTTCGAATACGAAAATACTTGACGGTGACCTCGTCGTCCAGTCGGGCGACGACGATCTGACCGCTGCGGGCTTCGCTGGCTGAATGGACGGCAAGCAGATCCTGGTCAAAAATGCCGGCCTCGATCATGCTGTTGCCGATCACGCGAAGCAGGTAATCCGGTCGGGGGCTGAAGGCATCCGGATTGAACGGCAGGTATTCTTCGACATGCTCGGAAGCCAGAATCGGCTGGCCTGCAGCAACCCGGCCAACCAGGGGCAGGCCGGGTTTGTCCGGTTCAGCCTTGCGGGTCGGGACTATGCCCCGGGAAGCACCCGGGCGCATCTCGATGAAACCCTTCGAGGCCAGGGCCTGGATGTGACACTGGGCCGCATTGGGGGAGGCGAACCCGAATGCTTCCGTGATCTGGGCCCGTGTGGGCGGCATGCCATCCTGACGAATGCACTTGCGGATGTAGCGCAGGATCTCCTTCTGGCGCCTTGTCAATCCCTTCATGGCATGCCTTGCTAGACTGGAAGTTCATACAGCAGATTTCAAGTCTAACACGGGTCGGTTTAGCGCGAAATGTGGATGCTGCCCCTGACCCGGGAATGGCTGCGGTAAGGGTAGGGCCCCCACCAGGGGTCGTACCAGCCCCAGTAGCCGGGATGGTGGTGGACATAGACAGTGTCCACCCGCTCTGGCCACAGGTAGGTGGTCTCGGCATCGAGTACCGGATAACGATATTCGTATTCTCCAATCCGGCCGGGCATGATTTCATCCAGGTAGCCAATGATGGTCACTTCCCGGCCGCGGCGGAAAATGGCTGGATCCTGAAACCCGTCTCGACAGGCAAGAAAGCGCCCCCGGCTGTGGTCGGAGACCACGGGGCGATAGCTTCGGTCCAGGTTCCTTGCCAGAATCTCAAGGCAGGTCCGGTCGCTGTCCGGCTCGGTTTCCAGGATCACGCCGCCCCAGCGGACCCTGGCGCCCACCGAGCGTTCAGTAACCTGGTCCGGATAAAAGTCGGGGAAGTTGCCTTCCAGGGGCCTGGGGATGCTAACGCACCCGCTGGCAATAACTGCTGCAGCCAGTACACCAATCAATCGAATCACGGGTTTTTCCATCCTTGGAAACCGGTTACTTTGACTCCCGGCCCGATGCCGGGTTCTATGAGATGGATTATGAACGGGTCTTGATGAAGAATCGCTGAACGAATCCGGGCCTATTCCGGTCGACGCCGGAACTGCCGCACGCCTTCCCGCAGGGAATCCAGTTCTTCCGGCCCTTCCCGCCCGTAGTGGACCCGGCAATACAGTCTGGCCAGTTGAAGGATTTCCCGGGCCCTTTCCGGCACAACCTGGGCGGCACGATCTGCAAATTCAAGCGGGGTTTCCCCGACCTCATGGTAGAGCCCGTGCCGGCGGAGCTTTCCGAGAAGTTTCCTCCACTGCCGGGTAGCCTCGTCTGGCCGGCCGCCGGGTTGGCGCCAGTGGATGAGAAGAACAACAGCCATGAGAATACTGGCGACGACCAGCATGAATACTGCCAGGATGGTCGACGACAGCCCCGGAAGGCCCAGGAAGGCCATCATCCGGTCCTGGCGTTGGGCATCGAAACCAAGTACCCACCGGTTCCAGTAATGCTGGGCGATGTCATAGCGGTCCCGAATGGCCCGGATGGCCGGCCAGTCGATATAGCCGCGGGAAGGTGCAACGGAACGGGCTCCCCCGGCCTGGATGCGGGAGGGAGCAACCGCGGCGGTCGGGTCCACCCGGGTCCAGCCGGAACCTTCCAGCCAGACCTCTACCCAGGCGTGGGCGTCGGACTGGCGAACCAGAAGGTATTCTCCGGCTGGCTGCCAAAGGCCGCCCTGGTAGCCGGTCACCACCCGGGCGGGTATATCGGCGGCGCGCATGAGCACTGCAAACGCCGATGCATAGTATTCGCAAAACCCGTTCCTTAGCTCGAACAGAAATTCGTCCATCCCGTGCCGGCCCAGGGGGCCCGGGTCAAGACTGTAATAGAACGGCTCGGTGTTGAACCAGTTCAGGATGTGATCGATCAGTTCCCGGTCGTCGGGAAACTCCTCCCGCCATTCCCGGGCCTGTTCAATGGTTCTTGGGTTGCGATCATCGGGCAGATTCACCGCGCCGTGTCGAAAATGAGCCGCCAGTTCTTCCGGGGCGTCACGGAATTCCGGTTCGCTGATGACGTCGTAGCGAAGCGCTGTGGTTACCGGGTTTTCCCGGACCAGCTGGTAATCCAGGGTCAGGTTGGCTTCCTCGCTCCAGCGGGCCGGGTAGTCCAGGGTAAAAAGCCAGCGCTGCTCGTTGGGTTCGAGCTGGACCCGGTAGGTATAACGTCCCGGTCCGGCCTCGGGTACCGGCGGGTCAACCACATCGGAGAAAAAGAACCGTCGCCAGGTGTCCCCGTCGTAATTCCATAAAACCGGTCCTCGCCAGTAACGTTCTTCCGGTGGCGGCGGGCCTCCTTCGAACTCTACCCGGAAGGCAGGGGATTCATCGGCATAGAGTTCGGCAATGGCGCCGGGAGACATGGAATCCGACAGTCCGGTTCGGGCATCCATGACGTGTTCCGGAAGCCCCCAAAGGGGCTGGGCCAGCCGGGGAAACAGAACGAACAAGGCAAGCGCAAAAGGTAATGCCATCAACAATATAGCGCCGGAATCCCGAACTGGCTTTAGGAATCCGGGAGTTGCCGGCTTTTCGCCGGCCGGTCGTTCGGCATCCCGCTGGACGTGGACCAGGGCCAGGGTGGCGATCCAGCAACCCACGGCAAGGTAGGCCAGGTAGATGAGCCGTTCGCTGAACAGGAACTGGGTGGCGATCAGGAAAAAGGCCACCGAGGCGACCATGCGCATGTCCCGAAGCCGAAACAGTTCCAGCATCTTGGCAGAAAGCATGATGCAAAGCAGCGTTGTCGCCGCCCGCCGTCCCCAGAGGCTGCCGTATTCGACAAGTACAAGGGCTACGGCGGCCAGGGTCAATGGCAACCGGATCAGCATCGGAGGTGGCTTCCAGCCTTTCAAAAGTGCCGCCAGACGCCAGGCCGGGCCGGCCAGGGTGGCGGCCACGAGAACAGCGGACATTGCGGCAAGGTGGGGTGCGGCGCTTGCGAGAAAGG
>SLIZ01000123.1 GCA_007135395.1 Wenzhouxiangellaceae bacterium | reverse complement strand
ATGGACGGATGTGAGCATCACCTTGCTCAAGGAATTCTTGATATTTACGTGTGATCAGCTCGGCGAGTTCCCCTGGTTGACGATCAATACCATTGCCGGGACCGTGGAGCCCGGCGATTCCCAGGGCGTGGATGTTGCGGTGGATGCCAGTGAGCTTGACCCGGGAATCTACGAGGCCCAGGCGTGCATCTACAGTAATGATCCCCTTGAGCCGCTACCGATAATCGTACCGATAATACTGGAGGTCTTCGAAGATCCGATTCCCGTTATTGACCCCATCGACGACCAGGCAGTCATCGCCGGGGATACCCTTGAAGTGGAATTTTCCATCAGCGATCCGGAGTTTGCTCCGGAAAGCCTGCTGACCTTCGCCTTTGCAAGCGACCCGGAAATTCTTCCCGATGACAACCTGGAGATCCTGGGAGAGGGCGGTATCAGAACCCTGGTCATTGAAACGCTTCCCGACCTTGCCGGCCTGACGGAGGTCAATGTTGAAGTAGTCAATCCGCTGGACCAGAGTGATTCGACCACCTTCGTGCTTGATATTGCCGAGCCTCCGGATCCTCCGGTACCGTCCATCGCACCCATCCCCAATCAGACCGCTGTTGCGGGGAGCTCCCTGTCGGTGGGCGTAACGATCTCCGATCCGGAATTTGCCCCCGAACAACTGGCGTTGACGGCCTCATCGGGTAATACGGCAATTCTGCCCGACAGCGCCCTGTTGCTGGCCGGAACGGGGGCCAACCGGACCCTTTCAATCAACACCCTGGACGGGTTTACAGGCACCGTTCCGGTCACCGTGGAGGTCACCAATCCCCTGGAAGAATCCGATTCAACCACCTTCACCCTGGTCATCACCGAGCCGCCCAGACCGGAGATCAATGACGGTGAGCCCCTGCCGGATGTAAATGTCATCGCCGGGGAATCGGCAAGCGTGGACTTTCAGGTAACCGACCCGGCGGAGCCGGCCGACAACCTGGTGATGACAGCCACCTCGTCGAACCAGGATCTGATTCCCGACGATGCCATTTCGATTACCGGGACCGGTGAAAACCGCAGCGTGACATTCCAGACCTTACCCGGTGTATTTGGCCAATCCGAGATCACCATCGAAGTCACGAACTCAAGCGGTCAGACCGCCACGACGAGTTTCATGGTCACCGTCAGCCTGCCGGCCACCACGCTGGAGCTGGACGGGCAGCAGGTGCCCATATCCGGACTGGAAGATTCCCTGATGCGATTGACCACTTCGAACCTCGGCAGTCACGCGGCCACCGGTGTGCAGTTGATGGCTACCGTTTCCGAACCCTTCCAGGCCATTGGTGTATTCACCGGCCTTGGGGATTGCGCCGTGGTCGATGGCGTAGTCAGTTGCCCGACCGGCCAGGCACCGGACTGGCAGTGCAGCGTGTTTGAAGACACGGTCTCATGCCTGCTTGAATCCCTGGCCCCCGGCGACGAGGCCAGCCTGGTGATTCGCATCCAGGGAAGCGGCCAGGCGCTGCTGCCGGCTAACGTCGAGGCCATCAATGCCTCGCCGGTTACCGTGGAGGTGGACCTGGTGGCTGAGTAAGGGGTAGCAACGCTCGGGCAGGTTAGCGCCTACCGGGAAGCCGGCCCCATTGTTCCTTCCCCCGCTTGCGGGGGAGGGTTAGGGAGGGGGCGGTCCCGATTTAACGAAGGACAACTAAAAAAGGGCGCGGCAGAAAACTACCGCGCCCTGGAGCACAAGATGGAAGACCGGTTAATCAGTTGTCGTTGTCGTCAAACGTATCTTCCAGATCGTCCTCGGCATCTTCCATGGCCTCACCGGCATCTTCCATGGCATCGTCAATGGCCTCACCGGCTTCCTCGGCCGGGCCCTGGTCCTGGCACCCGGTCACGAACAGCACGGATCCCAGGGCCAGCATGACGGCTGCCAGAATCCGGGAAAGGTGAACCTGCTTGATCATGTTCATCAGTTTACTCATTGCTGCTACTTCTCCTTCAGATCATTGATCTGTTTTGCTATGGCTTCCTTGGAATCACCGTATTTCTGCTGAATCTTGGCAGTCAGTTCATCCATGTTTCCTTCTGCCTGTTTGACCTCGTCATCGGTCAGCTTGCCCCACTTCTGCTTCAGTTTTGCATTGAACTCATCCCACTTGCCGCTGGCCTGATCCTTGTTCATCTCACACCTCTTCAATATGGTTTGGTTGATGCAATCTTTCAATCATGTAGGACTACGACTACCGATCATACAGCACTCAACTCGGGGGTTCGTTAACTTCTGTTAACGAAATAAACTCGGGTTTTCATTAGACTGGTACTTCCATAAGAAGAAGGAGATTCAACATGCTTTCATGGGCTCTGGTATTCCTGATTGTTGCAATCGTCGCTGGTGCACTGGGCTTGAGCGGCGTCGCCGGGGCGGCCACGAATATTGCCTGGATCCTGTTCGTGGTAGGCCTGGTCATTGCCATCATCTTCTTTGTCACCGGCCGCCGACCCCCGGTCTAGCTGTCTGGATCGTGCAGTCTTACCCGGGTATGTTTCCGAACCGGCTCGGCCCCCGGCCGAGCCGGTCCGGATCTGTCCCTGTGGACTTTTATCGCGCCCGAAAGTTCTCCAATCCGGATTGATCCGGTCGACCACCTTGTCGGCCGTGGTCCGTCAGTTGCCCGCCTCCTGATCTTCGATCCATTGCTTCATCCTGGACTCGGCCACCGAAAGGGGCAGGACGCCTTCCGCCAGCAGGTGGTCGTGAAAGGCCCGAAGGTCGAAATCGTCACCCAGGCGCTGTTCCGCATCCTGCCGGAGTGAGCGAATCAGGATTTCCCCGGTCTTGTAAGCCAGCGCCTGTCCCGGCCAGGAAATGTACCGTGAAACCTCCGTGCGCACGTTGTGCCGGGCCAGGGCGGAGTTTTCCAGCAGGCAGGCCTCGGCTTCTTCCCGGTCCCAGCCGTACCAGTGGATCCCGGTATCCACCACCAGCCGGCAGGCCCGCCACATCTCGAAGGTCAGCCGCCCGAAATGCTCGTAGGGCGTGCGGTAGATGCCCATTTCCTCGGCCAGGTATTCCGTATACAGCGCCCAGCCCTCGGCGAAGGCGGTAATGCCCGCACGCTGGCGGAACCGGGGCAGGCCTTCCAGTTCCTGGGCCAGGGCAATCTGGTGGTGGTGGCCCGGCACGGCCTCGTGGACGGTCAGGGCGGGCAGTTCGTACAGGGGGCGCTGGTCGAGGGCATAGGTGTTGACCATGTATCCCCCGGCTTCACCTGCTTCCAGGCTGCCGGCCCAGTAGCGCCCGGTGGTGTAGTTCGGTGCCATGGAATCGGGCACCGGGCGCACTCCATAAGACAGGCGGGGAAGCTTGCGGAAATAGGCGGGCATGGCATCGTCGGCCAGCTTGGCGATGCGCGCTGCATGCATCAACAGCTCCTCGGCCGATTCGGCGTAGAACTTCGGGTCGGTACGCAGGTATTCGATGAACTCCTCGAACGCCCCCTCGAAGCCGGTCTCCTCGATCACCGAATCCATTTCCTCGCGAATGCGCTGGACTTCATCCAGCCCGGTCTGGTGGATTTCCTCCGGGGTCAGGTCCAGGGTGGTGTGGGCGCGGACCAGGGCCCGGTAGTAATCCCGGCCCCCGGGGATTTGCGAGGCCCCCAGGCTTGACCGGGGTTCGGCCAGGTAGTCTTCCTCCAGGAAAGCCGCCAGCCCCCGGTAGGCCGGAATCGCCTGGCCCCGGACCGCTTCCAGGGCCGATTCTTTCAGTTCCTTGCGCAGGGAATCGGGCATGGAGCCGGGCAGGTGGTCCATCGGGGTCAGCAACTCGCTGTCTTCCGGGGGCTTTTCGGCGATGGAGCGGACCTGGTCAATGACCGACCGGGTAATACTCTCCGGCTGGACGAAACCGCTCTCGGCACCCAGGGCCAGCCACTGGCGATGGCCCTCGAAAAATGCCGGCAGCCTTTCCAGCCGATGGATCCACGCCCGGGCCTCGGCCTCGTTGCGGGGCCGGGTGGAAGCGGCCAGCTGCATTGGCTGGGAAAAAAAGCCCGCATCACTGGTAAAGGCCATGCGCTGGTGCCCGTACTCGGCCAGGTCCAGCCGGGAATCGAGCATGAAACCCATGACCTTTGCGCTCATCCGGTCCTTCTCATCCAGCTCGTCGATGTCGAACTGATCCAGGCGCTCCCGGAACTCCCGCTCCACCTCCAGCCGCCCGGAAACCGCCACCGGCCCCACCTCCGGCCAGCGCCCCAGGGCCTCCAGGTCCCCGTCCCGCCCGGCACCAATCGGATCCCGCATCCGCTCATGGGCATCAAAGGCCTCGGCCAGCGCCCCGAACCCCTCGCCATCTTCCCCGGCCTGTCCCCCAATACTCCAGACAGCCAGACCCAACCCGAGCAACAACCCCGGCCAACCACCACGAAATCCCGACATGAACCTTCACTCCTTGCAAATTCCAGCCCCGATTCTAATCCCGTTGCACAAAACAGGGGGGTCAAATCTTGTAATATATAGTTATCAAGCCCCGTTCCGCGGCTCCATCCTTCAGTGCTGATCGGGGCTGTCATACAAGCGCCGCAAGGCATCCAGCTCGATGATTTGGGGCTCCCGTGGACGAACGTATTCATACCATGAAATTTCTGATCGTTGACGTGATCGAGCTTCTTCAACGCCATCCCGCAAGTAGCTATTGAGATTGATCAAAAGAGTTGCGTCTTCGGATTCTTCTACAAAAAATGCAGTCTGGGAAGTTCCTGTGGACAGAAAGATTTGATTGACTTTGTCTTTTT
>SLIZ01000269.1 GCA_007135395.1 Wenzhouxiangellaceae bacterium | reverse complement strand
TGATCGCCCTGCACCAATCGCCCGGCGTCCTGGTCAAGGACGAAGGAAGGTTGCCCACCGGCTCGTTCAAGGCCCGCGGCCTGGCCGTGGCCGTTGCCATGGCACGGGAGTTGGGGCTGGACAGGCTTTGCATGCCTTCCAACGGCAACGCCGGTGCCGCGCTGGCTGCCTATGCCTCCCGGGCGGGCCTGAAGTCGCTGGTCTACTGCCCAGCCGATACTCCGCCGGTGAACATCGAGGAAACCCGGTTTTGCGGTGCCGAGGTGGTCGAGATCGACGGTTATATCGATGACTGTGGCCGGCTGCTGGCCGAGCGCGTGGACAAGGAAGGCTGGTTCGATGTCTCCACGCTCAAGGAGCCCTATCGACTGGAGGGCAAGAAGACCATGGGGCTGGAACTTGCCGCGCAGTTCGACTGGACCCTGCCGGACGCGATCTTCTATCCCACCGGCGGCGGCACCGGCCTGATCGGCATGTGGAAAGCCTTTGCCGAGATGCAGGCACTGGGCTGGATCGATGGACCGCTGCCGAAAATGTTCGCCGTCCAGGCAGAAGGCTGTGCGCCGATGGTGCGTGCCTTCGAAGCCGGCGCCGAGTTTGCCGAACGGTGGGAAGATGCCCAAACCATGGCAGCCGGAATCCGCGTGCCCCAGGCCGTCGGCGATTTCCTGATCCTGCGCGCCGTGCGCGAGTCCGGTGGACAGGCCCTGGCGGTGAGCGAGGCAGAAATCCTGCAAGCCTGGAAAGCCGTGGCCCGGAAGGAGGGTGTGATGTTATGTCCGGAGGCTGCGGCCACCCATGCCGCCTGGCAGCAGATGGTGGCCCGGGGCGTGCTCGATCAGCAGGCCCGGGTCGTTCTGTTCAATTGCGCTACCGGGCTCAAGTATCGACTGCCGCAAGATGAGCACCTTGAATCCGGTGGTCAGGTTCAGAAGTAATAGCGCGCCCCGAAGGTAATGAAATTCGAACCGCCGCGGACATCGGAAAACAGCCCGGATGCCCCGGAGCGGTGATGCAGGCGGATAAAGCCTGACCAGTTGCTGTCCCCGGGGGGACGCCCTTCGATTTCAACCAGCAGGTAACCCAGAAACTGGTCGGACTCCTCCCCGCCGTTGAACTCCTTGGCCCGGGGTTCGATCCGCGGCACTTCCGTGGCCCAGGAAAGGCCGCCGCCGATGGCAAAGGAAGTGTCGATGTAGGAATCCCAGGGAAACTCGGTCCAGCGCGCCACGTACAGGCCGTTGAATTCCCAGTGGTGCTGCTCGCCCCAGTGGCGGACAACCTGGCCCTCTACCTCCCAGCGAACCGGGCCGGTGCGGGCGTGAACCCAGGCGGGCGCGATGGCGGCCAGGTAGGAATCCACAAAGCCGGTGTTGTACCGGGTGACGATCTCCAGCAGCCGGTCCTCGGCCGCCCGGCCGGCGTAACCGCTGACGTGGAAGCTGCCTGGTTCTGCGTGGACCGGAGCAGAAACGACGAGCCCGGTTCCCATCGTCGCGCAAAGGGCCAGCGTCAGCCCGAAGTGACGGGCAGTCTTGATAAGGCTGTTCATGGATCCGGTCCGGAAATGGAAAGCAGCGTGGATTCTAGCAGGCGGTGGACCGGAACTGCAGGCCGGGAGCCGCCGGTCAGTATTCCACGGTCACCACGATGGTATCCCCGTAGCTTCCTCCCCGGACGTTCTGACCGGCGGGAATGCGACCATAAACCGTATGGTGCTCGGGAATACCGGAACCCTCACTATGGTGTCTCCTCCAATGGAGATGGATCCGGTTTCCCGGAAGTAGCAAAAATTGCTGGAGAAAGACACGTCACCGGTTGCTCGAAAAGTGAAAGCAATACCGCCTGCTTGGCGGAACCCGGCGAAACGCGGCACGTGAACACGTGGTTCTGGTGTGGGACGTGTGGCGGCCCCTCGATCATGGGATGAATAAGTCATCCGGTAGATAGGTAGCTTTGCGTCCCCGGCTTTCACCGGGTTTGCCCTTATTCAGCACTCGCCTGCTTCAGCGGCGCGAGGCCCCCTTATTTGAAGCAGGTAACATGCATCTTCTATGAGGCGGCCAAGCTTGTCAACCTCGCAGCAGACCAATGTGAAGCCCCTGTCACAGTACCCGGTGAAACCGTGAGGGAGTATTCGAAGATAATTGCCGAAATCGCTAGCTGAAGAGAATTGATTGCTTCCCCCCTTCGGATTATCTCTGGATTGGAAAGAATGCTGCAACT
Organism: Wenzhouxiangellaceae bacterium; assembly: GCA_007135395.1. Lineage (GTDB taxonomy): Bacteria > Pseudomonadota > Gammaproteobacteria > Xanthomonadales > Wenzhouxiangellaceae > SLIZ01. The sequence continues at coordinate 2,576 of SLIZ01000269.1, read as the reverse complement.
AACCGGCGTGCTTTGCCAAGCACCGAATATGCAGCTATTGTGCAGGCTGGCTCGACAGCGAGTGCCCCGATGTCTGCAAGCAACTCCTTTCAGCGGCTGCAGGAACTCAGCCGGCACTTTCTCGGCACCATTGTTGGAACTCCGATCCACCACCTGTTCGGCCGCCCCGGCGGATCCATGGACCGGACCCCCGGGGCCGGGCCGGGAACCCTGTTTGTTGATCCCGATGCTGCCGACACCTCGATCCGCGCCTGGCGAATCGACGGCGAGGTGGTTGAGGAACTGAACACCGATCCGGGCAGCCTGGCCGCCCTCCACGCCGGGGGCAGTCGCCTGTGGGTGGATATAGCCGGATTTTCCGACGGTGAAACGATTCGTGGCCTGGCCGAGGCTTTCGGCATCCACCCGGTCACCCTGGCCGACCTGGTCAATGTCGAGCGCCACACCAAGGTCGATTCCGACCCCAACCAGGCAACGATCATCATGCAGGTGCTGCACCTGACGCCGGACAACCGGCAGCCCGGCCTGGCCCAGCTGGGATTTCTGCTGCGCGACAGGCTGCTCTTGACCTTCCATGAAACACCCGGCGCACTTTTCGAGCCGGTCGTATCACGGCTTGGTCGACCAACCAGCCGACTGCGCACCCAGCCCATGGATTACCTGCTTTGCGCACTGCTCGATGTTGCCGTGGAAAGCGGCTTTCCGGTCATCGAGACCCTTGCAGACCGGGTTGACGAGTTGGAAGATGAAGTCATCAGTGGTCAGGCCCGGGTCGTGCTGCCCGAGGTTCACCGCCAGCGCCGGGCCCTGATTGCCCTGGGCAGGCTGTTCTGGCGCCAGCGGGATCTCCTGGCCAGACTGCTGCGCGACGAAGAAGTTATTCGTCAGGAAACCCATATCTTCCTGCGCGATGTCCATGACCGCACCGTACAGCTATTGGAAATGGCGGAAACCACCCGGGAATTGGCGGCCAGCTTGATGGAAATCCATTTATCCATCAGTTCCAATCGCAGCAATCAGATCATGCAGACCCTGACAATCATGGCCGGCATTTTCATTCCCCTTACCTTTATCGCTGGCGTCTATGGCATGAACTTCGAGTACATGCCCGAACTCGCCTGGCCTTGGGCCTATCCGGCGGTACTGGGACTGATGCTGGCCGTCAGTCTGGGCCTGCTGGCCTGGTTTCGAAGTCGTGGCTGGCTCAAGTAGCCGGGCCCTGTCATTGATTCGGGTTCGGTATCGGGTAGCCTAGAAATACCCGACCAGGCGGCCCAGAAAAAGCACACTGACCCAGGCCAGCGCCGACAAGCATGCCGCAATGCGCACTGCAGGCCGGTCGACCCTGGACGCCGCCCCGACCGTGCCAATCAGCCAAAGCGCGTTCAAACCGGCAAGCCCGATCAACCCCAGCTTGGCCAGAAACAGCCAGGAATCGGCATACTCGGTGGCCCGGGTGGCAAACAGAAACGTTCCGGAAACGGCCGCAAGAACGAATCCGGCCAGTGCCATGCGGGCAAGAATCCGCCACAGGGGCTGGATTGCCACTGACGACCACAATCCGGCCAGGCGCAGATCCAGCGGGACGATGCTGCCCACCAGCAAGGCAACGCCGAGGATGTGCACACCGTTGACCAGGGGATAGGCATACAGGGAATTGCGCAGCGCCACCACGGGCGTCCACGCCTCGACCGATTCCAGCACGCCGATGGTCAAACGGTCTCCGTCACCGGACCGGTCTCGGGCGGGGAATTACTCCGCATCGGGCAGCCGGCCTTCGTACAGGTCATGATGGGTCCCGCCGATGGTAACCCGGACCGCCTTGAGCACTTTCTCCCCTTCCCGGGTCGAGGGATTGCCCAGAACCGTCATCTCCCGGCCTTCGACGAGCACCTGGTCGGTCAACCCGGCCCGTTCGTTACGCCATGGCTGGCCCACCTCGATGGTCCAGAGCTGCCCATTGACCTTCAGGTCCACCTCGCCGTGGGGATTGCCCAGTCGGACATCCACGATCTCTCCGGTCTTCTCGCTCAACTCGTCACTGGCCCAGCCCCAGCCATGGTGAGCCCAGCCCTGGGAAGCCATTGCACACGCCACTATCAGTCCGGCAACCAGCCAGCATGCTTTCAGTCTTGATCCGGTCATGGAAATCTCCTTGGAATGAACAGGCCCTAAACATCCAGACCAGGTCCGTCAAGCAAAGTGCCATCCGAGCGGCTTGGCCGGTAGTATATTGTTCTCCAGGCCAGTGAAGAGGGTGTACAGCCATGCAGGGAAAGAACATCTTGAAATCGCTGATGCTGATCTTCGCGGCAGGCCTGACTGCCTGCCAGCCGGCCACGGATACCGAGGGACCGCCATCCACCGAACCGGATGCCGTCAGCCCCGCCGCCGCGCTGGACCTGAGCCGGTTCGAGGTCGTCGACCTGACCCACCCGTTCGACGAGGACACCTTGTACTGGCCCACCGAGGAACGGGGCTTCGAGCTCGAAGTACTCCACCACGACTTTACCGACGATGGCTATTTCTATTCCGCCATGCGCTTTTGCACCGCCGAGCACGGCGGCACCCATCTC
>SLIZ01000145.1 GCA_007135395.1 Wenzhouxiangellaceae bacterium | reverse complement strand
TAGTCAGTGATCAGTAATCGGTGGACGAAACGAGTTTTTTGACGGAATGTATTTGTGAATTTTCGACTACAGGCAAGAAACCTGGTGTTCTGGAACGCGGCTTGGCAGCGGTGGGTTCTGGTTGGGTGGGTGCTTGTGGTGATTGCCGTGGGGGTCGGGTCGGTGGTGCCGGGGGCTGGGCCGCCGGTTCCCTGGTCTTCGCCTTACTACACGCATTTTTTCGCTTATGGTTTCCTGGCCCTCGTTCCAGTTGCACTCAACCCGCGGGCAGTACTGGCTGGAGTGATCATCATCGGACTGTCCGCATATGGAGGGGCGATCGAGATCATCCAGCACTTTCTCCCCCATCGATTCGGCAGTTGGGCCGATGCCGGAGTCAATTTTCTCGGAGCGGCAACGGGTGCAATGATCGGGCTGGGTATTGGCATGACCCGGGTTATGCGGCGGATACAGGTTTAGATCAGGCTCAAGGTGAAAGGTGCAGGGTTCAGGGAAAACAGGGATAACGGGTTAACGGGTTCCGGTTTCCGGATTTAGAAGACAGAGGACAGAAGACAGAGGACAGAAGACAGAGGACAGAAGTCAGTGGTCGGTAGTCAGTGGACAAAACGACAAAACGACGCGCCCTTAGACGCACGGTTTAATTCCCTCCCCTGCTAGCGGGGGAAGGAACAAGGAAAAGTGGCCATGAGGCCAACGGATTCCGGTTTTGGTTTTAACCAAAACACAAACAAACCAAAACACCAACGAACTGATTTAGACAAAACGACGCGCTTTCCTGCGCGAGGGAGTTTTTCCAAGTGTTGATTCTGCCACTGGCTCGCAGGCCGTCACGGGAGTATTTTCCCTGGATTACGGCGCTGCTGGTACTTGTCAATGTACTGGTGTTCTGGGTGTTTCAGACCGGAGACAGTGCTGTCGAGCGTGCTGCGGCGGATCGGTATATTGATTCGGGGGTATTGGTAGAGGAATGGGACTGGTTTGCCGACTGGGCGGACTTGACCAACTATCAGGTGTTGTCCACGGAGGACGTGGATCGCTGGCTTGATCCGGTCGGGGAGAGCCGGGAGGCTGATCGGGTGCGGTTGAGTATTGTCGAAAGCGAACCGGATTTCCGCGCTGCGGTTGAAAGCGGGATGGTGACGGATCCCGAAGGCGATGCTTTCGCGCGCTGGCAGCAGGCACGGGATCAGCTCGGGGCCGATCGGTCCGAAAGCTTCACGCGAAGCTACCTGTTGCGCTACGACGAATTCAGTTTCGTCACCCTGGTGACTCATCAGTTCATGCACGCAGGATTAGGTCACCTGATCGGCAACATGGTATTCCTGGTGTTGCTCGGATTGCTGCTTGAACCGGTGCTGGGCCGGCTGCAGTTTCTGACACTTTATTTGTTCGCGGGACTGGCTGCCGGATTGACCTCGCTGGGATTGAACTGGGGGGTCGATGGTGGCGGGCTCGGGGCTTCCGGTGCAATTGCCGGATTGATGGGATTGCTGGCGGTGGTCTTCGGGCGCCGCAAGGTGCGCTTTTTCTACTGGGTATTCGTGTACTTCGACTATGTCCGCGCACCGGCACTGGTGCTTTTGCCTCTCTGGCTGGGCTGGGAACTGGTGGCGTGGGCGACTGACACGGCTGGTCGGGTGGCCTATGAGGCTCACGTTGGTGGCATGATCGCCGGTGCGCTGCTCGGATTTCTGGTCGTGCGATGGGGGCATGTGAACCAGGCGGCGCTGGAGATGGATGGTGGTGGCGGCCTTGAACAGGATCGCCGGGCGATCGAACGGGCTCATCGGGCTCTCGATGCCCTTGATGCGGCAACGGCCAAGCGCTACCTGAATCCCCTTCTGGCCCGCCATGCCGATGAGCCGAAACTCTGGAGGCTGTATTTTGCGACCTGCTGCCTGCGTAGTGGAGACCCGGAACTCGAAAGTGTGGTTCGGCGCATCTTCCGATTGCCCGACAATGGACCAGAAGTGCGCGAGTTGATCAGTGAAACCTTCTCTCGATACCGACAGCTCCGCAATGATCGAATCCGCATTCCGGTTTCACTGGCGGTGTTTCTTGCCCACCGGCTGGCCCGGTGGGATGACATCGATGGTGCCCGGTTCCTGGTGGATCGAATGAGCCAATCGAACCGGCCGATCCAGGGCCTTCCCGAGGCAACCAGCGCATTGGCTGCGGCAGTGGAGCGAGCCGGACATCCCGGGGTGGCAGATTATCGCTAAATCGGTCCGGTTTAGCCTTGTGCCGTCTTGCCAAGAGTGGCTTCGAATCGGGCGATCTGTTCTTGCAGCGGATGGTCGGGGAAACGCTGCTTGAGTTTTTGCACAAGCGTGGCCGCCTTCCCGAATCGACCCTCCGTTTTGGCCATGCTCTGTGCGGCGAGAAAGTAGTTTTCCACGAGGTCGGGATGCTGGCCATGGGCTTTGCCGAAATTGCTGGTCAAGCGAAGTACCAGGTTGTGGCGACCCTGTTCGAAAGCCAGCCGGGCCAGGGGCAGCACATCGTCCGGATTGGCAATGGAAAATCTGCTGTCGAGTTTCAGACATTCTTCGGCGGTGTCCAGGGCGGTTTCCGGCTGCTGGTAGGAATGGATCAGGACCGGGATCAGGTTCTTTCCCTGTTCGACGAGGGCGTCATGTTCACCCTGGCTGCGCAGCAGGTCGCGGTAGAAGTTCTGGACGGGCAGTTCGGCGCCGCGCTGGTTGATTTCATCCCGGAGAAAGGCCACGGCGTCATCGGAACGTCCGGCCTTGATCATGCTCCTGGCTTCATCAATCAACGGGCTGCCTCCGCTTCTTCGGTCAGTCCCGGAATCGTCAGGCTGGATTGCATCAATGCCCAGCGTTTCATGGAACTGGTAAAGCAGATATCCCATCAGGTGAAACGAAGCGGCCATGAAGTAGGCGGAGATGAACCAGGAAATGATCGAGAAAAGAATCCACTGCTCCCCGAGTATGGGAAGCAATAGAGCTTCAGCCTGTCCCTGGCTGAGAAGCATCAGCATCAGGAACACCGACGTCAGCAGGTAGGCCAGGCCCGTGGTCTGGATGATCCGTATCCAGGTCACCGGGTTGAGTGCCGCAATCAGGCTCTGGGTCATGGCCAGCGTCATGATGGCTGCCGGTAGTGCAAGCAACAGGAAAATCCCCAGGGCAATTGCAATGGCCGGAGAGCCGGTGGTCCCGACGATGAACCCGTAAGCCACTGCCATGGACAGCAATAGCCCGACATGCTTGAACATGATGCCACCGGACATCTGCGTGACCGACGGTGGCCCATCCAGCTCGCCACTGGCCGTAGAAGCGAGTATTTCGTAACTGGCCTTGAACAGCATCGCCCAGAGCAAAAGCCAGACGAGTATGCCCAGGAACGGAATCAGCGTCAGCACCGAGGCCAGACTGATGAAAATCAGTGTTGGCAGCACGTTCGGCTTGAACGGGTAGCGGAAAAACTGCGGAATAACCTCCCAGACCGGCTTGATCCGGGGCTGATCGTTGAATAGCTCACTCATGAATGGCTCCCTTTGGGGCCCAGGATCAAGGAGAAAGGTCAAAGGGTCAAGGGTCAAGTGGACTTACCCCCCCGTCACCTGCAGCAGCCATTTCAGGCGGTCTTCCATCCACTGGCTCACCGGGGTCAGGGTGACTCCCAGGCGTTGTTGGAGGGCGTCGGTGTCGACTATGGCGCCGTCGGGGGGCAGGGTGTCGATGCTCTTGTACATATGTCCGATGGCCTGGCCGGATCGGGCGCTGCCGACCAGTTTGCCCAGGCTGTCGGCGAAATCTTCGGGGCTCTGGGGAGCGTAATGGACTTCACGGCCGTAGACTTCGGCCAGGTAGCGGCACAGTTCCGGGCCGGTGACCGGCTCGGGGCTGGCGATATCCAGGGTCTGCCCGGCCACATCGGCCTCCACACAGGCTGCGGCGATGGTGGCCTGGTCTTCCGTTGCCGTCCAGGATATCCGGCGCTTGTGGGACAGCGGGGGGTAGGTCAGGCGGCCGTAGTTGCGGATTTCGCTGACCAGGTGGGGCCAGACCAGGTTGGCCAGGTACAGGGTGGGCCTGAGGACGACCGCCTCTCCTTTTCGGCTGAGGACCGCGTGCCCGGCTTGCCTGAGGCCGTCGACAAAGTCTCCCGGGGGCATGGCATCGTGGCAGAAGCCACTGGTGGTGAAAATCAGCCGTCCCACCTGGTTTCGGTCGCAGGCGGAGATCACGTTGTCCAGGTAGACCGAGGCCAGGCTATCTTCGGGAAGGATGGGCATATGGAAAAACACCCCGTCCACACCCTCGGTTGCTTCCTCCACCGATTCGGCGTCGCCGAAGTCCGCCTCGACGATTTCCACGTCGGTGGGCAGGGTCTCCTCGGCGGCGTCCACGTCCCTGGTTGCCGCCCGGACGGCGTAGCCTGCCTCCTGCATGGCCTCGACCACGGGATGGCCCTGGGTGCCGGTGGCACCGAATACCAGAATGGTTTTTCGCGTCATTGGCTACGCTCCTGTTCAATTTGCGGCTGGCACGGGTTCACCCGGATGATATAGCATGGGGCGTTGAATGCCGATTGATCTTTCCTGATGAAAAATATTGTAGTGATTCTGCTGTCGGGCACCTTGCTGGTCCTGACAGCCTGCGAGCCTGCGCCGGAAACCGACGAGGAGGCACCTGCCGATGAGCCGGCAGAGATTGCCGTGCCCGATGAAGACCTGCTGGCGGACAATCCGCTGCTCGAGGAATTCATCACGCCCTCCCGGGTGCCGCCGTTCCACCTGATCGACCCGAAGCATTTCGAGCCGGCTTTCGAGGTGGCCATGGAGGAAAACCG
>SLIZ01000253.1 GCA_007135395.1 Wenzhouxiangellaceae bacterium | reverse complement strand
CCGCCCGGGGTGGGGTGCTGATGGTTACCGGCCATTGCACCTGCCTTGAAGCCGGCGGAAGGTTGCTGGGTTCGACCGGCACCATGGCGGCCATGTACCGGCCGCTTAGAAACCCGGTGCTCGAGACGTTTCAGAACGCCGGCCGAAGCCGGTATGCCGACCGGATGTTCCGTCGCGATGATCTGCGCGGTGCGGTGCGCTACCTTCGAAACGGGGGGATCATCTGGTATGCCCCGGACCAGGATTTCGGCCCCGAAAGAAGCCTTTTTGCGCCGTTTTTCGGCATTCCGGCCGCCACCCTGCGAGCGACTGTGGACCTGGCCCGGATGGGTCGGGCCTCGGTGGTGCCCATGTATCCCCTCAAGGACCCGGCCACCGGACAGATCACGGTCACCGTCGAGCCGGCCTTCGATAATCTGCCTTCAGACGACCCGGAAAACGACCTGGCGCGAATCAATGCCTGGCTGGAGTCCCGCGTACGGGACCGCCCCGGCCAGTACTGGTGGTTGCACCGGCGGTTCAAGACCCGCCCGGAGGGGCTGCCGGAAATCTATTAGGGGCCACTAGTCTGCCTTGGGTGGATTCCGGCCCAGGCGTCGCAGTTGCTGGTACTTCTCGAAGGTATACCAGGCATACAGCCAGCTCATGGTCCAGCCCGGCCGGCCATCGAGAAAGGCGGCATTGATGAAGTAGTTGTCGACAAAGTTGGCCATGGCCCGCAGCCAGGGTCCGGGCCAGCGGCACCGCTTGCCGCTGTCATACCGCTCCCGGGACTGCAGGCGGGCGTAATAGGACAGTTTGGCCTGGGCATGGCGAAGGTCCCGGAACACATCGTGGTGCAGGGGGCCTTCCAGCAGGCCCGGGGTGGGCTCGCCGTCGAGCACGACCTTTTCGTGGACGGCCACGTCGGTAAACCGCCCCTTTTTGCGCAGGAAAAGGCGCAGGGGGGCCCGGGTCCAGCGGCCGAACTGCAGGTGGCCGCCAAAAGCCCGGGTGGACCAGGGCAGCCGGTAGCCGGCAAAGACGGTTCCCTGGCCGGAAAGAATGGTGTCGATTTCCGTCTTCAGCTCATCGCTGACCACTTCGTCGGCATCCAGGGAGAGCACCCAGGTGCCCGCCGCACGCTCCAGGGCCCGTTGTTTCTGGGCGCCGAACCCGGGCCAGTCGGTGACCTCCACTTTGTCCGTGTAGCGCCGGCAGATTTCCACGGTCGTATCGGTGCTGCCGGAATCGAGCACGACGATTTCATCGGCCCACTTGTGCACGGACTTCAGTCCGAACTCGATCCGGTCGGCCTCGTTCTTGCTGATCATGATCACGCTCAGGGAATGTTGCCGGACCGGCCGGTGGCCGGACAGCGCTTCCCGACGACCGGATCGGGCCAGGGCCGGGATTACGGCGGCAAACAGGGCAAACCAGACGATTCCGATATTGCGCTCGAACAGGGACTCGCTGAAAGCCATGATCGCAAAAATGGTCATGATCGCCAGCCCGCACCAACCAACCTCCCGGGTGGTTTCAAGGCCCGAGCGCAGCAGGGCCAGGCCCCGGGTGGCGGGAAGGAGAAACAGCAGGATGAGGCTGAGCAGGCCCGGCAGGCCGGCCACGAGCAGGGCCGAAAGATACTGGTTGTGGGGATGGTTGTACTCGATCATGACCGGGGGCAGCCAGCCGGCCATGACATGCTGTTCCACGGCAGCCGGGTAGACGCCCGGGCCAACGCCGAAAAGGGGATTTTCCCGGAACAGTTCAAAGGCCACTTTCCAAAGTTCCCAACGTCGGCCCACCGGTTCGATGGATGTCTCCCCGGAGGCCAGGGTGACCACGGCCAGGGCACCCTCGGAGAATCGCTCGGCCATGGGCAGGGCGGGGCTGAATGTAATGATCAGCGCGACCAGGATAAAGGCAGCCGGTAGTCCGTAGCGCCACAGTGCGCTTTTCAGGGTGCCCAGCCATAGCAGGTACAGGCCCAGTACCGCGGGCAGTGCCAGCCAGCCGCCACGGGAGCCGGAAAGGGCGCTGGCCGTCAGTGCCAGCACAATGGCCAGGGCAAAGAACAGCCGGCTGGCGGCTGCCAAGTCCCGTGCCGTGAGCCGGGGCAGCAGCATCACCCCGAAAGCCAGCACGATGCCGCCGAAATAGATCGGGTTGGTCGGCCCGCTGGCCCGTGGATACCAGTCCACCGGGTCGGACCAGATGGCAAAGCCGATGGCATAGAAACCGGCCAGCACGGCGCCTGTGGCCAGTCCCGCCCACCATGCTTTCAGCAGGCCGTTGACCTGGCGGAGAAAGAGGTAAAGCGGCAGGATCAAAAGCAGCCGGGCAATGCCCGAGATCTCGTTCCAGCCGGCCGGGTGCATGCCATGGCCCAGCCAGGCCAGGACCCAGACACCCACGAATACGATTACCGCCAGGAACAGCAGTTTTTCGTTGCGGTCCAGGCCTGCGTTGCGAAATGGCCGGTGGGTTGCCAGCCAGACTATGGCGATCAGGGAAAGCAGGAGAAACCCGGCACCGGCCAGCTTGGGCAGGACCAGGCCCAGCGAAAGGCCGATAAACAGGATCAGGGCCACCAACCGTCCAAGGAGGGACTCGGAACGGACGATTGAGGAGGAATCAGTCAATGGTGAAAATCCATGGTCGTCGACTCCGAAGCTGGAGCCGACATCGCCGGGATCAGTCTTTCAGACGGTACTGAGCACCGCAATAGGGGCATAGGGCCTGGCCGGTTTTCTCGATGGGCAGGTAGACCCGGGGGTGAGAATTCCAGACGGCCATTTGCGGACCCGGACAGCTCAGCGGCAAATCCTGGCGGGTGACTTCGTAGGCCGTCTCGGTGTTGGCCGGACCGAGATCGCTCCTGTTGGCATCTGTGCTGGGCACCTTGGTGTGTCTCCCTGAGAATCGGTGAAGTCGTCGATCAAAGGGGGTATTTTACCGCTCCCGGAAGACCCGGTCATGGATTTCGCCGATTTTTCGTGAATCGTCTTCGGTCGTACCACCGGTTTGTGCCCGGCGAAGGTAGTTCTCATGCCGAGCCTGGCCTGCAGCTTCCCAGGCTTCAACGAGCAGGGAGGTTTCTTCCCCGGTCAGCCAGCCAAGGCTACCCAGGCCATCCAGTGCCTTCCGGGTGGAGCGATACTCGGCCAGCTCGGGATTTTCGGCGGCCTGCTGCAGGATCCCCAGCTCGGCGATGAACTGGATATCGGTCAATATGGCCCTGAACCGGTTCTCCCGGCGTTCGGCTTGCTGGCGGGCGCGCATCTCCTTCAGGGCCTTGCGCGTTTCGCTGCCGTCCCGTTTCCGGGTCAGAATCTCCCGGCGAAACGCCTCGAAGGCTTCTCCAGTCTGCCGGTCGCCGGCCACCCAGCGGGCGCGGATCAGGGCCTGATGCTCCCAGGTCCAGGCCTGGTTTTCCTGGTAGTCGACAAAGGCATCGAAGGGGCTGACCAGCAGGCCCGCCCGGCCGTTGGGTCGCAGCCGGGTATCGATTTCATACAGTCGTCCGCCAGGGGCCGGCGCCTCCAGCAGGCTGATCAGCCGCTGGACCTTGCGCTGGGGCGAACCCCGTTCCCGGTCATACAAAAAGACCAGGTCCAGGTCGGATTCGTAGTGCAGTTCCTCGGCCCCCAGATTGCCGTAGCCAATGACCGCCGGGGGCGGAGCGTCACCGCGAAGGTGGTCGAGCATGGCCTGGAGGATGGTCCGGGCGAGCTCGGCCAGTTGCTTGCGGGCCTGGTCGGGACTCAAGACCCCTTCCAGCTCACCCAGGCCGGTTCGCAGAAATCCGGTCTGCCGGAAACGGGCCAGTTCGAACAGGTTCTGTTCCGGGTCTTCGTCGCGAAGCCTGGGTGGTGCCGGGAGTCGATGCTCGTGGTTGGGCAGGAGGAGGTCATCGAGCAACTGTGGGCTCTGGATGATCCACTGGGCCACCCGGCCGCTTGCTGCAAAGATCCGGACAAGCCTGGCCAGGACCGGCGGGTGTTCCCGCAGCAGGGCGATATAAGCCGATCGCCGGGCAATGGATTCGACCAGTCGAAGGAGGTCAGCCAGGGGTCCATCGGGCCGGTCGATGGCTGCAATCTCGTCGAGGAGCAAGGGCATGAGCCCGTCCAGCCGCCGGCGGCCTTCCTTGCTCAATGGCTGCCGGGAAATGCGCTTCTCGGTCTCTTTCAGGTAGGTGGCCGCCTGGTCGGCCTCCCCGAACCCCAGGGATTCGAGCTGGCCGGACAGCCGTTCGTGTTCGGGCAGCGGCCAGAGATTTGATTGTCCTGCAGTCGATTCCTCACCGGCTTCGAAGCGGGTCTGGAACTGCTCCTCGACCCGATCCCGGACCGACTGGATTTCCCCGGCCAGTTCGGTCCAGTCCGAATTCCCCATCATCCGCGCCAGTTGTTCCCGGGGTCGGTCTTCCCGGGGGATGCGCTGGGTCTGGCGGCCGGTGACGTACTGGAGCCGGTTTTCGGCTACCCGCAGAAACCGGTAGTCTTCGTCCAGCGCCCCGGCTTCCTCGCCGGAAAACAGCTCGAGATCCCGGCACGCGGCAAGGGCCTGGGTGAAACCCGGTGTGCGAAGCTCCCGGTGGCGGCCGCCACGGAGCAGTTGAATGCTTTGCACGACGAACTCCAGGGCCCGGATTCCCCCGGGGCCGACCTTCAGGTCGTTCTCGTTGCCCGACTCACGGGCTTCCCGGCGGATACCCGTGTGCAGTTCCCGCAGGCTTTCGAAAATCCCGTAGTCCAGGTAGCGGCGAAAGACAAACGGCTCAAGCGCCTGGCAAAGATCCCTGCCGCATTCCAGGTCGCCGGCCACCGGGCGCATTTTCAACAGCGCATAGCGTTCCCAGGTCCGGCCTTCGCTCAGGTAGTACT
>SLIZ01000179.1 GCA_007135395.1 Wenzhouxiangellaceae bacterium | reverse complement strand
CGGGGCGCGGCACCTCCCTCGATGGAGGGGTTTTGAGGCGCTTGTTCGTGTGTCGTCGATTCAATCCTTGGGTGTGGTGTTGAGGGTTCTCGCCAGTTCTTGTGGCACGCTTTCAGCGTTTCCCTCTTTTGCCGATGTTATCCCAGGGTTTCTACCCTGGGCTATAGTGTCGCACCGCTTCGCGGTTTTTTCTGGGGTCGAGGAAGGCAATTTCGCGCAGGCCGATTTGTAAGCCGGTTCGAACGCTGGAGGTTACTCCCGGCCTTAGCAGGCAGGCGGTCTGAAACGGTGGAGCTGCCAAAGGACCGTCTATGTGTCCCAGGAGTACCAATCCAGTAATCTCACGATCGCGATAAACATTATCGAGAATATGGAATGGCGAGAGCATATCACGGTTGACCCGGATATCTGTCACGGTAAGGCGTGCATCAAAGGGACGCGCATTATGGTGTCGGTCGTTTTAGATAACCTGGCGGCTGGCGCTACCCAGGAAGAGCTGATCGAAAGCTACCCGTCGTTAACCCGTGAGGACGTTCGCGCAGCAATTGCCTACGCTGCTGATCTTACGCGCGACCGCATCATTGGCATGCCTGTCTGATGGAGATGCGCTTCAAAACAGACGAAAATACCCCTTCGGATCTTGTGGATCTGCTTAGTGATGCTGGACATGATGCCCTGAGCGTTCTCGATCAGGATATGGGTGGTGCGGAGGATTCTCGCATTGCCAGCGTCTGTCAGCGCGAGCAGCGTATCCTCGTGACACTCGACAGTGATTTTGCTGATATATGGACGTAACCACCATCGGAATATTAAGGCATTATCGTTCTGCGGTTGAATCGGCAGGACACGAACCACATCTTTGGTGTGTTTAGCGACGTGCTCTCGCATCTCGATGAGGAGTCCGCCTACTACAGTCTTTGGATCGTCAGTGAAGAGCACATCCGTATTCGGGCCTGAACGTTCGTACGGAAGCTGCGCTGCACTGGCTAAACTTGCCCTCAGCTCACGCTGCGGGCTTCGGGCAGTACCCAATGCAGCCGCTTCGCTACGGGCTCTCTCCAGGCGGCCACCGCATGAAGGACGATTTCCTGATCGATTTGAACGTTGGGGGTTAACCCCGGCCTTAGCAGGCAGGCCGTCTCGGACGCGGAGCGACCGGAGCGACCAGAACGAAATTGTCCCGACCGGATGGGAGGGGGCTTTATTTCGTTCAGCGAAGAGAGCGCAGCGTCAGGCCTGGCTGTCGTTCGACCTCGCTCAGGAGAGCGCAGAGCCTTGACTTTTTTAGTCCGTTGCGTGTCAAGACAAAAAGGACGGGGAGGTGTTGGCGAGCAATGAAGCTTATTGCATGGCCTACTTGATCTGCATTCCGCGACTTAACAAACCTGACCGTCAACGGTTACCGATACGGGATTATGGATTCTCGATCAGGGTCGAGAATGACTTGGAGGGGGAGGGAGGCGACAACCCTGAAAGGCTCCGAATACCGGCCAACGTTATTGAGAGGAAGTCGAGCCGTGAAAATATCTCTTGCTAACCGGTGTGACACATCAACCGGCCTAACTACGTGGGCCGCCCGCAAACTGACCAAAACGAAGCGTCTGAACGCAGTCCTGTTTGAGCGCACCGACCGCAGGGAGGAAGTACTTTTCGGGTGCCCGCGAGTGAGCCAGTTTAGCGCGTTCAACCGGTGGCTCCCGCAACCACTATTGGAGTGAGAATAGCCGCAGGATCACGTGCCCCCACGAAGGGGCAACATGCTTACGCGAAGGCGATCTGCGTGGACGGTGACGATTGCGCCCTGGCGTAAGGATTCGTCGAACTGCTGAAGGGTACGAATGACAGCCTCCCCATTCCATCTGGCAGTACATCCTGCGTGCGGGCTTGAATGACGCTTGGAGAGTCCATGCCTGTAGAGGCTAAAATGGCGCCAAAATCCAGGTCGTGAGTAAACACGAGGGCGTTACGAGATGCTGCCCAGGAAGATCTCCTCATCGGGCGCGTCCATTGCTCCGATATCGGACCAGTGAACCGTTTCGAACCCATATTCCCGGAGGAACGAGACCCAGCGAGGCGACAGATTCACGTCAACGAGGATCGTCACGGCGCAAGCTCAACCTCAACTTCCTCGGAACGCCATGCGGCATAGGATAGCGCTTGCTGGATGTCTTCCTGTTCCAGGTAGGGATAGGCATCCAGAATTTCGTCTACGCTTCTACCGGAAGCAACCAGGCCGACAACGGTCCCCACTGTGACCCGTGTCCCTCGAATGCAGGGCTTTCCTCCCATTACCTCTGGCCGTATCTGGATGCGAGAGAGCTTTGGCATTTTCGACTGTAAAGAGGGTGTACACGTTTTCGTGAGCACACATGCTGGGTAGCAAAGGTTCCGAACATGGGATTTACGTGAACAGGGCAAATCTACGGAAATGCTGGCGGTTAATCCCGACCTTAGCAGGCAGGCCGTCTCGGACGCGGAGCGAACGGAGCAAAGAGAACGAAATTGACCCGACCGCAAGGGAGGGCTCTTTATTTCGTTCAGCGAAGGGAGCGCAGCGTCAGGCCTGGCTGTCCTTCGACTCTGCTCAGGAGAGCGCATAGCCTTGACCTTTTTAGTTCGTTGCGTGTCAGGACAAATAGGGTCGGGAGATTCCCACATGGACTTCTAATTAACAGAGACCATGCAGGTCGTAACAACCGGTTCAGCGTATCGCGGTACGAACCGCACTGATGACGGCTCGGTTGTAGCACGTGACAAGCAGTTCGCACCTACTAAGCGTTCCCATGGACTATCGAGAGATCATAACCGTTGAGCCGGGTAAGTGTGGGGGTAAACCGTGTATCCGTGGGATGCGCATTACGGTGTATGATGTGTTGGGATATCTGGCGTCGGGAATGACTCGGGAGGAGATTCTGAACGATTTCCCGTATCTCCGTGAGGAGGACATACAGGCCTGCCTCGCATACGCTGCTGAACGCGAACGCAACGTGCGTGTGAGGTAGAGGTGAGGCTTTTGCTTGATCAGAATCTCTCAGCTCTGTTAATTTAGCTGAAGATCGCTGCGCCCCATACAGGCTCGGGGCTCGCAGTGACAACAAGGGTGGACCCGATGCAAGCCGGCGAGTATCGGCAGGAAGCCGGTTCGAAAGCCGGAGGTTAACCCCGGCCTTAGCAGGCAGGCCGTCTCGGACGCGGAGCGATCAGAACGATAGTGGATCAACAGTTTCTTGGGGGTGAGGCGTCGCTTAGGTGACGTGCGAGTAGCACATTCTCAGACCAACGTATAAGAAAGCCACGTACGTTGCAGTCAAGGAGGAGTACACCGATGGCAATGGGGTGAACTGAACGAGAAGAACCTGTCATGCGCAATGCAGGTACGTCTAATGCTCCATTAACAAAAGCTTATACAGCCTATGCACCGATTGAAGGAACGGCTGATCAAGGATCTTGATGAGTTAACTCCCGCCGAGCTCATGGCGCTGCAAAGCGTTGTTAACATACTTCTCGAAAAGAGCGGAGAAAAAGGGAGCGAGGAGACGGCATCGCCAGCGTATCTTCGTGTGAGAGAAGCGTTGGCGGATGTGTCGGGCGATATGTCCGAGGATATCAGTTTTGACCGTGAAGAGCGGATATGAACTTCTTTTTCGATACGTCTGCACTCGTAAAATTATTTCACGAGGAGCGCGGGACTGAAGAAGTCACGGAGCTGGTTGAACAGCATCGGGGCAATCTCTGGTGTTCAGCGTTGGCTCAGGTAGAATTGACCAGCGCATTATACAAAAAGAGAAGAATCGGCGATCTAACGAAGGATCAGCTATCAGTAGCTCTTACCGGCGTCAATACCGAGCTACGTCGCTTTCATCTTGAACCCGTCGGAGAGCCTGTTATCTCGGAAGCGATTGATTTGATAAGACGGTATGGAGCTTCGCCGGGTTTGCGTACGCTGGATGCGCTGCATTTGGCTTCGTTTCACCTGATTGCCGATTCATTATGGACGATGGTTGCGTCAGACAACATCTTGTGTAGAACAGCCCGAGCAGAATCGTATAATGTAGTCAACCCGGGTGCCCGAGAGGACGCATCGTAATCCGTGCCTTACCAGCACGATCCGGCGAGTATCGGTAGGAAGCCGGTACGAACGCTAAAGGTTACTCCCGACCTTAGCAGGCAGGCCGTCTCGGACGCGGAGCGGACGGAGCAAAGAGAACGAAATTGACCCGACCGCAAGGGAGGGCTCTTTATTTCGTTCAGCGAAGGGAGCGCAGCGTCAGGCCTGGCTGTCCTTCGACCACGCTCAGCAGAGCGCATAGCCTTGACTTTTTTAGTCCTTTTTGTGTCAAGACAAAAAGGACGATAGGTTTGCAGACGACGCCATTTGTTGCTGTGATTCGCTGCGTCGTCTCATTGTTGTGCCCGGCATGCTGTCGGGCATTTTTGTTTGGAGATGGTTGTCCCTTTGGACTGTATGTTCTTTTGCCTTGATGCAGACGAGCCACACGAGGGCGAAGCCCGACTGACGTGAGTAAAGGCGACTCACGACCGAAGGGAGCTAAAAGAACCAAATGATCAAGGCTGAAACCTGTCCTGAGCGAAGCCGAAGGATCGCCTGAGGTTCGGTCCACTCCGCGCGAAAAATTAAACTCGGCCCTGTCGGGCCTCAAACAGTAATTTTTCGTTTTTCGCTCCGCTTCCCTCACCTCCGGGCGGCGATTTCGCGAAGGCCGATTTCCTAATCGATTTGAACGTTGGAGGTTAAACCCGGCCTTAGCAGGCAGGCCGTCTCGGACGCGGAGGGAACGAAGCGATCAGAACGAAATTGGCCCGACCGCAGGGAGGGCTCTTTATTTCGTTCAGCGAAGGGAGCGCAGCGTCAGGCCTGGCTG
>SLIZ01000117.1 GCA_007135395.1 Wenzhouxiangellaceae bacterium | reverse complement strand
CTGTTCGGCAACCTGTACGCGGCAGAACTCATTTTCATCCTGATCGCACTGCTCCCCTGGTGGATTCAGTTCCTCCCCGGAGGTGCCTGGGCGATCTTCCATATCCTGGTGGTCCCCCTCCAGGCGTTTATTTTCATGACGTTGACGATCGTTTATCTGTCGTTGGCTTATGAGGAACACTAAAAGCTAATTTGCTCTTTATCTTGAGTATTGCTAGGAGGCAATCGTGGAAGGAATGACAGTTGAAATGGCCGGCTTCATCGCGCAGATCCAGGCAAACACGGCAATCGCCGTAGGCCTTATTTTTGCTTTCGCCGCCCTGGGTACCGGTATCGGCTTTGGTCTGCTGGGTGGCAAGTTCCTGGAAGGCGCAAGCCGTCAGCCCGAGCTGGCCGGCATGCTCCAGGTGCGGATGTTCATCATTGCAGGTCTGCTTGACGCCCTGTCCATCATTGGTGTGGCCTTTGCAGCCCTGCTGATGTTTGGTAATCCGCTGCTGGGTGCCATTTCCTAAAATCATCCAGTCGATCAAGAACCAGCGGGGTTCAACATGGGCATCAACATGACACTCATCGGCCAGGCGGGTACCTTCCTGGTCTTCATCTTCGTCACCATGAAGTACGTCTGGCCACCTATCAGCCAGGCCATGGAGGAAAGACGCAAGAAGATAGCCGAGGGCCTGGCGCAGTCGGAAGAAGCCGAACATGCGCTGGATCGGGCCCGTGCCGAGGCCGATGACATCATCAAGGAAGCGCGCAAGAAGGCCGGCGAGGTCATTGACCAGGGCAGCCAGCGCGCCAACCAGATCGTCGAGCAGGCCCGGGAAGAGGCCATTGCCGAGCGCGACCGACAGGTCGCCACGGCAGAGGCGGAAATCCGGCAGGCGGCCAACCAGGCTCGGGAGACCTTGCGTACCCGGCTGGCCGAGCTGAGCATGGCCGGGGCCGAGCGGATCATCGAGAAGGAAATCGATCCGGGCAAGCACCGGGAAATGCTCGACAAGCTGGCCACGGAGCTCTGAGGCCATGCTGGAACTGGCAACCCTGGCTCGCCCCTACGCCCGCGCAGCTCATGAGCTGGCCCGGGACGAGGGTGCGCTGGAGGATTGGAACCGGCGGCTGGAGCTTGCCTCGGCCATCATTTCCGATCCGGATGTGCGCCGGCTTACAAGGGATCCCCGGCTGAGTCGGGAAGACCTTGTATCCGCCTTTGCCGATATTGGCGGCGAGCAGTTCGATTCGAAGTTCCGGGGGTTTCTCCGGGTACTGGCCGTCTATCACCGGCTGGATCTCCTGCCGGAAGTGACCGCCCAGTTCGAGCAGCTTCGTCATGCCTCGGAGCAAAGCCTGGCAGTCAAGGTGACCTCCGCGGTGGAAATGGACGAAGAACAGAAGGAAAAACTGGCAGCCAGCCTGGCCCGGCGATTTGGCCGGGAGGTGGAACTGGAAGCCGAAGTGGACCCCGCAGTGATCGGTGGTGCCATTATTCGAGCCGGCGATCAGGTGATCGACGGCAGCGTGCGCGGCAGGCTGGAGCGCCTGACCCGCCAGGTGGCCCATTAGTCACGTCAACTAGCAACGAGAATTCAAACCATGCAACAGACCTTGAACCCGACTGAAATCAGCGACCTGATCCGCAAGCGAGTGGAGCAGTTCGAGGTGGCCGCCGAGGCCCGCAACGAAGGTACCGTGGTCAGCGTATTCGATGGCATTTGCCAGATTCACGGCCTGGCGGATGTCATGCAGGGCGAGATGATCGAGCTGCCCGGCGAAACCTTTGCCCTGGCCCTTAACCTGGAACGGGATTCCGTTGGCGCGGTGGTCCTGGGTGAGTACGAGCATATTTCCGAAGGCGATACGGCCAAGTGCACCGGACGCATCCTGGAAGTCCCGGTAGGTGAAGCCCTGCTGGGCCGGGTGGTCGATGCCCTGGGTGTGCCCCTGGACGGCAACGGCCCGGTGGAAGGTGAAGGCTTCGAGCCCATCGAGAAAATCGCCCCGGGCGTAATTGCCCGCCAGTCCGTCAGCCAGCCGGTGCAGACCGGGCTCAAGGCCATTGACGCAATGGTTCCAATCGGTCGGGGTCAGCGTGAGCTGATCATCGGCGACCGCCAGACCGGCAAGACTGCCGTGGCGATCGACGCGATCATCAATCAGAAGGATTCGGGCATCAAGTGCATTTATGTCGCCGTGGGCCAGAAGGCCTCGTCGGTGGCCAATATCGTGCGCAAGCTCGAAGAACATGATGCCCTGAAGCACACCATCATCGTGGCGGCCAATGCCTCGGACTCGGCAGCCATGCAGTACATCGCCCCCTACGCCGGGTGCGCCATGGGCGAGTTCTTCCGGGACCGGGGCGAGGATGCCCTGATCATCTACGATGACCTGACCAAGCAGGCCTGGGCCTATCGCCAGATTTCACTGCTTCTGCGACGCCCGCCGGGTCGTGAAGCCTATCCCGGTGACGTGTTCTATCTTCACTCGCGCCTGCTCGAGCGGGCCGCCCGGGTCAACACCGATTACGTGGAAAAGCACACCAACGGCAAGGTCACCGGCAAGACCGGATCCCTGACCGCCCTGCCGATCATCGAAACCCAGGCCGGTGACGTTTCGGCGTTCGTGCCGACCAACGTGATTTCCATTACCGATGGTCAGATCTTCCTGGAGACCGACCTTTTCAACGCGGGTATCCGCCCGGCCATCAACGCTGGCCTGTCCGTTTCCCGTGTGGGCGGTGCAGCCCAGACGAAGATCGTCAAGAAGCTCGGTGGTGGTGTCCGCCTGGCCCTGGCCCAGTATCGCGAGCTGGCCGCCTTTTCCCAGTTCGCCTCTGACCTGGACAAGACCACACGATCCCAGCTTGAGCGGGGTCAGCGCATTACCGAGCTGATGAAGCAGGTGCAA
This sequence comes from Wenzhouxiangellaceae bacterium, assembly GCA_007135395.1. Taxonomy (GTDB): domain Bacteria; phylum Pseudomonadota; class Gammaproteobacteria; order Xanthomonadales; family Wenzhouxiangellaceae; genus SLIZ01. Next base: position 1,987 of record SLIZ01000117.1, on the reverse strand, counting down.
TACGCGCCCCTGTCGGTATCGGAAATGGCGGTTTCCCTGTATGCCGGCAACGAAGGCTACCTGGATGACCTGGAACTTGGTCAGGTGGTTGCCTTCGAAAATGCCCTTCGGGATTTCATGAAAAACTCCAATCAGGGCCTGATGGAAAAGATCGAGGAGACCGGCGACTACAACGATGAAATCGCCGGTGAACTCAAGGCCGCACTGGACGACTTCAAGGCCACGGGTTCCTGGTAAGGGCCTCCGGTTAAACGACCAAGGCAGGAAATCATATGAGCGGTTCAAGAGAAATTGTCGGCAAGATCAAAAGCGTCCAGAACACCCGCAAGGTGACCCGGGCGCTGGAGATGGTTTCTGCCAGCAAGATCCGCAAGGCCCAGGACCGGATGGAGGCCTCCCGGCCCTATGCCCGCATGATGCGCCAGGTCATCGGCCATCTTGCCCACGCCAATCCCGAGTATCGTCACCCGTTCACGATCGAGCGCGAGGAAGTCAAGCGCGTCGGCTATATCGTGGTGGCCACCGACCGGGGTCTGTGCGGTGGTCTCAACTCCAACCTTTTCCGAAAAGTTCTGGGTGAGTTGCAGGGGTGGAAGGAAAAGGATGTTGCACCAAGCCTCGTGGTGCTCGGACGCAAGGCCGCCCAGTATTTCAATCGCATTGATGTGCCGATTGCCGGTGCTGCCCAGGGGCTCGGTGAAAGCCCTCGTATCGAAGACCTGATCGGTATCATCAAGGTCATGCTCGATGAGTACCGGAAGGGTGAGCTTGACCGGCTGTACGTGGTTTACAACGACTTCGTCAACACGATGGTCCAGCAGGTCACCATTGATCCGCTTCTGCCCCTTCCGCCGGCAACCGAAGAGCCCATGCTTCAGTACTGGGACTACCTGTACGAGCCGGATGCCGAAAGCCTGCTGGATGATCTTCTGACCCGGTATATCGAGTCCCTTGTCTATCAGGCCACACTCGAGAACCTGGCCAGCGAACATGCCGCACGCATGGTGGCCATGAAGAATGCCTCCGACAACGCCAACAACCTGATCGATGACCTTCGCCTGGCCTACAACAAGGCCCGGCAGGCGGCGATCACCCAGGAGATTTCCGAGATTGTCGGGGGCGCAGCGGCCGTTTGATGACGGCCCTTCGAACATATTTGATTGATCAAGCACACAGGACTGCCAGGGATCCGGGTGATCAAGGCGGTCCACTGAAAAAACTGAGGAAAAGCGCATGAGTTCCGGAAAGATTGTTCAGATCATCGGCGCCGTCGTCGACGTAGAGTTCGACCGTGGTGAAGTACCCGCTGTCTATGATGCTTTGGTGGTGGATGATTCCGAGATCATGCTGGAAGTCCAGCAGCAGCTCGGCGACGGGGTCGTGCGCACCATTGCCCTTGGATCCACCGAAGGCCTCAAGCGTGGACGGGGGGTGACCACTACCGGCGAGCCGATTACCGTGCCCGTCGGGCCCAAGACCCTGGGCCGGATCATGGATGTCATGGGCCGCCCCATCGATGAGGCTGGAGAAATCGGTGAAGAACAGCGTATGCCGATTCACCGCAAGGCGCCGGCCTTCGACGAACAGGCTGCCAGTGACGAACTGCTGGAGACCGGCATCAAGGTCATCGACCTGATCTGCCCGTTTGCCAAGGGCGGCAAGGTCGGGCTGTTCGGTGGCGCCGGAGTCGGAAAGACGGTGAACATGCTGGAGCTGATCCGCAACATCGCCATCGAGCACGAGGGCTATTCGGTATTTGCCGGGGTCGGTGAGCGGACCCGGGAAGGCAACGACTTCTACTTCGAAATGAAGGAATCCAACGTACTCGACAAGGTTTCCCTGGTGTTCGGCCAGATGAACGAGCCGCCGGGCAACCGCCTGCGAGTAGCCCTGTCGGGACTGACCATGGCCGAGTTCTTCCGGGATGAAGGCCGTGATGTGCTGTTCTTCGTCGACAACATCTATCGTTACACACTGGCCGGTACCG
>SLIZ01000087.1 GCA_007135395.1 Wenzhouxiangellaceae bacterium | reverse complement strand
TTCAACTGGCGGGCCGAGGCGCGCAGGTTTGCCCCGGAACTGAAAGTCTTGATGCTCCACGGCCCGGACCGGAAGTTGAAATTTCACCGGATCGGCGAGATGGACCTGGTGTTGACCACCTATCCCCTTGTCCACCGGGACCTGGAAGTCCTGCAGAAGCAGGACTGGCATCTGCTGATTCTCGACGAGGCCCAGCAGGTCAAGAATCCCCGTACCCGGGCGGCCCGGTCAGTACGCAGCCTGGCCGCCCGGCACCGGCTGTGCCTGACCGGCACGCCGATGGAAAACCACCTGGGCGAACTGTGGTCCCTGATGGACTTCCTCATGCCCGGCCTGCTGGGCAATGAAAAGGGTTTTCGCCAACGCTTTCGAAACCCGGTGGAAAAACACGGCGATGAGGATGCCCGCCTGGCCCTCAACCGGCGCCTGCGACCGTTCTTCCTGCGCCGGACCAAGGCCGAGGTGGCGCCGGAGCTTCCCGACAAGATCGATATCGACCGCACCGTGGCGCTCAACGAGGCCCAGCAGGCCCTTTACGACTCGGTACGCCTGGCCATGCACGACCGGGTTCGCAAGGCCCTGAATGAAAGGGGGCTGGACCGAAGCCGCATTGTGGTCCTCGACGCTCTGCTCAAGCTGCGCCAGGTCTGCTGTCATCCGCGACTGTTGAAGAACATCGACCACGGCAACGCCGGCTCGGCCAAGCTTGATCTGCTCATGGACCTGGTTCCGCCATTGATCCAGGAAGGACGGCGAATCCTGCTGTTTTCCCAGTTCACCACCATGATCGGCCTGATCGAGGCCGAACTGAAGGACCGGCGGATCGACTACGCCAAGCTCACCGGCAAGACCCGGAACCGTGAGGCTGCCGTGGAGGCCTTCCAGACCGGCCGGGTTCCGCTTTTCCTGATCAGCCTCAAGGCCGGTGGAGCCGGGTTGAACCTGACCGCCGCCGATACGGTAATTCACTACGATCCCTGGTGGAATCCGGCCGTGGAAGACCAGGCCACCGACCGGGCCCACCGGATCGGCCAGGACAACAAGGTCATGGTCTACCGACTGCTGGCCGAAAACACCGTGGAGGAACGCATCCACTCCATGCAGAAAGAAAAGCGAGGGCTGCTTGAAGGCCTGTTTACCGGGGGCGGGGCCGGGCGGCTGGAAAGCCGCGACCTGGAAATCCTGTTCGAGCCGGCCTGATCCCCGTGGACACCCGACGCATCCAGTCCCTTGTCGAGGACTTGCTGGCCCGGGAAGGGACTTTCCGGCCGGTCGATTTCCTGCTCAAGACCGGCAGGCTGCCCGCATCCGGTCTCGATGCCTGGCGCAAGGGAAATCCGGCCTGGCTGGACGAGGCCCTGGCCGGCAACCCGGAGCGTATCGAACAGTGGCTGGAAATTGCCCATCAATGGGCGCGAAAGATCGACCTGGAGCAACATCCGGCCAGCCCGCCGGGGAGCAAGGGGGGCTTTTCCCGAAAGCCGGGCCGGGATCGGCTGCTTCGAACCGAGTGGCAAAAACGCACCGAATCTGACCAGTTGGATCTGTTTTTCGACAACCAGCCGTCAACAGTACTGGGCGAGCTCAAGAAAGCGCTGGCCGATGCGCGGATCGAAGACGCCGAACTGTTGCTTGAGAAGTTGTACCAACTTAGCCCGCGGCACAGCCGACTCAATGACGCCGAGGCATTGCTGGATGCCGCCCGTCTTCCCACCCAGGCCATGGACGACCCGGCCGGGGTACTTGCCCGGGTCGAGGCGCTGGAGCCGCTGGCCCGGGACTTTTTCGGGGATACGGCCCAGGCCTATCTCCATCCCCTGTGGACCTGCCTGGCCGAAGCGCTTGATGCCGGCAGATTCGACCCGGAACTTCCGCAGCTTCATCCATCTCTGGCCTGGTCGAGAATCGGCCGCTGGGATCGGGTTGTGGAATCCATCGTCAACCTGTCCGACCATGCCAGCCACCCGGTGCTTGTCGAGCGCCTGATTCGGGCCCGCCTGAACCTGGATCGATGGCAAGCAGCATTACCGGTACTGTTTGGCTACTGCCGGGACTTTCCCGACGACGCCCTGGATTTTCTCGATCGCGCCGATCACCCGGTGCTGCGCAACGAATGCGATGCCTTTTTCGATGCCGACGAGGATCCGGACCCGGCCTGGTTTCCCGCCTTCATGCTGGCCGGCAACCCCGCCGTAGCCCGGGAGGACTGGAACGGCCTTTCCGGCGACAAGCGCCCTGCGACAAGGGCCTGCCTGGTCCTGTCGGAACTGGCCCGCAACCCGGAGTGCACCGAAAGGGCACTGGAGCTTGCCCGGTTGAACCCCATGGTTCATGCCCGCTGGAAAGCAAGGGCATAAGGGCCGGCCTTCCCCCCTGTTGGCTGCCCACCCGGCGCCTTGACCGGTGCAGGACCGATGGGGCCTAATAAGCGGGCGATTCATTCCCGCGCGAGATCAAGGGGCAACTCGACCGACATGAACATCAACCGGCTTCGAATTGGCGACCTGCTGCTGGAAAACGGTTACCTGACCCAGGACCAGCTCCAGACGGCCCTCACCCGCCAGGCCCGGACCGGCCAGAAACTCGGGTCGGTCCTGACCAGCGCCGGAGTGATTTCGGAAACCGAGCTGATGGAGTTCCTTTCCCACCAGCTCCAGATTCCAATTGTCGACCTCAACCGCCACGACATCCTTGCGGCCAAACCCGTCCGTTTGCCTGCAGAATTCTCCCGGCGACACCGGGTTGTTGTCATCGAGGAGCAGCCAACCCATTTTCTGCTTGGCATGGTCGACCCGACCAGTATGGAAGCGATCGAGGAAGCAACCGGGATTCTGGGCAAGTCGGTCCAGGTGGCGCTGGTTCGCGAAGCCGAACTCCTGTCCATGATCGAGTTGCTGGATGCCCATTTCAGGGATGTGGAGTTTCTTGAGGAAGACGATGACTCGCTCCCGGAATGAGCCATGACAGGAACTTCCGGCCGCCATGGTGTATAGTAATCTGCCGGTCATGGCCAATCGATTTTCGGGGGATATCATGCTTGGCAGCGCGAAAGAGAATCTGGAATCAACGCGCATTCTGTTCGTCGATGATTCACGCCTGATGCGATATGCCGCCCGGCAATTCCTTCGCAATCGATACGATGTTGTAACCGCCAGTGATGGCGAGGAAGCCTGGCGACTCATTGCCAAGGACCCGAACATTCAACTGGTATTCACCGACCTCATGATGCCGGTCATGGATGGCCAGGACCTGATCCGCAATGTCCGCGCCTCCGACGATCCGAAGATCCGCGATCTCCCCATCCTGGTCGTGACCGGAAACGACGAGACCCGGGCTCGCAAGCTGGCACTGCAGCACGGGGCAACGGATCTGATCCGGAAACCGTTCAGCGCAAATGACCTGACCGATTCGGCACGAAAGCACCTGGTCCGGCCGGAAGTGTCGGTCGGTCGCCTTCCATTCGTCGAACGCGAGGATGTCCCGAAACCAAGCGCCGAACATTCCCGGCTGGACACCAATCCGGACGAGTTTCTCAAACAGCTTCAACAGACCCACAGCTTTCACCTGCGCCGTGGTCTGCCCCTCGCGCTGATTCACGTACGACTGGACGACTTCCAGTCCCTGTACTTCGGCATGGGGCAACACTGGGCGGAATCGGCCCTGCGCAATGTCGGGCGCTACCTTGAAGACCAGATCCGCACCGAAGATGTGGTCTGTCGAAGTCACCTGTCGGCATTCAGCCTGATCCTGCTGGCAACCGACCGGGCCGGTGCCTGGATTCTCGCCAACCGGCTCCGCCGACGTCTGAACGGTGCCCGCATCCGGTTTCCCGGCAAATCCATATCGATATCGGTCAGTGTTGCCGTACAGATTCCCAAGCTCGAGAACCCGAAGTCACCCAAGCGGTTGCTGGTCGAGGGTCTGGCCCAGCTTGACCAGCAGTTCCTGGCCCGTTATTGAACCGCAACCAAGGTAGTACAATCGCCCCGTTAAGCTATCCGGTTGTTGCCTGATGCCATCTTCCCGCCCTGATTCCGATACGGGCCTGAAATTGCTTGCTGTCGGAGACCTGCACCTGGGTCGCCGCCCTACCCGGTTACCTGAAGATCTGGCCGGCATGGGCGGGGATTTCGGCCCAGGCCAGGCCTGGGAAAGGCTGGTCAACCGGGCCATCGAGGAAGGCGTAGAAGCCGTTGCCCTGGCCGGAGACGTGGTGGACCGGGAAGACCATTACTACGAGGCCTATCGACAGCTCCAGGCCGGAGTCATGAAGCTCACCGAGGCGGGCATCCGGGTTCTCGGAGTGGTCGGAAACCACGATGTGGCCGTATTGCCCCGGCTGGCCGACCAGATCCCGGAATTCGAGCTGCTGGGCCGGGACGGCCAGTGGGAATGCAGCACCATTCACGCCCGGGGCGAATCAGTACATCTATGGGGCTGGTCCTTTCCAGCCCCCCGGGTCACCGACAGCCCCCTGGCCGGACATGTATTCGAACTTCGACCCGATGGCCCCAACCTGGGTCTGCTTCATTGCGACCGGGACCAGCCCGGCAGCGCCTACGCCCCGGTCGGCAGTCGGGAACTGGAATCGGCCGGTCTGGACGGCTGGCTGCTGGGCCACATCCACCGGCCCGATGCCCTTGCCGCACCCCATCCGAACGGCTACCTGGGCTCGGTCACCGGCCTGCACCCGGGTGAATACGGGGATCGCGGCCCCTGGCTGATCCGGGTCCGGGCCGGCCGGATCGAGTCGATGGATCAGTGGATTCAGGCGCCGCTTCGGTACGCTCGCCTGGATCTTGATCTGACCGAACTGGACGAACCGGAACAGGCCCGGGGACACCTGCTTGAAGCCGTCCGGGATCTGGACAAGAGACTCGCGACCTTGGACACCCCGCCGGAAGCCACCGGGCTGCGAATCCGCCTGACGGGCCGTTGTCGATTCGGCGAGGCTGTCCTGGACCTGTTTTCCGACGACGACCGGGCTCATCTGTTCAGCAGCAACGGAGGCTCCCGATACTTCGTCGAGCAGCTCGTGTCCGCTACCCGACCGGAGATCGATCTGGAGAAACTGGCCCGGGAGCCGACACCACCGGGCCTGCTCGCCCGCAAGCTCCTGCTGCTCGATGAGCCGGACGAAAATGCCGAGCGGCAGTCCATGATCGACCAGGCCCGCCACAGGCTCCGGGAACAGGCCGGCAAAAGCCGATGGAACGAGCTCAGTGTGGATCCTCCGGACCCGATATCCACCGCCGAATATCTGCGTGAATCCGGCCTGCGGCTCCTGGAAAGGCTGCTGGCCCAGCGGCAGGAGGAGACTTGAAACTCCTCGAGCTTCACATACACCAGCTTCCCGGCCTGGATTCCCCGACACACATCGAGAAAATGGAGGCTGGCACCAACCTGGTTCTTGGACCCAATGCCATCGGCAAGAGCAGTCTGATCCGGGCCATGGCGCTGGTACTGGAAGTCGATCCCAGGCAGGACCCACGGGCAGTCAGCATCAGCGCCCGGTTCTCCCATGACGGTCAGGACTGGACGGCTTCGCGCAGCGGTTCGGACCTGTCCTGGACCAGGGAAGGCCAGCCTGCCGAACCCCCGCCCCTGCCCCGCCGGGATCAACTGCGGTGCTACTGGCTTTCCATGGAAGACCTGGCGGCTGCCGACCGGAAGGACGATTCCCTTGTCCGGGCACTCCAGCAGGCTCTGGCCGGTGGTTACGACCTCAAGGCGCTGTCTGAACAGGAACCCTTCCGGGTCCGCCCCCGGCTGGGCACGAACGAAGCCGGCAGGCTCAGACAGGCCCGTCGGGCCCTGGCAAAGGTCGAAGCCGACTATGCCAGCCTGCGCCGCCAGGAAATCCGGCTGCCTGAACTGGAGAAGGAGCGCGACCAGGCCGTGCGGGCACGCCAGCGCATAGAGTCCCTCAAACGGGCGCTGGAACTTCTCGAAGCCCGGGAAAACCTGGAGGGCATTGCCGCCGAGCTGGACCAGTGGCCCGAGGCCATGGAAAAGCTCCGGGGCAACGAGCTGGAGGTGCTCGATAAGCTGACCGGAAGACTGGCCTCCATCGAAGATGGTATTCGGAAGGCCAGGGATATGGAATCCCGCGCCCGCCAGAAACTGGAAGCCACCGGTCTCCAGGACCGGGCCCCCGAAAGCGCCCTGCTGAAAACCCTGGCGGGCAACCTGGATTCCCTGCAAAGGGCACAGGACCGGCATCGAATCCTCATGCGGGATCTTGAAGACTGCAAGACCGGGGAAGCCACCGCCCGGGAGCAACTCGGCGAAACCGGCCCGGCCCCGCGGCTGGAGCCGGGAGCAGTATCCGGGGCCGAGGAACTGGCCCGGGAGCTGCACGAGGCCCGGACCCGTCTGGAAAGCCTGTCCAGGGAGATCGAAAGAACCCCGTCGAAGCCTGAACCCGCCCAGATCGAAACCCACCGGGAAGCGGTCTCGGCACTGCGCGAATGGCTGGCCACCCATTCCGCGGGCAATGCACGGGCCCGGACCGCTGCTGTCATCGCCGCCGCCGCCGCGCTGGCTACCGGCTCCGGCAGCCTGCTGGTCGATCAGCCCCTGATAGCCCTGGGATGCGGGCTGGCCCTGGTCGCCGCCGGTTGGGCGGTGTTCGAATGCCTGCCGGGACGGAACAGCCGGCCATCCCGGGACCGCTTTGACCGCACCAGACTCCAAGCACCGGAAGGGTGGTCCCGTCCGGCAGTCGAAACCCGGCTGACCGGACTGGAAAGCCGGCTTCGGGAACTGGATGATCGGGACAGTGCCGCAGCCCGGGCCGAATTCCTGAAACCTGAGCTGGAAGATGCCCGGAAAGAACTTGAGACTCTCCAGGGCCGGCGGAACGATCTGGCCTCGGAACTGGGATTCGACCCGGAGCTTGCCGCCGCCGGACTCGACCGGTTCATCCGCTTGAGCCAGGCCTGGCACAAGGCCCACACCCGGCGCCGGAGCCTGGAACGTGAACTGGAGACGCTTGACCGGGAAACCGGCCAGACCCGCACCGAAATCACCAGGACCCTGTCCGAATGGGGATACGAGGCTGTCGAGACCCGGGCCATGATCGCAGCTTTCGACGACCTGAACCGGCGCCGGGAACAGGCGGAAGAGGCCAGACGGGACCTTGGAGAAGCGGGCAGGCAAGTCGAAGAGCTGACCAGGCAATCAAAGGATTGCCTCCGGGAACGTCGGGAGCTGCTTGAGCGCCTGGGCCTTGAGCCGGAAGAAGAGCATGAGCTGGCACGATGGATCGAGCAGCTTCCCAGGTGGATTGAACGAAACAAGTCGTTTCACGAAGCCCGGGGGGCACAAGCCCGGGTTCGAAAACAACTGGAAGAAGACCCGGACCTGCTCGAGAAGGTCCAAACCGAGCCCGTCGAACGGGTCCGGGCACGGATCCGCGAAGATATGGAAGCAGCACGGGATAAAGCCGATGGGGCAGACGAGCTGATCGAAGAGATTCGCAGCATCCGGCAAAGTCTTGCCGAGGCGGGCCGGAAAGGCACGCTGGAGGCCGCCGTGGCAGCGGTGGAAACCAGCCGGGCAGAGCTGGAAGACCGGCACCGGGAAACCCTGGCCGCCGAGGCCGCCACCTTTCTCCTGGAATCGGTCCGGGAGGAATTCCAGGCCGAAAATGAACCCCCGGCACTGGCCCATGCCCGGGAACTCTTTGGCCGCTTCACCCACGGCGGCTGGGCCCTGGATCTGGATGACGAACAGGGCCTGATGGCCATCAACACGGCCTCCGAAGCCAGGCGCGGCCTGTCCGAGCTTTCCACCGGGACCCGGATACAACTGCTTCTGGCCGTGCGCCTGGCCTGGACCCGCCGTCTCGAACAGCACACCGTTGCCCTGCCCATCTTCCTCGACGAAGCCCTGACCACCACCGACGAAGACCGATTTTCCCGGGTCGCCACCAGTCTCCAGGAACTGGCCGACGGCGAGGGTCGCCAGGTGTTTTACCTGAGCGCCCGACGCCACGAGCGTGTCCTTTGGGAACAAGCAACCGGTCACAAACCACGCGTCATCGACCTGGCCGCGATTCGCTTTGGTACCGAGGCCGAACAAGACCGGGACTTCTCCCTGCCCGAAACCGAGCCGGTGCCCCGGCCCGAGGGCCGGTCACCGGAAGACTACGCCCGGGTTCTGGCCGTTGCGCCGATCCGTCCGATCCGTCCGGCCGGTTCCATTCATGTGTTCCATTTGCTCCGTGACGACCTGGACACTCTGTGGGAGCTGATGGAAAACTGGCGCATTGCCCACCTGGGCGCGCTGGAAAAGCTGCTGGACAGCCCCTCGGCGGAAAACGCCATCAAGGCCCCGGCGCTTCGCCGAAGCCTTGCCGACCGTTGCCGGGTCACTCGCCACTGGCTGGCCGCCTGCGAGCATGGCCGGTCACGCCCGGTAGACCGGGGGGTACTGGAAGAGTCCGGCCAGATCACGCCGGCATTCATCGACCCGGTGGCCCTTGTCGCAGACGAGGCCGGCAACGACCCGGAGGTCCTGATGGAACGGCTTGAAGAGGGTGCGGTCAGCGGTTTTGGCCCTGCCCGGCTGGGGGCACTGTCGGAATGGCTACACGAGGAAGGCTATCTGGACGAACGAGATCCCCTGGATTCCGACCAGCGTCTGCGCCGGGTACTGGACGCTTGCGCCGACACCGTGGCCCCGGCAGATATCCGGAAGGTTGCCAGTTGGCTGGAAGCCGGGCTCCTTCCCGCAGAATGACCGGGGTTGGGGGAGTATTCGACAAAGGCCGGTCAAGCCTGATCGGGGACCCGGGAGCGTATGAAGTTGCGGACCTGCGGGTAGACCTGCTCGCGCCAGCGCCGCCCGCTGAAGATACCGTAATGGCCGGCACCGGCGATCTCCAGATGATGTCTGCGATCTTCCGCAACGCCCGTGCAAAGCTTGTGCGCGGCCCGGGTCTGACCCAGTCCGGAGATGTCGTCTAGCTCGCCTTCGATGGTCAGGATATCGGTGTTCTTGATGGCCGCCGGATCCACCCGTTCACCCCGTACCTTCCAGCGTCCCCTGGGCAGCAGGTGGCGCTGGAAGACAACGTCCACCGTGTCCAGGTAGAAATCCGCCGGCATGTCCAGGACTGCGTTGTATTCGTCGTAGAACTTCCGGTGACCCTCGGCATCTTCCAGGTCGCCCTTGACCAGGTCGGCATAGAAGTCCCAATGGGAGCGCATATGCCGTCTCGGGTTCATGGCCATGAACCCGGTGTGCTGGAGAAAACCCGGGTAGACCCGCCGGCCCGAACCCGGGTAACCCGGCGGGACTTCCTGGATCATGTGGCTTCGAAACCAGCTCAGGGAATGGGTCCGGGCCAGGTCATTGACCTGGGTGGGGCTCTCCCGGGGGTCGATGGGCCCGCCCATCAGGGTCAGGGTCTTCGGCGTAACCTCGCCCCGGGCGGCCATCAGGGACACCGCGGCAAGCACAGGCACCGTGGGCTGGCAAACGGAAATCACGTGCAGGTTCTCGGCACCGATGTGGCCGATGAATGTCTCCATGTATTCCACGTAGTCATCCAGGCCGAAGGCACCTGCGGCGGCCGGCACCATGCGGGCGTCGATCCAGTCGGTGACATACACCTTGTGTTCGGGCAGCAGGGTGCCGACCGTATCCCGAAGCAAAGTGGCATGGTGGCCGGACAGGGGAGCGACGACCAGGACCGTCGGGTCGTCCTTGAGATCGGTAATCGTGCCCGGGTCATCGGTGTAGCGTTTCATCCGCAACAAGCGGCAGAACGGAAGCTTCATGGCTTCCAGTTCCACAACCGGGACCGGGTGTCCATGGGCATTCACACTCCGGATTCCGAATTCCGGTTTCTCGTATTCCTTGCCCAGCCGATGCATGAGCTCGTAGCCGGCAGCCACCCGTTCGGCACCGGGGAAGCGGGAAAGAATGCTTTCCGGAGTGGAAAACATCCGGGCACTGGCCTCGGCCCAGTAGACCATGGGACTCAACATGGAACGCTGCATCTCGTGAAACTTGTAGAGCACTGGATTTGTCCTCGCAGTTGATGGTCACCGGATTGCAACCAGGTGGTGCACCGCACCACCACCGGCCAGATTACCTTATCGGGCCGGACATTGTGTCGTCGATTTTTTTCGGGAGCAGGCCTGGCAGGGTTGCCGGTCAAGTCCGTTTCAGGCTACTGCCCGGAAATCCCGAGGGGGCTGGTATCCTTTACCAACCATGAGATACCTGTCGATTCTGCTGGCCCTGGCGCTTGCCACCGGCTGTGCCGGCACCGTTAGTCGGCCCGATCCGGCAACCATCGAAGATCCCCGGCCAGTCTTCCTGGTCGACCATGGCCGCCACAGCAGCCTGGTTCTTGCCAGTGACCGGAAAACGCTCATTCGTTACGTCTACGGGGACTGGGCCTGGTATGCCATGAGCGGGGGCGGTCCCCTGCGGGTCTTTCCCACCCTGTTTGCCAGAACCCAGGGGGCGCTGGGCCGGCGGGAGCTGGAAATCTCCCCGGAGACCGATGCCATCCAGGGCGCCATGCGGGTACCCGTCAACGAGGTCCACCGGTTCGACGCCCCGGCCCCCCGGGTCGACCGGCTCATCGAGGAAATCGACCGGCGCTTCGACCAGGCCCGGGACAGCCTGCACTACAGCGAGGACTTCGACCTGGAATTTGTCCATGACCCCAAGCCCTACACCCTGACCGACAACTCCAACCACGTGGTCGCCCGGTGGCTGGAAGAACTGGGCATCGAAGTTTCCGGCAACCCGGTGTTCGGGCGCTGGCGGATTGATTGAACCGGCCGGGCAGAGGTCGGGTACAATCGCCCGAGGGCATCGAGGGAGCCTGACTTGGCCAGCATCTACCAATTGAAACCGGCCTTCCAGGGCCTGCTGCGGCCGCTTGCCAACTGGCTGGCGCGCATCGGGATTTCGGCCAACACGGTGACCGTTGTCGCCGCAATTCTGTCGGTGGTCGTTGGCGGGCTGATTGCCGCCTGGCCGGCAGCCACCTGGCCCCTGCTCATTCTCCCCGTCTTTCTTTTCCTGCGCATGGCGCTCAACGCCATCGATGGCATGCTCGCCCGGGAGCACGACCAGCAAACCCGGGCCGGTGCAATCCTCAACGAACTGGGGGATGTGGTTTCCGATGCTGCTCTGTACCTGCCCCTGGCCCTGGTCGCCGGCTTTCACCCCGCCCTGGTCGTAGCCATCGTGGTTACCGCCATCATCGGCGAGATGACCGGCGTGCTGGGCCCGCAGGTGGGGGCAAGCCGGCGCTATGACGGGCCCATGGGCAAGTCCGACCGGGCCTTCGTATTTGGCGCCCTGGCACTATGGGCCGGGCTGGGCGGACCCACCGAGCCGGGGGTGAACTGGATCCTGGCGGCCATGGTGGTCGGCTCAGCCTGGACAATCGTCAACCGGGCCCGCTCGGCCCTGGCCGAAGGACGTCCCGGAAATGGGTGAATTCGGTCTCCAGCCCGCCGTCTTCCAGGCCCTGGCGGGTATCTTCGGCCTGCTGGTCATCGCCAGCATCATCGTTGCCATCATCCGCTCCCGCCTGGCCGACGCGGCCCGGACCGAGCTGGTCAGCCGGATCCAGTCCTGGTGGTTGATGCTCATCATCTTCACCGTTGCCATGGCGGTTACCCGGAATATTTCCCTGGTCTTTTTTGCCTTTGTCTCGTTCATGGCACTCAAGGAGTATCTGTCCCTGGTGCCTACCCGGCGAGCCGACCGGCGGGTGATGTTCTGGGCCTATCTCACCATTCCCACCCAGTACATCCTGGTGGGCATGGAGTGGTACGGGATGTTCATCATTCTCATCCCCGTCTACGCTTTCCTGCTGCTGCCCATGCGCATGGTGCTTGCCGGCGAGACCCACCATTTCCTTCGTGCTGCCGGTACCCTGCACTGGGGCCTGATGGCCATGGTGTTCAGCATCAGCCACGTGGCCTATTTGCTGGTCCTGCCCGGGGAAGTGAACCCGGGGGCCGGCGGGGCCGGGCTGGTGCTTTACCTGGTCTTTCTCACCCAGTTCAACGACGTGGCCCAGTACTGCTGGGGCAAATTGCTTGGTCGGCACAAGGTATTGCCCACGGTCAGCCCGGGCAAGACCACCGAGGGACTGATCGGTGGCGTGGCCACCACTGTTTTCCTGGCCTGGCTGCTGGCCGGCTGGCTGACACCGCTGACCGACGGCCAGGCCCTGGCGGCCGGATTGCTGATCGGCATGGCCGGGTTCATTGGGGATGTCACCATCTCGGCACTCAAGCGGGACCTGGGCGTGAAGGATTCCGGCAGCCTGCTGCCCGGTCACGGAGGCATCCTGGACCGGATCGACAGCCTGATCTATACCGCGCCGCTGTTTTTCCACTTCGTCTACTACCTGCACTACTGAAGATGATCGGGATTCTGCGCTGGCTGTACTTTTCCCTTCTGGTCCGGCCGGTGATCACCATCATCCTGGGCCTGAACACCCGCGGGCGGGAACACCTGCCCCGCCGGGGGCCTGCCATCATCGCCGCCAACCACAACTCCCACCTGGACGCCATGGTCCTCATGTCCCTGCTGCCTCACAGGCTCCTGCACCGGGTCCGGCCGGTAGCAGCTGAGGATTACTTCATGAAAAACCGGCTGCTGGCCTGGTTTTCCACCCGCATCGTGGGCATTCTGCCCATCGCCCGGAAACGCTCCGGACCGGATGACGACCCCCTGGCAGGCTGCTACCAGGCCCTGGAAAATGACCAGATCCTGATCTTCTTCCCGGAAGGCAGCCGGGGAGAACCGGAAAAGCTGGGGAAATTTCGCGCCGGCATTGCCAAGGTCGCCGCCCGGTATCCGGACGTACCAGTGGTCCCGGTATACATGCACGGCCTGGGCAAGGCCCTGCCCCGGGGCGAGGGACTTCTGGTGCCGTTTCTGGTCGACATCCAGATCGGCGAAGGCCTCAAGGGCCGGAACCACCCGGAGGATTTTCCGGACACCCTGCGAGGCCGAATCCAGGCCCTGGCCGGGGACATCCGGCAACCGGAATGGGACTGAGGCTTTCCGCCCTGGCCTGGGGCCTGGCCGAGGCAACGCTTTTCTTCATCGTTCCCGATGTCCTGCTATCCGCGGTGGCCCTGCGGGATCGGGCCCTGGCGCTCAGGCTTTGTCTATGGACCCTGACCGGCGCCCTGGCCGGCGGCACCCTCATGTACCTGTGGGGCAGCCATTCCATCGACGCAGCCAGTCAGGCCCTGATCCGGGTCCCGGCCATCAGCCAGTCCATGCTGGAAAACGTTGCCGCCGCTCTCCAGCAGGCCGGTGTCCTTGCAACATTCCTGGGCGCCCTGACCGGAACTCCGTACAAGATCTACGCTGCACTGGCGCCTGAAGCCGGTATCTCCCTGGCGGCGTTTATGGCCATCAGCATACCGGCCCGACTGATCCGCTTCGTCCTGATCGCCCTGGCTGCAGCCTGGATCGCCCGGCGCTGGTTCGGTAACTGGAGCCACCGGCAACGCCTGTTGCTTCTGCTTGGCATCTGGACCGTCTTCTACATCGCGTATTTTCTTTTCTTAGGGCTGAATCCCGATGCAGGCTGAAGGCCGGTGGCTTCTCGGTTTTTGAGAAACCCCTTGGGCATAATGCCCGCATGATTGACGATTCGACGATTGTAATAACCCCCACCGCCCGGCTTGCCCGGGCAGAAAGACTTCGCCTTGCAATGGCCCGCAAGGGTGCCGGACAGACCGCCTGGGTGACCCCGGCGGTGCTGGATTTTTCCAGCTGGATCCGGCAGATCCAGGACCACTGGCTTCTCGCCGGAGACGACTCCCGGGTACCCGTGACCGCCCCCCAGACCCTGGTCCTGTGGCAGGAGGTCATCGACCGGGAGGTCTTCATCGGCGAGCCCCGGGTCGCCGACATGGCTGCCAGTTCCTGGCGCCGGATTCACGAGTACCAGCTTGAGCCGCCGGAGCAATGGACCGGGCTGATCCTGAGCGAAGACAGTCGGCGTTTCCGGGACTGGGCCGGGCGCTTCCAGGCCCTTTGCGCCGACAAGGGGCTGGTCGATGAATGGACCCTGGCCACCGAATTGCCCGATTTGATCCGGCAGGGCCGGGTCGACCTGCCCCCGGGGATTGCCCTGGCCGGTTTCGACCTGCCCATGACCCCCTTGCAGCAGGCCATCGTCCAGGCCGTCCAGGATGCCGGAATTCCGGTGGAGACCTCGGGGGTTGAACCGGCCGGGAATGGTCGGCCGGAGTCGAGTAACCAGCCCGGCACCGGACTGGAAGAGATCATCGAGTTTCCCGACGCCGAGGCGGAACTTCAAGCCGCTGCCGGCTGGGCCCGGTCGCGGCTGGAGAAAAACCCGGACCAGACCATAGCCATTGTCGTGCCGGACCTTGGCCAGCGCCTGGCCAGCGCCGAGCGAATCTTCCAGCAGGTCTTCGACCCCCCCGGGTTTGCCCTGACCCCGGCTCGCCACGAACCCTGGCATGTATCCCTGGGCCCCACGCTGGATCGCTGGGACCTGGTGGCCAATGCCCTGGCTCTCCTCCGGCTCGACCCGGCGCGCATCAGCCAGCCCGAAGCCTTCTCCCTGCTGCGCTCGCCCTTTCTTGCCGGTGCCACGGAAGAGGTCGATGCACGGGCCGGAACCCTGGCCCGGCTGATCACCCGAAAACCCTACTGGATTTCCGCCGGGCAGATCGCCTGGCAGGCCGGAAAGGCCGGTGCCGAGAGACTCGAAAAGGCCCTGACCGCCTGGCAGAAAGTCCGACGAGACCACCGGGACCGGGCCCTTCCATCCGACTGGGTTGCCCGGCTCCAGGAAGAGCTCAGGGCACTCGGGTTCGGCCACGGCCGGAGCCTGGACAGCCGGGAATACCAGGTTCTCGACCGCTGGCACGGCCTGCTGGAAGAATTCAGTGCCCGGGACCTGGTCACCGAAAAACCCGTCTCCCGGTCACAGGCGATCGGTGCCCTTGGCCAGCGGGCCGGTTCTACAGCCTTCCGGGAACGCAACCCGGGCGCACCGGTGGAAATCCTGGGTGTCGAGGAAGCCCTGGGCTCGACCTTTGATGCCGCCTGGATTGCGACCCTGGATCACCAGACCTGGCCCGGTCCGGCCCGCCGGGACCCGTTGATCCCCGGCCCCGTCCAGGCCCGCGTACCCACCGCAACCAGCGATGGCTGCCTGGAACGGTCCCGGGCGGAACTGGCCGGATTGCTGCAATCGGCGAGAGAAATTCGGGGCAGTTTTGCCCGGGGCGGCGACGAGGCACGACTCGAACCCACCCGGCTGCTGGATACCGCACGAATCGTGGAATCCGAAACAAACCCCGGGATTGAATCCGTAGGCCTGGAGGAAATCGACGATGACACAAAGGCACCGGCCCATCCCGGGGGAAGCCTGCGTGGCGGTACGGGATTGCTCCAGGCCCAGTCCAATTGCCCCTTCCAGGCCTTTGCCGAATACCGGCTTGATGCCGACGACCTGACACCCCGACGGCCGGGGCTGGATGCCCGGGACCGGGGCAGCCTGATTCACAAGGCGCTGGAAATGTTCTGGGAAGACCTGGACGGCTCGACGGCATTGAAGGGACTCAACAAGGCCGCGCTGGAAAGCCGGATCGAATCGGCCGCCGAAGACGCACTGGAATACCATACCGGCCGCAACCCCCTGGTCTTCAGCCCCGCTGGCCGGGAGCTGGAAAAGACCTGCCTGGTTCGCAGCCTTGGTCGCTGGCTGGAGTTGGAAAAGCAGCGGGAAGCCTTCACCGTGAACGGGCGGGAGGTGCCGATCACCCTGACCTTCGGCGACCTGAGCCTGGGCGGCAAGATCGACCGCATCGATGAACTCGACGGGGGCGGATCCATCCTCATCGACTACAAGACCGGCGCCAGTGGCAAAAACGGCTGGGCGCCGGATGCCCGACCAGCCGACGTGCAACTGCCCGCCTACGCGGTCAACATGGACCCGCCGCCGGCGGCCATAACATTCGCCCGGCTGCGCCCGGACGCCCTGGGCTTCGATGGCCTCTCCGAGGTGGATATTGGCACTCCCGGCGTGGAAGACATCGACAAGATCAGCGGACGCTCCCGGTTCCGGGAGGTCGAATCCTGGCAGGACCTGCTGACAAGCTGGCGACACAGCCTGGATCAACTCTCCGGGGACTTCCTGTCCGGCCAGGCCGAAGTCGACCCGCGGGACGGCCAGGTCTGCCGGTACTGTCACCTGCACAGCCTGTGTCGCATCCACGAGCGCCAGGCGCTGCCGGAGGCCGGCGATGAGTGACTCAAGACAACGTTCCCTTGCCGTCGAACCCGGGCGCTCGGTAATCGTCCAGGCACCGGCCGGGTCGGGCAAGACCACCCTGCTGGTCGAGCGCTACCTGGGGCTGCTGGGGGTGGTCGAAGCGCCGGAAGAAATTCTGGCCATCACCTTTACCCGCAAGGCCGCAGCGGAAATGCGGATGCGCATCCTGCAATTCCTCGACCCGGGATTCGAGTCCGACGAGCCCCACGAACAGGCCGCCCTGGAAAAGGCCCGGGCGGTGGAAGACAGGGTGGCCGAATGGGGCCTGCGGGAAAACCCCCAGCGGCTTCTGATCCGCACCATCGACAGCTTCAACCACTACCTGGCCCGCACCATGCCCGTAGCCAGCCAGCTCGGACCGGTACCCGCACCGGCCGAAAACACCGCCGCCCTGTACCATGAAGCCGCTCGCCGGGTTCTGGAGACCATCGACAGCCGGGATGAAATCGCCGATGACGTCAAGGCGCTACTGCTGTGGCGCGACCATCGAAGCCAGGACATCGAGGACCTGCTGGTTTCCCTGCTGGGCAAGCGGGAACAGTGGCTGCGGGTCCTGGCCGGGACCGGAACGCCCCAGCGCGGCCTGCTGGAATCGTCCCTGGAAACCGTCATCGGCGACCAGCTCGAACAAGCCAGCCGGGCGTTTCACCAGGCCCTGGACCGGCACGGCATTGCCGGCGATGAACTCCTGGAAGTACTGCGCCTGGCCGCAGACAGCCTCGTCGAAGAAAACCGGCCCGGGGCCCTGGTCGATTGCGGAGAACTGACCCGGCTACCCGCAAACGACCCGGCAGACCTTGCCCTTTGGCGCGGTGTTGGCTTTGCGCTCTTGACCAACGAAGGAAAATGGCGAAAGTCGCTGACGGTAGCCACCGGCT
>SLIZ01000110.1 GCA_007135395.1 Wenzhouxiangellaceae bacterium | reverse complement strand
CGGCCTGATCCATTACTGGAGTCTCACCCTCATGTCCCATTGGCTGCTTGCCGGCTTGCTGGCCGCCCCCCTTTCCCTGGCCCAGACCCCGGATGCCGTCGATCCTGCCACGGACCCGGATACTTTCGAACTTCCGCCGACCCTGCCCATCGAGGACTGGCCCGTGGCGGAGACTCTACCGCCGGACGGTGAATTCGAATGGCTGCGAGCCGAAGGCTACGATCCGGTGGTCTGTCCGTTTCGCGGGCGGATTGACTACAAGCCCGGGGAGATTGAATGCGGCATTATCCGGGTGCCTGAAAACCGGGAGGTTGCCGGCAGCCGGACCATCGAGCTCCATTTCGTGCGTTTTCCGGCCCGGGGTGAGGACCACGAGGGCGACGAAGTGGAGACCCGGGATGACCCGGTCATCTATCTCACTGGCGGTCCCGGGGTCACGGTGGAAGGCTATGTCCGGCGGCTGCAGGATCACCGGCTGACCAGTCGGCGGGACCTTTACATTCTCGAGCAAAGGGGCGTCGGACATTCCGGAGATTTCTGCCCCTTCGGGCTCAACCGCAACCGGGCCGACCAGGTCCGGGAAGACTTCATGGAAGCCCAGCTTGCGGTATTCGATGTCACCCGGGACTGCATCGTCCAGGCATCCGATGCCGGCGTGGATGTGGCCGCCTACCATACCTTCGAAAACGCCCGGGATATCCGGGCCCTGCGCCAGGCCCTCGGGCTTGCGGACTGGAACGTGTGGGGGATTTCCTACGGCTCGGTACTGGGCCAGGCCTATCTACAGGTCGACCCGGACGGTATCCGGGCAACGGTGCTCGATGCCATCGTGCCCCTTGACCTGCACGATCTCATGCGTCTTCCCCACTGGCACCGGGAAAACCTGGACCGGCTTTACAACGCCTGCCGGGAGCAGGAGGCATGCCAGCGCAGCTACGGGGACCTGGAGGAACGCTACGAAAACGCACTGGGCCGGATCAACGAGTCATCCATCGGCGTGGAAGTCGAAGCCGACGAACGCTACCCCGAGGGCATGGCCTGGTTCCACCCGGACCTGGTCGTGGGCCTGCCCTTCGGAATGCTCTACGAACAGTCCGCCCACCCGGCCGTCCCGGCGGTGATGAGCGAACTGGCCCGGGCGGTGAACCGGGATAACCGCCGGGTATTCAAGGCCCTGGCACTGGCCGAAGGCGGGGGCGATGGCGGGTTTTCCCGGAGCATCGGCATGTCGACTGCCGTGCGTTGCCTGGACGGCTACGTGGACGAACTCGCCCGGCATGCCGAAAGCCAGTTGGCCGACCATCCCCTGCTGGCCCCGGGGTTCGGCTTTGGCGAAATTTCCACCCGGGTCCCGGAAATGTGTCGGGAAGCCGGACTGGAATCCCGCGACCCGGCAAGCTTTGAAATGGTCGAAACGGACCAGCCGGTGCTCATCGTCAACGGCGCCTGGGACCCAATTACCCCGGTGCCCCTGGCCGAGTACATCCTGCCCTACTTTGAAAACGGCCAGTTGGCCATCTTTCCCCACGCCGGGCACGGGCCCACCCGGTCCGTCCCTTGCGCCGGGGACTGGATGAACGAATGGCTCGATGACCCGGAAGCCGAGGCGGGCACCGAGTGCGTCGAGGAAGGCGAAGAAGCCGCGCAGTTTCTTGCACCCATCTTTCGAACCAGCGCCGTTCAACGGGGCATCATCATGAACGCCGAATCGGAAACCAGGCTTCGGGCCCATGCCGCCTGGGGCGGGATTTCGACCCTGCTGGTGGTTGTTGGCTGGCTGGGTCTGATCGGCGGCTGGCTTGGCCGACGGCTGAACCGTCTCAAGATCGAAGCCGGCGGCGGAACGCGGTTTCTGGTCTTCCTGGCAGGCTTCGCTGCGCTGGCCTGGGCAGCCGGGCTGGGTGCAGCCGCCCATGCCACCACCGAGATCAGCGAAACAGTACTGATCTTCGGAATGGTCGGCTGGGCCACCTGGGTTGCCTGGCTGGCACCCGTGGCCGCGCTCCTGGGCCTGGTTGGGCTGATCCAGTCCTGGCGCTACGGAAAAATGATCGGCCTGGGCTCCCGGCTGGGTCTTCGCCTCACCGCCCTGGCAACCATCAGCCTGTCGGTCTTCGGGCTGGTCTGGGGGCTCTGGCCCCTGTAAGCAGTCCGACCTGACCGGCCCGGAGGGTCTCCGGGCCGGTCAGTGGAGGGTTTTGTCGGAAAAATACCGGCCATTCAGGAAACGACTGAAGAACTGCCCCAGGGCCGGGTGGTTGATCTGCTCGCCAGTGGTATCGGCCTGAAGGTGGCGCTCGGCCACGTAGGTCATGTGGGTATGGTCGTGGACGAGCACGTGGTACCAGGGCTTGTCCTTCGGCGGCCGGGTGGTGGCCACGGTCTCGTACCACTCCTGGCTGGCTGCAAACTCCGGGTCCACGTCCACGATCACCCCCCGGTAGCCGAACAGGCGGTGGGATATGACCTGGCCGATTTCGAATCTTGGTTGATCGGTCATGATTGGCTTCCCTGAAAAATTCCTGCAAAAAGGGCCTCGATACACCAGCCGGAGTGTTCCAGCCCTAACCGGCCCTGGCGTCCGCCCACCCCCAGGCCTCGATCAGTTTCTGGAAATCCCCGGGCAACCCGGCCCGGACCCGGAAGGGAGGGATGATCGTATCGGCGGGCCGGACCACCAGGCTCAGGGCATGCAGCAGCATGCGGTGGATCCCGTAGTGGGTCCGGAAGAACCGGTTGTGTCGGCCCTCACCGTAAGTGGTATCACCCACGATGGGATGAAAGCAATGCTTTAGATGCCTGCGAATCTGGTGGGTTCGGCCGGTATGGGGCCGGGCCATGATCAGGCTGTAGCGACTGGTCGGGTAGCGACCGACGGCGAAAGGCAGTTCGACCCGCCCCAGGCAGCGATAACGGGTCAGGGCGGGAACCTCGGTATCGCCGCCGCGGGTCGTAAGCGGCCGGTCGATCCAGCCGGAATCATCCATCCAGCCACGAACCACCGCCAGGTAGGACTTGGCCACCCGGCGCTGTTGAAACGCCTTTCCCAGTTCGGCTGCAGCGGCCTTGTTGCGGGCCAGCAGCAAGACCCCGGAGGTGGCCCGGTCCAGCCGGTGGACCGGGTACAGGTTCTCACCCAGCCGGGCCTTGAGAATCGGCACAAGGAAGGCCCGATCCTGGGACAGCTTGCTGGGATGGACCATCAGGTCCACCGGTTTGGCAACCGCCACCCAGTGCTCGGTCCGGGCCAGGATCGGTATGTCCGGCGCCCCGTCTTCCGGGCCGTCGGGGTGCACTAGCGCTCCAGCATGGTTTCGAATTTCCGGGACGCCTCCGGGTCCGGGAACAGGCGACTGAAGCCCCAGGCGGCGAGCGCGGCCAATATGGCCCCCGGGAGAATCTCGTAGACTTCGAACAACCCGCCTTCCAGGGGATTCCAGACGAGCACGGTCACCCCGCCTGCAATCATGCCCGCTGCCGCCCCGGCCCGGCTCATGCCGCCCCAGAACAGGGACATGACGATCACCGGGCCGAACGCAGCCCCCAGGCCGGCCCAGGCATGGGCGACCAGTTCAAGCACCATCCGATCCGGATTCGCGGCCAGCCAGAAGGCAATCAGGGCAATGACCACCACCGAAATTCGTCCGATCCAGACCAGTTCCTTGCCGTCTGCCTCGGTCCGCAGCAGGCCCTTGTAGAAATCCTCGGCGATGACCGAGGAGGCCACCAGCAACTGGGAGTCCACGGTGGACATGATGGCGGCAAGAATCGCCGCCAGCAGGATTCCGGCGATTACCGGGTGAAAGAGCAGTTCCACCAGCCGGATGAAGACCGTCTCCGAGTCCGCCCCGTCCAGGGTCTCGGTCAATCCACCGATCCCGGCCATGCCGACCAGTACCGCACCGATCAGGCAGATGGTTACCCAGGTCATGGCAATCCGGCGGGCCCGGGCCAGGTCCGAGGAGGCCCGGATTCCCATGAACCGGGCCAGGATATGGGGCTGGCCAAAGTAGCCAAGTCCCCAGGCCAGCAGCGAGACAATGGCCAGAAAGCCCAGCGCGGCGCCGTCGGCATCGGTAAGGGGATTGAGCAGGTGCGGGTTCCTGTCCCCGGCAGCCTCCAGCAGACCGGCATCGCCGGTGAAAAAGACAAACACCGGGACGGCGACCAGGGCCAGCAGCATCAACAGGGCCTGCAGGGCATCGGTCCAGCTCACCGCCAGATAACCTCCCAGGAAGGTATAGACGATGATCGCACCCGTCCCGATGGCCACCGCCCACAGGTAGGGCAGCTCGAAGACCGTTTCGAAAAGCCGGCCGCCGGCAACCAGGCCGGAGGAAACGTACAGGGCAAAGAAAACGAAGATGAAGATCCCGGCGATGATGCGCAGCAACCCGGAAGTATCGGCAAAACGCCGTTCGAAGTAGTCCGGCAGGGTCAGGGAATCCTGCAGGTTTTCCGTTGCCACCCGGAGCCGGGTCGCCACCAGCCGCCAGTTGAAATAGGTGCCAATGACCAGTCCCAGGGCAATCCAGCCGGCCTCGAGACCGGACAAGTAGGCTGCCCCCGGCAAGCCCAGCAAAAGCCAACCGCTCATGTCCGAGGACCCGGCACTTAGCGCGGTCACCCCGCTGCCCAGGCGGCGGCCCCCGAGAATGTAGTCCGACAGGTTCGATGTCTGGCGCCAGGCGATAATGCCCAGGGCCAGCAGGACAACAAAATACAGGCCAAACGTGAAATACGAGGCGTTCATCTCAGGCTCCCTCCCGTTTCATGCAACCCCGGTGCCGCCGGGTCGCTTTTGGCCAGATACTAGCATGCCCCGGGTTGGTGCTTGCACGGGTCGAGGAAGGGCGAAACGCCATGAACGACGGCCGGTGGCCGGCCGTCGTTCATG
>SLIZ01000112.1 GCA_007135395.1 Wenzhouxiangellaceae bacterium | reverse complement strand
TGGCTGGGGGAGAGGGATTCGAACCCCCGCTGACGGAGTCAGAGTCCGTAGTCCTACCACTAGACGATCCCCCAGGAGAGATCGATTCCGCTGACCGGAGTCCGGATCAGCGCTTGGAGTACTGGGTCGCCTTGCGGGCCTTGTGCAGGCCGATCTTCTTGCGCTCTACGGCACGGGCGTCGCGGGTAGCAAAGCCGGCCCGGCGCATGGACGGACGCAGTTCCTCGTCGTATTCCAGCAGTGCGCGGGTCAGGCCCAGGCGAATTGCGCCAGCCTGGCCGGTGGTTCCGCCACCGGTGACCGTCGCAATCACGTCGAACCGGTCGCCCAGTTCCACCAGCTCAAGCGGCTGACGGACGATCATCCGGGCCGTGTCGCGGCCGAAGAAGTCTTCCAGGGGCTTCTTGTTTACCTGGATCTTGCCGGTTCCCCGGCGCAGAAATACCCGGGCGCTGGAGGTCTTGCGGCGGCCGGTTCCGTAGTACTGTTGCTCTGCCATTCGTCTGAAATCCTGTTCTTACAGTTCCAGTGCCCGGGGCTGCTGGGCCTGGTGGGGATGATCGGGACCGGCGTAGACCTTGAGCTTGGCAAGCATCTTCCGGCCCAGTGAATTCTTGGGCATCATGCCCTTGACCGCCTGCTGGATGACCCGCTCCGGGTTCCGTGCAAGCAGCTTTTCCAGGGTAATGGCCTTGAGATTGCCGATGTACCCTGTGTGGTGGTAGTACACCTTGTCCGACAGCTTCTTTCCGGTGACCTGGACCTTGTCGGCATTGATCACGACTACGTAGTCGCCGGTATCCACGTGAGGCGTGTACTCGGCCTTGTGCTTGCCACGCAGCCGGCGTGCGATTTCAGTGGAAATACGGCCCAGGGTTTTCCCCTCGGCATCCACCACACACCATTCACGGCGGACATCTTCCGCCCGGGCGCTAAACGTCTTCATGATTCTGCGTCCATGGTCATTACAGTAAAGAGCGGGAATGTTACAGAAAGCCGGGGTGCCGTGCAAGACCCGGATGCCGCGCTATTCCCTACCCGCCCTCGTCGACGGGGGCCGGAATCACCCGGGCCACGGTTTCCGGGGGCTCGGGCAGAAACAGCCGTTTGACCGGGCGACCGTTGATGACGTGGGATTCAATGATCTCGTCCAGGTCTTCCTCGTCCACGTAGGTGTACCAGACCGCTTCCGGGTAAACCACCAGACAGGGGCCTTCCTCGCACCGGTCCAGGCAACCGGCGGTATTGACCCGGACACCGCCGGCACCGGCCATTCCCAGTTCCTTGATGCGGGTCTTGGCGTACGCTCGCAGGCGACTGGCCCCGCAGTTCTCGCAGGATGGACGGTCGGCATCTTCGGCCCTGCGGTTGGTACAGAAAAAAAGGTGACGGGCGTAGAAAGTCATTGGTGCGGCCAGCGGGGAACTTGATGGATCATCTTATCCCAGGATCGTCTACAGGAAGTTGTAGACGATATTGGCCGTTGTGAGGGTATCGGTGTTTTTCCGGCCCGGGTCCACATCCGTGTTGTGACGCACGGCCAGGGAAACCTTCAGGGCCAACTGGTCGTTGATGGCCACTTCCAGGGCCGAGGAGTTTTCGGCAAAGGTATTGCTGGTCCCGGTCTCGACCAGGAACCGGTTGGTGAACTCGGCGTTATCGGAAACGTTCAGCCGGTAGTTCACAGAAGCCCGGCCAATGGGATCGGTCTCGCTCCTGCCCGATTCGCGCTCCTCGGTCCAGCGCACACCCGGTCCGACTTCGACCCTGAGGCGCTGGGTATCGGTATCGATCAACTGGTGGCCGTAACCGATGGAAAACGTGCCCTGGTAGCGGTAGCTGGAAAACCGGTCCCGGTCATAGCGCAGGGCGCCGAAGATATATCGGGTTTCGTCAAACTTGTAGTCGGACTTGTAACGCATCGTGTAGCGACTGGCCGCCAGTTCTCCCCCGTCCTGGTTTCTCAGGGCTGAAAGGCCCAGCTCGTTTCTCCAGATCTCGCTTTCACGCAAAACCTCGAACCCCAGGTTGATGGTTTCGGTTTCCGAATTTCCCCGGGCAATCACCACCCCGAGCTCTCCCTTTCCCGACCATTCCGCGGCTTCGGCGGGGCAATAAAGCCATCCGCACATAAGTGCGGTTACCATTGTCATGGACATGAATGAAATCGCTGGTTTTTGTTCTTGGTCGTATCCCGACACTAAATCAGTCATGGGGTTCCCCGGAGATTTTGAGTCGGCAAAGGGTATGCAACATGCCGGGGCAGTTCAACTTACAATGGGCACCCATGCATAAAAGCCTTCAGGCGAGAAACTCCGGACTAATGCGCAATCACACATTGATTGATCGACTTTTTACTCATGCCGATGACGCACTTCGGGTGGTCTTCGGCCCACCGCCCGAAGCCGAAACGCCGTCACCGGCCGGCAACGAGCCGGATGTTGCCATGGACGAGACCAGCCGCCGCCATGCGGCCGGATTGATGCGCATCAATCACACCGGCGAAGTCTGTGCCCAGGCCCTTTACGCAGGCCAGGCAGCTACGGCAAAAAGTGCCCGGGTGCGCACGGAGATGGAACAGGCAGCCCGTGAGGAGGAGGATCACCTGGCCTGGTGCGCCGGGCGTCTGGAGGAGCTCGACAGCAACCCCAGCCTGCTCAACCCGGTCTGGTATGCCAGTTCCTTTGCCCTGGGTGCCCTGGCCGGAATCGCCGGCGACGACTGGAGCCTGGGATTCGTCGAGGCCACCGAACGCCAGGTGGAAGCCCACCTGGACAGCCACCTGGACAGCCTGCCTGCCGAGGATCAGCGCTCCAGGAAAATCGTCGCCCAGATGAAGATCGACGAAGCCCGGCACGCCGACATGGCCGAGGCCTCCGGTGCCCGCAAGCTGCCCGCACCCGTCCAGGGCCTGATGGGCATGACCGCCAACGTGATGAAGGTTATCGCCTACCGGATCTGAAGTTACCCTCCTAGTGGCCCACTAGAGGTTACGGGCGTAGAACAGCTCCTGCATTTCCTTGCGCAGGCGGCGCTCGATCTTGCCACGTTCGCGCCGGTCCAGCTCCTCTGCGCGGATACCGAAAAGGTAGTTGTCCAGGTCAAAATCCTTCAGGCGCATCTTGGTGTGAAACAGGTTTTCCTGGTAGACATTGACATCGATCATGTCGTAGGCCTGCTTGGTGTCGGAGCTGAAGTAGTCCTGGATCGAGGCAATCTTGTGGTCAATGTAATGCTTGCGACCACGCACATCCCGGGTAAACCCCCTGACCCGGTAATCAACGGTGACGATATCCGACTCGAAACTGTGAATCAGGTAGTTGAGCGCCTTCAGCGGCGAGATAATCCCGCAGGTGGCCACATCGATATCCGCCCTGAAGGTACAAATGCCGTCGTGGGGATGGCTTTCGGGGTAGGTATGGACCGTGATATGGCTCTTGTCCAGGTGGCCGACCAACGATTCCGGCAAGGGCCCCGGGGCGGCCGAGGAAATCGTGCTGCCCGGCTCCACCGGCTCTTCGGCAATCAGGATGGTGACACTGGCCCCCTGGGGATCGTAGTCCTGCCGGGCCACATTGAGGATATTGGCCCCGATGATGCTCGAGACATCGGTGAGGATGGCCGTCAGGCGCTCGGCATTGTAGGCCTCGTCGATATAACGGATATAGCGGCTTCGCTGCTCTTCATTGGTAGCAAAACACACATCGTAGATATTGAAGCTGAGCGCCTTGGTCAGGTTGTTAAACCCGTGCAGCTTGATCTTGCGGCCTGAATTCACCGGAAAGCCCCGTTGGCGGGATAAATCAACCCGCGATTATCCTCCAGTTGCCAGGACAATTTCCAGCCCTGGAAGTATTTGACGCCCATGGGATAAAAGGTGAGAATGCCTTGTTAGCGAAACGCTTAACATAATCTTCGTATAAAAGAGAACTGAAAAACCATGCGTGATTTCCATTTCTACGCGGTAGATCAGGAGGCCATGGACCGGTTTCTGGAAAGCTGCCGCAGGCATCATTTCCCTGCAAAGTCGGTAGTCATGCGCCCCGGCGATCCAGGTCAGAGCATGTTTTACGTTGTGGAAGGTTCCGTAACTGTATCCAGTGAGGGAGAGGATGGGCGAGAGCTCATTCTCGGCTACATGAATCCCGGGGACTTTCTCGGCGAGATGGGGCTTTTCATGAAGCCGCGCCCCAGGGAAGTGCTCGTCCGGACCCGCACCAAGTGCGAACTGGCTGAAATCTCCTATGCCCGCCTGCGCGAACTCCTGGAAGGCGATCTCAAGCCCTTTGCCATTGAAATCCTCTCGGCAATCGGCTCGAAGCTGGCCCAGCGCCTGCTTCTTACCCGCCGGAAGGTCCACCACCTGGCCTTCCTGGACACCCAGGGCCGGGTTGCCAAGGCCCTGATCGACCTGTGCTCCGAACCCGATGCGGTTTCCCATCCAAAGGGCACACAGATCCGGGTCACCCGTCAGGAAGTCAGCCGGATCGTGGGTTGCTCCCGGGAAATGGCCGGGCGGGTCATGAAGGCGCTTGAAGAGGAAGGCACCATCAAGACTGCCGGCAAGACCGTGGTCGTCATCGGCACCTTCAAGGGAGCGTCCACCTGAGTCGAATCCGGGCCCGAACCCCGGATTGATCAGTCCCGGCCGACCCCTGAAATCAGTTCCTCAAGCGCCTTTCCGGGGTCGGATTGGCGCATCAGGCTTTCTCCCACCAGAAAGGCTCCGATTCCCCCTTCCATCAACCGGCGCAAATCACTGGCCGAGCCGATTCCGCTTTCCGACACGGCCATTGCACCTTCGGGGACCTGGCCGATCAGTTCCAGGCTGGTTTCCAGCCGGGTCTCGAAGGTCCGCAAATTGCGGTTATTGATGCCAATCAGGCAGTCGCTCATGGACTGGACCCGGTCCATTTCTTCGCCGCTGTGTACCTCGACCAGCACCGTC
>SLIZ01000191.1 GCA_007135395.1 Wenzhouxiangellaceae bacterium | reverse complement strand
CGGGAGCGGATATACGGGTCTGGCCGGATGCCGGCGAGCTCTCCGAAATCGATTTCGCCATTTGCTGGAAGCAACCCGAGGGCCTTTTCTCAAGGCTGCCCGGGCTCAAGGCAGTGACCTCCCTGGGCGCCGGCGTGGACGGGATCCTCAAGGACCCGGACCTGCCCCGGGACCTGCCCGTGGGCCGGCTTGCCGGGCCCCGCCTGGCATCCAACATGGCCGCCTACGTGACCGCCATGACCACCCTGCACTGGCGGGACTTTCCCGGATTCATGAAAGACCAGGCCGCCCGTCGCTGGAACCAGTGGGCTCCGGAGCACCCCCCGGTTGTCGGCTTGATGGGCATGGGGGAAATGGCCCGCATGACCGCCTCCGCCCTGGAGGCCCTCGACACCCCGGTACACGGCTGGAACCGCAGCGGAAAGGGGCCGGATACGGTGACCATGCATTCCGGTGACCGGGGGCTTGTCGAGATGGCCGCCACCGTGGATGTCCTGGTCTGCCTTCTGCCCCTGACCGACCAGACCCGGGGCATCATCCATGCCGGATTGCTGGCAGCCATGAAACCCGGCGCCTGCCTGATCAACACCGGGCGGGGCGAGCACCTGGTGGAGGCCGATCTCCTGTCCGCCCTGGATGCCGGCCGCCCCCGGCGGGCCATCCTGGATGTCTTTTCCACCGAACCCCTGCCGGAATCCCACCCGTTCTGGCAACACCCCCGGATTCTCATCACGCCCCACTGTGCCAGCATCACGCTGACCGAGGAGGCCGCAAGGCTTGCCCTGGAAAGCTGGCGCCGGGTGCAAGCCGGCAAGCCACCCCTTGGCCAGGTCGAACCGGACCGGGGCTATTGACCGGCATCAATGGTCAGGGTCGGAGAACCGATAGACTGGTTCCAGGTTCCACTACAAAGCACATTGCGAGGAGAGCAGACCATGGACCGAGAAGCCCTTGTCACGCGCCGGGACGAACTTCGAAAGCGGCTGGCCGCCATCCAGAAGGATATCGGCGGTGGACTGGAAAAAGACATGGAAGACCAGGCCCAGCAACTTGAAAACTACGATACGCTGATCGAAATCGCCCGGGTTGCCGAACAGGAACTGGAAACCATCGAACGTCAGCTCCGGGAACTGGACTCGAAATAAGACAACCTGGGAGCTGCCATGTGCCGCTGGCTGGCCTATATGGGCCCGGAAATCTACCTGGAAGACCTGATCACCAAACCCGCCCGGTCCCTGCTGGTGCAAAGCCGGTTTGCCCGGGAAAACTATGTCGAGAACATGCCCGGCATGCCGGACGGGGCCTTTCCGACCAACGGCGACGGCTTTGGCGTGGCCTGGTTCGGCACTCGCTCCAGCCCCGGTCTTTACCGGGACCTCAGACCCGCCTGGAGCGACCGCAACCTGGTTGACCTGGCCGCCCAGGTCCGCTCCCGATTGTTCCTCGCCCACCTTCGGGCGGCCTACCACGGTATCGTCCAGCGGACCAACAGCCATCCGTTCAGGTACGGCAACTGGGTGTTTCAGCACAACGGGGAGATCTCGGGTTTCGAGACCATCAAACGCAGCCTGCAGTTTGCCGTGGCCGAGGAGCTTTTCTGCTACATCAAGGGCACCACGGATTCGGAAACGGCCTTCTTCCTGGCCCTGACATTCGGCCTGGAAGACGACCCGAAAGCTGCCATGGAGCGCATGGTGGGATTTGTCGAGCACGAGCAGAAACGGGCCGGCATCACCCGCCCCTTTCGGCTGACCTGCGCCTTCTCCGACGGCAATGAGCTGTACGCCATCCGCTACTCCACCGACGGCAAGCCCAAGACCCTTTACTACAACCGGGCGCCGGCGGACATGGATGACGTCCTGTCAGCCGACCGGGATACGCCCGAAAGCGGCACCATCCTGCTTTCCGAACCCATCGACGATTGCCCCGACAACTGGCTCGAGGTTCCCCCGGCAACCTTTGTCAGCGTAAAGAACAGCCACGTCACCATCGAGGCATTTGAGCCGCGTACTGCATAGACGAACCCGGCACCCGCCTTCAACTGTGCACACCGCCCGGTTACACTGGCCGGACCATGCAAAACCGGAAGGGACGTCGACCATGAAATCCATCGCTGCCATAGCCTGGGAAGCAGGAAAACCCCTGGAACTGGACGAAATCGAGGTCGCCGCCCCCAAAGCCGGCGAGGTCCTCGTGGAAATCGCTGCAACCAGCGTGTGTCATACCGATGCCTACACCCTTTCAGGGGCGGATCCAGAAGGGCTTTTTCCTTCCATCCTCGGTCACGAGGGCGCCGGTATCGTGCGTGAAACCGGCCCAGGTGTGACCAGCCTGAGCGAAGGCGATCATGTCATCCCCCTGTATACCGCTGAATGCCGGGAGTGCAAGTTCTGCCGGTCGGGCAAGACCAATCTGTGCCAGGCCGTGCGCGCAACCCAGGGAAAGGGACTCATGCCGGACGGCAGCTCACGGTTTTCACTCGGCGGCAAGCCCCTGCATCACTACATGGGATGCTCCACTTTCAGTCGCTACACGGTGTTGCCGGAAGTCTCCCTCGCCAAAGTTTCCAAAGAGGCACCCCTGGACAAGATCTGCCTGCTCGGCTGCGGGGTTACAACCGGTATTGGTGCGGTCATGAATACCGCCCGGGTCGAGGCCGGGGCGACCGTGGCGGTTTTCGGCCTCGGTGCCATTGGCCTGGCTGTCATCCAGGGTGCTCACATGGCCGGGGCAAGTCGCATCATCGCCATTGATGTCAATCCAGAGAAATTCGATCTGGCCGGACAGTTCGGTGCCACGGAATTCGTCAATCCGAAGGATCATGACGATCCGATCCAGCAGGTCATCGTGGACCTGACCGATGGTGGTGTGGATTACTCGTTCGAGTGCATCGGCAATGTCAACGTCATGCGCTCGGCCCTGGAATGCTGCCACAAGGGATGGGGCGAATCGGTCATTATCGGCGTGGCAGGCGCCGGCGAGGAGATTTCAACCAGGCCCTTTCAGCTCGTCACCGGGCGGGTGTGGAAAGGCTCGGCGTTTGGCGGCGTCAAGGGTCGAACTGAACTCCCCGATTACGTGGACCGGTACATGAAAGGAGAAATCAGGATCGATGAGTTCATTACCCATGAACTGCCTTTCGAAGAGATCAACCAGGCCTTCGAACTGCTTCATGCCGGGCAAAGCATTCGAACTGTACTGCATTACCAGTGACACGCGAGCCAGTGGCAATGAATAAACACCTTGAGGAAATCGCCGCTAACCGCAGTTTCGGCGGATGGCACAAGCGCTTCCGGCACAGATCGACAGTTCTCGACTGTGAAATGGAATTCGGCGTATACCTGCCACCATCGGCCGAAAAGGGACCGGTACCGGTACTCTGGTGGCTGTCCGGGCTGACCTGTACAGACGAGAATTTCATGCAAAAGGCCGGCGCCCACCAGGTGGCCTCGGAGCTGGGGATTGCAATCGTTTGCCCCGATACCAGCCCCCGGGGCACCGACCTGCCCGGTGAGCATGACAGTTACGATTTCGGATCCGGGGCCGGCTTCTATCTCAATGCCGCAACCGACCCGTGGCGCCGACACTACCGGATGTACGACTATGTCACTGACGAACTGCCCGCGGTTGTATCCGGCGACCTGCCGGTCAATGATGTCCAGGGGATCAGCGGTCATTCCATGGGTGGTCACGGAGCCCTTGTTTGCGCACTGAAGAACCCGGGCCGCTACCGCTCCCTGTCCGCCTTTGCCCCAATCTCCAACCCCACACGGTGTGCCTGGGGCGAGAAGGCCTTTACCGGCTACCTTGGCGATGACCGAAACCAATGGAAGGACTGGGATGCAACCGAGTTGATCGGTAACAACGGCTGCGATCTTGAAATCCTGGTCGACCAGGGAGAGGCAGACAACTTTCTCAAGGAAGGTCAGCTACGGCCCGAGTCCCTGGAAAAAGCCTGCCAGGCCAGCAGCACTCCCTTGAACCTGCGTATGCAACCCGGCTACGACCACTCCTACTTTTTCATTGCCACCTTCATCGAAGACCACCTGCAACACCACGGCCGATTTCTTCGATAACGGGTCCGCCCGGAAAAGTCATCAACACTCCAGGCCCCCTCACGAGCAGGGCTTGAGGCTCGTCTCGGCAGTTGCCATGGAAATCTCTGACGAGTGGGAGACCGGACGGGTCTACCTCACGATGGAGCAATAGTGCCGATGGAAGGATAAGCAAATTTACAGAACAGGTGTTGCTTTATCCGCACCGGCGACCCTTTTCGAACGAGTTGATGGCTTGCTGGGACAGGCCCAGCAGCTCCCCGAGAGGCTGACGCGCTGATCAGGCGTCTGGTTTACCGCGTTGTTCAACTGGAGACCGTTCCGCACAGTGGTCGCAGGGTGCCTGAGTACCCGGACAATGACTTGCGCAAGCCGCCCCCGCCCATTCCCCACCCAGGATTTGACGCCGCCTGGACCCAAACCAGCCTGGAACCGCCTCAAGTCAGGGCAGCTGTGTAGCAGCAGTTCCAACGAACCAACCAAAAAACGAACAAACGAACGAACCAGTTCCCCTTCACCCCTTTTCCCATTTATGCGAAACCCTAAACCGGGACCCACATCAAACCCCCATGACCTTCCTGCTCCTGCGGAACAATTCGCTGAACCCGCCACAGGTGCCCGTGTGGCAACATGGCAACAGCCACCACCAAAGGAATGACCCATCAAGATGAATCCGTTTGTCTCTCACCTTGAGTGCAGTCTGGAAGCCGGTGCCTATCCAACCGGCCAGGCCCTTCGACTTTCCGATGCCGGGCGCCCGTTGCTGGTGCGCTATCACCTGGACCGGATGGCCGGAATCCTGGATCGCGACGAGATCGCAAGTCGCGGCGGCGGCTTTTACAAGTGGCATGAGCTGTTGCCGTTTTCCGATCCCCGGGCTGTTCCGCGACTGGGGGAAATCGATACCCCGCTGAT
>SLIZ01000185.1 GCA_007135395.1 Wenzhouxiangellaceae bacterium | reverse complement strand
CGGGGAATCCGGGGATGGGGGATGGATTCGTATTCATCCATCTGGGTGAACGGATCGGTGACCACCTCTTCGGGTGTCAACCGCTCGTCCACGATCCGGTTGACGAAAGACGTGTTGGCCCCGTTTTCCAGCAGGCGGCGGACCAGGTAGGGCAGCAGGTCTTCGTGGATGCCGACCGGGGCGTAGACCCGGCAGGCACCATTGAACTGGCCGCTGTCGAGAACCTCGCTGTAAAGGTCGTGGCCCATGCCGTGCAGGCGCTGGTATTCGAAATCCTCCCGGTCACCGGCCATCTCCGTGAGGATGCTGATGGTGTGGGCATTGTGGGTGGCGAACTGGCCGTAAAAGGCCTTCGGGTTGTCCAGAATCTTGCCGGCGCAGGCGATATAGGAAACATCCGTGGCCGCCTTGCGGGTAAATACCGGGTAGCCTTCAAGTCCTTCCATCTGGGCGTACTTGATCTCGGTATCCCAGTAGGCCCCCTTGACCAGGCGAATGGGAATCCGGTGGCCGGTCGCTTCGGCCTTTTCCGCCAGCCAGTCAAGGACCGGCCAGGCCCGCTTCTGGTAGGCCTGCAGGGCGAGCCCGAAACCGTCCCACCCGGCAAGCCGCTTGTCGGCCAGGACTTCGGCAAACACGTCCAGGGAGATCATCAGCCGTTCAGCCTCTTCGGCATCCACGGTCAGGGCAATGTTGTTTTCCCGGGCCTGCACGGCCAGATCGGCCAGGATGGGAACCAGTTCCCGCAATACCTGTTTGCGCATCGCAGGCTCGTATCTCGGGTGCAGGGCAGAAAGCTTGACGGAAATGCTCGGGGCCGAGAAAACATCCCCCTGGTGGTCAGCCTTGCCGATGGCATCGATGGCATCGGCGTAGGCTTTTCGGTAGCGCTCCGCATCCGGTCTGGTCAGGGCCGCCTCGCCAAGCATGTCGAAGGAATACCGGTACTTCCGGTTTTCCTTCTTTCCTGCCCGCTTCATGGCCTCGGCAATGGTCCGCCCCATGACGTACTGGTGACCCATGATGCGCATGGCCTGCCGAATGGCCACCCGCACCACCGGTTCCCCGCTCTTGTTGGCCAACCGGGCCAGTACAGACCGGAAATTGCGCTTGGAGGATTCCGAAACCCGGACCAGCCGGCCGGTCAGCATCAGCCCCCAGGTTGAGGCATTGACAAAAAGGGAGTCCGACCGGCCAAGATGAGATTCCCAGTCGGCCTCGGAGAGCTTGTCGGCAATCAGTTTTTCGGCTGTATCGGTGTCCGGGACCCGCAGCAGGGCCTCGGCCAGGCACATCAGCACCACCCCTTCCTCGGAGGACAGGTCGTACTCGCGCATGAACGCTTCCATGGCTCCGGCATCGGCGCTTCGCTTGCGCACTCGCCGGACCAGGTCCACCGCACGTTCATCCACCTTTCCCCGAACTTCACTGTCAAGCCGCGCCTTTTCCAGCAGCCGCCGGACATGGGCCGTCTCGTCGGAAAGCCAGGCGTCATTGATCGCCTCCCGAAGCGGGTCACCGGAAGGCAGGTCGGAGGCGACGAAGATCTGGTTACTCAAGGGAAAACTCCTCACGTGGAATGGCTGGAAGATTCGCTGCCGGACCCGGTTCTGCCGGCCTGCGGCAGCCAATCAGCATCGATATCCTACCAACAGGCCTGTCCAGCGACCACAGCAGCACCGAAAATCTTTTCCGTACAGACGTTTACAACCCCTGCACGGGTCAGGTGGATACTGACACTGGTGAACGAATGCGGTTTGCCCGTGGATTTGCCGCTCGGGTACAATAGTCCAATGTGCTGTGATTGTCATGGCAGGTTCCGGTCCGGTGCTTGAAGTACACACCCGGCCCGATGCAGAACACAAGACCGCTCTGCTGGTAACATCCAACCTGTCCATATCGCTGACGCGGCTTTTTCTGATATTTGCCGTACTCAGCGTGATCACACTGGGAATCGCCGTGGCCCTGGCCTTTTGGGGATTCTGGCCCATTTTGATCTTCGCATTCGTCCATCTTTTTGCGGTGGGCTGGTGCTTTCGTCTTGCATGGCGGGGCAACTGGGCACGACAGCGCATATTGATCGGACCGGACACCATGACCGTCGAAGAAACCGCCCTCAAGCACCATCAGCGGGTGGAGTGGCCGACGCCCTGGGTCCGGGTCGAGATTCGACGGTCGCGGGGTGAACCCCGTGTTTACCTGACCCAGTCCGGCGAATCCATCGAGGTTGGCGCCTTCCTGCCGCCCGCTGAACGATGGGAACTGGCCGAGGCGCTACGACAGGGGCTTGGGCCGTATTCGGCCTGGTCCGACAAGCATCACTCACTAAGGTGATTTTCGGGATGAAGAGAACAAATGAACTGATAGTGGGGCTGGCCGTTCTGGTCGCCCTGGTGGTTTTTGTATGGGGCCTGTATGCAGTCGGTGACAACATGCCCCGGGGTGTGACACCGTTCAGCCAGGACGTCTATCACCTGCACATGACGATTCTGGGAATTGTCACGGTGATCGGAATTCTGGTGTTCAGCGCCATGTTCACGTCCATCATTCTCCACCGCAAGTCCCGCGGTGTCGAGCCGGCAAAGTTCACCCATTCCACCCGGGCGGAAATCGTGTGGACCGTTATTCCGATCCTCATCCTGGTGGTCATGGCGGTTCCTGCCACCACCGTGTTGATCGACATGGAAGATACCGGAGGGGCCGAGATGAACATCAAGGTCACCGGATACCAGTGGCTATGGGAATACGAGTACATCGAGGATGAGGTCAGCTTCTTCAGCGCCATGGACCGGGACAGCAACCGGGCCCGGCAGATCGGCTCGGGGATCGATCCGCGGACCGTGGACAACTACCTGCTGGAGGTCGACAACCGGATGGTGGTTCCCGTGGAAACCCGGATTCGCCTGTTGCTGACCGCCGACGACGTGATTCACTCCTGGTGGGTCCCGGAGCTTGGCTGGAAGCGGGATGCAATTCCCGGGATGGTCAACGAGGCCTGGACCTACATCAAGGAGCCCGGGGTCTACCGGGGCCAGTGCGCCGAGCTTTGTGGCAAGGATCACGGATTCATGCCCATCGTGGTCGAAGCCGTAAGCCAGGAAGAATACGAAGCCTGGGTGGCCGAACAGCAGACCGAGATGGTGCGCACGGCACTCGACCAGGACCGGCTCTGGAGCCGGGCCGAGCTCATGGACCGCGGCTCGGCTGTCTACGAAGCCCAATGCGCCACCTGCCACCAGGTCGACGGGTCCGGCATGGAACCGGCGTTTCCGTCGCTGGCCGGTAACGGCGTGACTACCGGCGAGATCGAGGATCATATCCGGGTGGTGCTGGAAGGCCGTCCCGGCACGGCAATGGCTGCCTTCGGAGAGCGGCTGAGCCCCGAGGATATTGCCGCTGCACTGACATTTACCCGAAACGCCTTCGGCAACGAAACCGGCGACATCGTGCAGCCGGCCACCATTTCCGAATTCCCCAGGGGTTAAGCATCCATGAGCACTGCAACCGATACGCATCACGAAGACCACCACGAGCCGTCAAAGGGCATTGCCCGCTGGCTGTTTACCACCAATCACAAGGACATCGGGACGCTCTACCTGCTGTTCTCCCTGATCATGTTCTTCATCGGCGGAGCCATGGCCCTTGTCATCCGGGCGGAGCTGTTCGCCCCGGGCCTGCAACTGGTCAATCCGGAATTCTTCAACCAGATGACCACCATGCACGCCCTGGTCATGATCTTTGGCGCCGTCATGCCGGCATTCGTGGGCCTGGCCAACTGGATGGTCCCGCTCATGGTCGGTGCCCCGGACATGGCCCTGCCCCGGATGAACAACTGGTCGTTCTGGATCCTGCCGTTCGCCTTTACCCTGCTGCTGTCGACCCTGTTCATGCCCGGCGGCGGACCGGCTTCCGGCTGGACGCTCTACCCGCCCCTGTCGCTGCAGATGGGAGAGGGCTTTGCGTTTCTCATTTTCGCCATCCACCTGATGGGAATTTCCTCCATCATGGGGGCGATCAACATCATCGCCACCATTCTGAACATGCGCGCCCCGGGAATGACCCTG
The DNA here is from genome assembly GCA_007135395.1 of Wenzhouxiangellaceae bacterium. Taxonomy (GTDB): domain Bacteria; phylum Pseudomonadota; class Gammaproteobacteria; order Xanthomonadales; family Wenzhouxiangellaceae; genus SLIZ01. The sequence goes on along the minus strand of SLIZ01000185.1, from coordinate 920 downwards.
CTTCGCATGCCGCTGTTCGTCTGGACCTGGCTGATTACCGCATTTCTCCTGATTGCCGTCATGCCGGTTCTCGCCGGAGCAGTAACCATGCTGCTGACCGACCGGTTCTTCGAAACCAGCTTCTTCAATGCCGCCGGCGGCGGTGACCCGGTCATGTATCAGCACATCTTCTGGTTCTTCGGGCACCCGGAGGTCTACATCATGATCCTGCCGGCATTCGGGATCGTCTCGGAAATCATCCCCACGTTTTCCCGCAAGCGGCTGTTTGGTTACACCTCCATGGTCTATGCCACAGCATCCATTGCCTTTCTGTCATTCATTGTCTGGGCCCACCACATGTTCACCGTGGGCATGCCCCTCGGGGCGGCGCTGTTTTTCATGTACGCGACCATGGTCATCGCGGTGCCCACGGGGATCAAGATATTCAACTGGGTGGCAACAATGTGGCGCGGCTCGATGTCTTTCGAGACCCCCATGCTTTTTGCCCTGGCCTTCGTTGTGCTGTTTACCGTCGGCGGACTTTCCGGGGTCATGCTGGCCATCGTGCCGGCCGACTTCCAGTACCACGACAGCTATTTCGTGGTCGCCCACTTCCACTACGTACTTGTAACCGGCGCGATATTTGCCATCATGGCCGCCGTCTATTACTGGATTCCGAAATGGACCGGGTTCATGTACAACGAAACCCTGGGCAAGTGGCATTTCTGGCTGTCGACCATTTCCGTCAATGTCCTGTTTTTCCCCCAGCATTACCTGGGCCTGGCAGGCATGCCCCGGCGGATTCCCGACTATGCGGTCCAGTTCACCGAGTTCAACATGATTTCTTCGGTGGGTGGATTCGTGTTCGGCTTCAGCCAGCTGCTTTTTGTCTGGATCATCATTCAATGCATTCGCGGAGGCAAGAAAGCCGAAGCCCGGGT
>SLIZ01000015.1 GCA_007135395.1 Wenzhouxiangellaceae bacterium | reverse complement strand
CTTTTCGGCCTTTCTTGCTTCAGGCTTTTGGCCTAGCCGTTGGATTCAACTTCGAAGCGGTCTTCGAAGATTTCATCCGGCAGGACTTCCAGGTTGACCGGGACTTCGAACGACTCCTGCTCTGCATCATCGGTATCGATGCAGATCACGGTGTCGTAGTCGCCGGGCTCCAGATTCTCCGCGCTGGCCGTGACGTTGACATCCTGACCGGTTCCTGGGGCTACCTGATTGCCTCCGCCCAGGACAATCCCGCCGGTGAGGGAAAGCCAGGTGTCCTCGGCCGGGTCATAGCAACCATCGCCAGTTCCAAGTGACCAGGTCAGTGTTGCACCGCCCTCGAAGTTTCCAACAGTCATGGACTCGGTCTCGTCCCCGGACACCAGGGCAAAGCTGAGCGAGTCCGGTGTGACCGTTGCACACGGTGCCTGGAGTACCAGGTCGAAGTCCACGACCGTGGTCTCGCCACCTGTCAGTTCCACATCGCTGGTCGTGTCATCAAGATGACCGTCAGCCAGTGCAGTGACCGAAACCGGGCTCTCGTCAGCCGGCAGATCGACCTGGTAGAAGCCATCGCCGTCCGCGGTTGCCGAGTAGGTTTCAGACTGACCCTGAATCAGGATACTGGCGCCTGCGGCAGGTGCCGGATCATCGGCACAGTAGCCCTGGCTCATGACCGTGCCTTCCAGGCTGGCTGCATCATCCGGATCGCCTACCGTGAGGCTGACCGGAATATCGAACTGATCGGCGTTGCCATCACTTGTGTAGACACACAGATTGGTCTCGTAGGTACCTGCAGACAGTCCGTCGGCATCGACCATGACATCAGCCATCTGATCACTACCGGCATCAACGTTGCCGGAGGTCGGATCCACGGTCAGCCAGGTTTCCACTGACGGGTCGTAGCAGTCAGCAGGTTCACCGTTGTCGTCGACCTTGTGCAGAGTGACCGTAACGTCCGTCCAGTCCATGTCGGCAGCCGATTCGGAGTCCCAGTCATGGATAAATGTCAATGTCCAGTCACCACTGTCCCCTACGGCGGGGTCAAACACGTCGAAGTGCTCGCTCTCGTAGGTACCGTCATCAGTGGAAACACCGCCCTGGAAGTCCCAGTCATTCTCGGCGCATAGATCTTCAGTGCCGCTGATTCCACCGACGCCATAGGTCGTCCCGTCAGGGGCCTCGAGAATCATGCACATATCCGAGGCCCAGGTTCCGGTATCTCCGGGCCCGGAAACCGTGCCGACGAAACTGAAGCCGACTACGTCACCGCTGGTGAGCTCACCACCCGTAATCGTGAACACCTGTGGTTCTCCGCCATTGGCGGGGCTCACAACGGTGAAGTCGGGCACATCCAGATCTTCGTCCAGGGCCGGGTCGAACCCGGTGCCCAGCACCGTGGTGACCGGATCAAGCACATCCCAGTCCAGGCTGGCAGCACCGTCGATATTGCCGACGGTCATGCTATCCGAGTCGCTGCCATCGAGATCCACCTCAAAGCTGAAGCTCTCCGGGTTCACCGTGGCGCACGGGGCATCGAGCAGCAGATCGAAGTCAACGGTAACCGTATCGCCGGAACCGAAGCTTACGTCGGTCTCGGTCTGGCTGATGTGATCCGGCGCGCTGGCGGTGATATCCGCCGGGCTTTCATCGGCCGGGACATCCACCTGCCAGAAGCCGTTTTCATCGGCTGTGGCGGTGTAGGTATCCATCTGACCAACGACCTCGACAGTCGCACCTTCAGCCGGGAACGGATCAGCAGAGCAGTAACCCTGGCTGAATACCTCGCCTTCCAGTGTCGCCATGTCGTCCGGATCGCTGACTTCCAGTTCCACCGGAACCACGATCAGGCTGTTATTGCCGTCATTGGTCTCGACACAGATATCGGCATGGTAGGTGCCATCGGAGAGTCCGGCGGCATCCATCATGACTTCGATGGTTTCGGTATCACCGGCATCCACGTTGCCCTCATCCGGGTTGACGCTGAGCCACGGAATGTTTTCTGCCTCCGTGCACGCTGCCGCACCCGGCAGGGCAACGGAGAACGACAGCATTTCCGAGCCGCCGTCAATGTCAGCCAGGGAAGTGGCCGTTCCGGTATCGGTGTCGATGGTCATCAACTGACTGTCACCACCACCGAAGTAGCCGCCCCAGTACAGGGTGCCGTCGGTCTGGTCGAAATCCATGTCCTGGGCAAAGCTCGGGGCTACACCCAGCGGACCGATGACCGAGGCCTCACCGGAGGTCTTGTCGATGGCCAGCAATACGTCGTCGACGATATCGATGGCATACATCAGGCCTTCCGGAGAAATAGCCATGGAAATGACCACCGGTTCCGGATTGACACCGTCGCCCTCGATCGGGCCGACCTGCGTGGCCTCCATTTCACTGATGTCGATCTCCCACAGCGCATCCGGCGAAGTCGCAAAGACCGTTCCGGTGCTGTGATCGAATTTCATGGAGGTCCAGGTATCCCCGGGTCCACCGCTGATCGTGCCGATCTCTTCAAATTCACCGGTCGCGGTATCGATTTCGACCAGCATGTCCTGGGGCAGGTCACCTCCATCGGTGGCCAGGCCGTAATGGACACTGAAGTCATTGGCAATGAAGTGCGCGGCAAACACGCTGGTCGGCTGATCTTCCTCGATCAGGGTGTAGCTGCCATCACCCAGTGCATCCAGGGTGACGTAGCCCGGGGAATCCCAACCAGTGGTTGAGAATACCGGTACGTCGAAGCCGCCGGACGGAATCGGATTCATTCCGCCTTGCGCTCCAGCCGCAGTCTCATCAACCCGGTAGGTCACGCCGGAACGGTCACCGTGCGCTTCGACCTGGTAAGGCGTTGCCGGGAAGTGAGCCCGCGGATCAACGCTCTCGGCCTCGGCAGTGAAGACGCTCCAGTCCAGTGTGGCGGCACCATCTACGTTGCCGATGTCCAGATCCTGGGTGGCAGTGCCACCATCAGTGATGATTTCACTGATGCTTTCCGGATCAACCGTGGCACAGGGCTCTTCGAGGAGCAGATCGAAGTCCACCGTGGTGGTCTCGCCACCCTCGATGACTACTCCGGTCTCCATACCCGGGATGTGATTCGGAGCCTCGACTTCGATGTCTACCGGGCTTTCATCTTCGCTGATGCTGACCTGGTAGAAGCCGTCTTCATCGGTGGTCGTGGTGTAGGTGTCATCCTGGCTGGTTACCGTGACCGTGGCACCTTCGACCAGCGACGGATCGTCGCTGCAGTAGCCCAGGCTGGAAACCTCGCCTTCGAGGAAGCCCACGTCGGCGCTTTCCAGAACTTCCAGGTCCACACTGACCGGGACGACCGCGTTGGTCGGGTCGTTGCTTTCAACACAGATGCTGGCCGCGTAGTCACCCGGCTGCAGGCCTGCTGCATCCAGCGTGGCGGTCACCGTATCGTCGGCACCGCCGGCATCGATGGAACCGGAAGCCGGGTCCACACTCAGCCAGTCCGGAATGTCGCAGGTCAGTGCCGAGCGAATGGCGAAGGCACCGATCACCGTGGTCTGGGTATCACCTTCCCAGTTGATCGTGATATTGCCATCGGAGTCGCTCTCGGTGATAAACGACAGTTCGTCCCAGACCTGCTGGTCGGAGCCTTGCACATCGTTGATGACGAAGTGACCTTCGTTGTCATCGGAATCAAGGAACTGCTTGAACTCGATGGCATCCAGATCATCGCCTTCACTGACCCACACATCATTATCGATTTCGCTGGTAGCCCGGTAGGCCACGAACCAGTACTCGTAGACCGAGTTGGGCTCAAGCCCGGAGACTTCGATGAAGAAGTCACCGCCGGAACGGAAACCATAGCCGGTCATACCTGACAGATCGTAGTCGTGCTGCGGGACCGCATCGCCGGCCAGGGTTTCGGTGCCCAGGAACAGCGGACCATCGGAGGTCGTACCACCCCAGCTGAACGATACATCGGTGGCCTCACCGGTGTCGTCCGGCGCATTGGTCACCGTACCGTCGGTATCGCTGATCCGCGTCCAGTTCTGCGGATCATCAGGGCTGGCTGCAGCAGTCGTGAAGTTGAACCCGATCAGGGGCTCAGAGTCATTTCGAGCCACTCCGGAACCGGTGTCGATCATCCAGTCCAGGGTCTGGGTACCAAAGTTGCCGATATCGAAGGTCTGGTCTTCGGAGTCCCCGGTCGTCAGGGTTGACGACAACTCCGTGGGATCAACATCGATGCAGGCCGAATCGGCTTCCAGGTCAAAGTCGACGACGGTGGTATCCCCGGCGGTCAGTTCGACACCGGTTTCCACTCCATCAACATGATCCGGGGCACTGACCGTGATATCCAGCGGGCTCTCGTTGACATCCAGCATGATCTGGTAGAAGCCGTCTTCGTCGGTGGTCGTGTTGTAGGTTTCGGTCTGACCGACAATCTCTACATCCGCGCCTTCAGCAAGGAATGTGTCGCCACCGCAGAACTCCTGACCCTGGACGGTTCCTTCGAGGAACGCATCGTCGTCGCCGAGCGGCACTTCAAGCTGTACCGGCACGCCAACCACGCTGTTTTCAGGATCATTGGAATCAATGCAGATCTCGGCGTTGTAGGTGCCGGCAAACAGGCCTCCGGCATCCAGGGTAACTTCCACCATGTCCGTATCGCCGGATGCGATAGTGCCTTCATCCGGGTCCACGCTCAGCCAGTCGATCTCTCCGGGCATGACACAGGTGTCACCGCCGGGGAGAGCAACGCTGAAGGACAGCAGCTCCGTGCCACCATCCACATCGGCAAGCGATGTGGCCGTACCGGTATCGGTATCGATCGTCATCAGCTGACTGTCGCCACCACCGAAGTAGCCGCCCCAGTACAGGGTGCCGTCGGCCTGGCTGAAGTCCATGTCCTGAGCAAAGCTCGGGGCTACGCCCAGCGGACCGATGACCGAGGCCTCACCAGAGGTCTTGTCGATGGCCAGCAACACGTCGTCGACGATGTCGATGCCATACATCAGGCCG
>SLIZ01000263.1 GCA_007135395.1 Wenzhouxiangellaceae bacterium | reverse complement strand
CGGGCAAACCTCCCCCAGATCCGTGCCAACCTGGACGACCCGGAAACCCTGGACCTGGCCCGGGCATTCGGTACCCCGGTCATCCTCAATTCCGCTTTCCGGGATGGTTCACTGCGGGCCGCGGCCATGGCCAGCCAGACGCCGGTTCTTGTCTACGAGGCCGGAGAGGCGCTGCGCCTGGACGAGATGTCCATCCGTGGCGGGGTCGAGGGAATCATCCGGGTGATGCGCAGCCTTCAGATGCTGCCCCGCACGCGCAGGAAAGCGCCACCGGACCCGGTGGTGGCTCGATCAAGTAGCTGGGTGAGAGCACCGGAAAGCGGGATATTCCGTGCCTTCGCCCGCCTCGGAGACCGGGTCGTCCGGGACCAGACCCTGCTTGGCATCGTGTCTGACCCTTTCGGGGAAAAGGAACAGGAAGTCCGTTCTCCGGCCAGTGGCGTCATCATCGGACGACTCAATCTCCCGCTGGTCAACGAGGGAGATGCGCTCTACCACGTTGCCCGGTTCTATCGAACCGATATTGCTGTTGAGCGTTTGGAGGATTTCCAGGAAAACCTGGAAGCGGATGACTTCCCGTACGGCGACAGCGGGCAACCGGACAACTGATCCGGGCTTACAACTGCCTGTATACGTTCAGGTAGCGTTGTCCGGCATCCTCGAGTGTCGGCACTTCAACGGGCGGGACCCCTGGTGCCTTTTCAATCAGCTTGCCGACAGTCCTGGCAAGCTGAGAACCATCGAATGGCGGTACCAGCCCTGCCGGGAACATGTGTTTCAGGTTGGAGCCTACGCCGCCATGGTCGAATCCGGCTGCAGGGGTTCCCAGGGCGAGTGATTCGGGGATGGTCCGGCCATAGGCTTCCGGCCGCTCGGACACGTTGATGACGACCCTGGACATTGCCATCCAGGGCCGCACATCGGCGCAGGCGGGCGTCCACACCATCTGGTCTTCAACTCCCAGCGAGGTTGCCAGGTCAAGGATCTGCCGCCGGTAGCGCCTCCGGCGTCCGGTCTGGCCACCAACCAGAAGACCCGTGGCTGGCCTGGCAAGGTTTTTCAGGTCGCCCAGCAGCCGGACCAGCCAATGGTGACCCTTGAGCCGGGTAAGCCGCCCGGGCAGGCAGATGACCGGTGCCCGGTCCAGTGCCGGGTGGCAGTTCCAGTGTTGTTCTTTCCAGCCATCGGGAATGCGATAGTCCCGGTTGAAAATTGTCTGGTCAAGGCCCGGCGGAATGACCTCCAGGGCCCGGCTCGAACCCGAAGGAAAGGACTCGGTCATGTAATCGGCCACTGACCTTGAAACCGCCACCACCGCGTCGGCCTTCAACATGATGGCGCTGTAGCTGGAAACGGAATAGTGACCGTGGATGGTGGAAACCAGCCCGGGTCGGTCTCTGGCGTCCATACCCCGCAATGCCAGCCAGGCGTGCCAGGCCGGGAGCCTGGAGTGGACATGGATGACATCCGGGCCCAGACGCTGAAACAATCGACGCAGGCGGAAGGGAAAGCTGCATGCCACCGGTGATCGAATACCCAGTGGCCACTCCATTACATCGACTCCGGCACCGGTCGCATCCCGGGCCAGGGGGCCCGCCCCGGCAATGATTCGAACACGATTCCCGGCTTCCTGCTGAGCCCGGGCCAGTTCAACCATCACCCGTTCAGAACCGCCGTATTCAAGCCTTGATGCGAGGTGAATGATATGCACGATGCCAATTCGGCCTGAAGGGCGCTCTCCCGGGAATCTGTTACCGATTCTAATCCACCATTGAGTTGCCTTGCTTGGAGCCCGTCAGCCACGGCCCGGGAATCGGGCGTCAAACCGGATGGAACGGGCCGGTTGCCCGCCTGGCATGTCAGCGACTCAAAGGGGCCTTGTTTGCGCCCTTGCGGCGGGCAAATCGGGTAGCTTCCTGCTACCATCTTGCGGCTGAATCCAGGGTCGGGCGGGGCTGGTCCTGGCACCTTGCCCGGGTGGCGAAATTGGTAGACGCAAGGGACTTAAAATCCCTCGGGAGCAATCCCGTGCCGGTTCGAGTCCGGCCCCGGGCACCAATAATTTCAAAAACTTATAACCGGAATCCAGAAAGGGAATCAGATCATGTCCATTTCAGTCCAGCTTAACTCCGAGATCGGGCCGCTCGAGACGGTAGTGGTCCATACCCCGGGTCAGGAGATGGAGAACATGACCCCTGAGACCGCCGCGGAGGTCTTGTACGACGATATTCTCACGCTGCCCCTGGCCCTGGCCGAGCATCGCCAGTTGAAGGGTGTGCTTACCACCGTTGCCCCCAGGGTCGTGGAGTTTCGGGATCTGCTCACGGAAGTGCTGGAAATCGACCGGATTCGAAACGCGCTGATCGACGAGTTATGCAAGCTCTATGATTGCCGGGAAGTGCAAAGCGGTCTGCTGGACCTGGCGCCGGAGGACCTGGCCCCCCGTTTGATTGAAGGCACACCGAAGCGCTCCATCAGCCTGGAGAAATACCTGAGCAAATCCCGCTATGCAATTCCGCCACTGCCCAACGCATTTTTCACACGGGATGCCACCATGTGCCTGAATGACCGGGTGATTATCGGTTCCATGGCATTTCGGGCACGTGTAGCCGAGGCCCTGCTGCTCAAGGCGGTCTTCAAGTATCACCCGGAGATTTCCAGTGGCGGGTTTTACTTTGACGGTACCGACCAGCGTGATTCCCAGGTAACCATTGAAGGCGGCGACTTGCTGGTCATCCGGGAGGACCTGGTGGTGATCGGATACGGTGAGCGCAGTTCCCTGGCCGGAATTGACGAATTGATGCGTTCGATCTCCAGCAAGGGCCCGGTACGCAACTTCGTGGTGGTGGAGATTCCCAAGACCCGGGCCACGATCCACCTGGACATGATATTCACCATGGTCGACAGGGACAAGTGCGTGGTGTTTCCGCCGCTGATCACTGGGCAGCATCGTTGCCGGGCCTTTCACTGCCAGTTTGACGATGGGCCGGAAGCCACTATTACCGAGTATTCCGGTGTGCTCGAGGCACTGTCTGCCCAGGGCGTCGATCTGATGCCGATTGCCTGTGGCGGGGGGGATGAATTTCACCAGGAGCGCGAGCAGTGGGCCAGCGGGGCAAACTTCTTTGCCTTTTCCCCGGGACAGATTCTTGGCTACGCCCACAATCAGTACACCGTGGAAGCCCTTGAGGATGCCGGATTCGATGTGGCCCCGGCAGAGGAAGTCATCTCGGGCCGTCGGTCGATATCCCGGGATGACCGGATCGTGGTCACCATTGACGGGGCAGAGCTCAGCCGGGGCGGCGGGGGCTGCAGATGCATGACCATGCCGCTTGCCCGAGAGGCGCTCGTGTCGGGGTGAATCGGACCCGGGCGGTCATCCATGTGGACATGGATGCCTTCTACGCCAGCGTGGTACAGCGGGACCGTCCGGAACTGAGGGGGCGGCCCGTTGCAGTCGGCGGTGGCAGCCATCGGGGGGTGGTGGCAGCAGCAAGTTACGAGGCAAGGAGATTCGGCGTGCGTTCGGCCATGCCCGGTCATCGGGCCCGCAAGCTCTGTCCGGAGATTGTCTTCGTCAAGCCACAGATGAACCGTTTCCGGGAAGTCTCCTCACAGATCTTTGCGATCTTCAGCGAATTCACGGGACTCGTCGAGGGTTTAAGCCTGGACGAGGCATTCCTGGATGTAAGCGAGACATGCACCAGGCCGGGAGACATCCAGGAAACAGGGCGATTGATCAAGCAACGAATCGCCGAGGAGACCGGACTTCGGGCTTCGGTGGGCATGTCCCACAACAAGCTGCTGGCCAAACTGGCGTCGGACTACGACAAGCCCGACGGGTTTGTTTACGTGGCACCGGGTGACGTCCAGCGCTTTATGGATCCATTGCCGGTCCGGCGCCTTTGGGGGGTGGGGGAGCAAACGGGAAAGAAGCTGCGAAGCGCCGGAATTCTCACCATCGGGCAGTTGCGAAAGGCCTCGTCGTCCTGGGTAATCCAGGCGCTGGGGGATCGCGGGCTCGAGTTGCAGCAAATTGCATCCGGGCTTGATCAGCGGCCGGTCAAGACCGAACGGGTCAGCCGATCGATCAGCCAGGAGACCACCTTCGATCGGGATCATACCTCCATCGACACCCTGTTTCCGGTAATTCGAAACCAGGCCGAAAAGGTTGCCGCAAGGCTTCAGAAAAAGGGTTACAGGGCCCGGACGGTTACCCTGAAGCTTCGGTCCGGCACCTTTTCGACCCTGACCCGGAGCCAGACCGTCCAGGTACCCATCGATTCAGCCGATGCCATTGCCGAGGTGGCAGGCGAACTCCTGGGTCACTGGGCACAATTCCGGACGAGCTTTTCGATCCGCCTGCTGGGGGTTGGCGTATCCGGGTTCGGGCACGACTAGCCCTGCCATCACCATCATTCCGTGTTCTTCGGTTCGCCGTATTGTTCCCTGAGTTCACGGCGAAGGATTTTGCCGACGTTGGTCTTGGGCAACTCGTCGACAAACTCGATGTAGCGGGGCACCTTGTAGGCAGTAAGTTCCTTGCGGCAGAATTCCCGGAGTTCCTTCGCAGTAAGACTGTCATCATTCCGCACGGCTACCAGCTTGACCACTTCACCGGATTTTTCGTCATCCACGCCGATGGCACCGACTTCCACGACCTTTTCATGCATGGCAGCAACATCCTCAACCTCGTTGGGATAAACATTGAATCCTGATACCAGGATCATGTCCTTCTTGCGGTCGACGATAAAGAAATATCCCCTTTCATCCATCTTGGCCATGTCACCGGTGCGAAGCCAGCCGTCGTCGGAAAGCACCTTTTCGGTCTCATCCGGCCGGTTCCAGTAACCCTTCATTACCTGGGGTCCGTGTACACAAAGTTCGCCGACTTCTCCGATGGGCAGGTGATTACCCTCGGTATCCACGACGGCACACTTGGTAGACGGGACAGGCAGGCCGATGGCGCCGTTGTAGTCTTTCAGGTCCATCGGGTTGATGCAGGCAGCCGGCGAAGTCTCGGTCAGGCCATAAGCCTCGATCAGTGTGACTCCGGTGACCTTCTTCCATTTCTCCGCCACCGCCCGCTGGACCGCCATTCCGCCGCCCAGTGTCATCTTGAGATTGGAAAAGTCGATCTTCGAAAACTCCGGATGATTGAGCAGACCGTTGAACAGGGTGTTGACCCCGGTAATAGCGGTAAACGGTGTCTTCGATAACTCCTTGACGAAGGCATCCATGTCCCGGGGGTTGGTAATCAGTACGTTGCGGCCACCGAACTTGGTAAATACCAGGCAATTGGCTGTAAGGGCAAAGATGTGGTAGAGGGGCAGTGCGGTGATGATGACTTCGTCGCCGGCTGAAATGGTGTTCAGCCAGGCACTGGATTGCTGCATGTTGGCCACGATGTTCCCGTGGGTGAGCATCGCGCCTTTTGATACACCCGTGGTCCCCCCGGTGTACTGGAGAAATGCCAGATCGTCATGGTTGAGCTCAGGGCGGTCAAGCTCCATACCATCCCCGGATGAAAGTGCGGCGGTAAAAGGAGTCGCGTCGGGCAGGTTGTAGGCGGGCACCATCTTTTTCACATACCGCAACACCAGGTTGATGATCGCACCCTTGGGAAAGCCGAGCATGTCGCCCATGGATGTGGTGAAGATATATTCAACCGGGGTGTCATCCTTGACGGATTCAAGCACACTCGCGAAGTTTTCCAAGACCACGATGGCCCTGGCTCCGGAGTCCTTGAGCTGGTGTTTGAGTTCACGGGCGGTATACAGGGGATTGGTGTTTACGACCACCAGCCCGGCCCGCAATGCGCCGAAAAGCGCAATCGGAAACTGCAGGACGTTGGGCAGCATGATGGCAATTCGGTCGCCCTTTTTCAGTCCCAGGGATTGAAGGTATGCTCCAAAGGCCCGGCTTTTGCGGTCCAGTTCAGCATAGGTCAGAGTCTTGCCGAAGTTCACATAGGCGTCCCGGCTGGCGAATTGCTCGCAGCTTCGGTCGATGACATCGACTACCGATTGAAATTCATTGGCATCGATTTCGGCGGGAACGCCTTTTGGATACTCGTTGAGCCAGGGCTTGTCGGTCATGAAATTCTCTTTCCGCTGGGGTCTGGATACTGCTCAAAGATTGGCATAGCCGCGACGGGCTGGCAAGTGGGCTGTCATGTTGCACCGCAAAAGAATGGCTTGCTCGGGGGCGGGAGCGGATTTCAGTCAGGTTTTGGAGGCTGAAAAGAAAAATCCGGTTTGTGCCTGCCGAGGGCTGCGTTTATTATCGAATCGAATTCCAGGGAGGCGTTGAAACCAATGGGAGAGCAGGATGTAGAGCGCGGTTCCACCGAAGAAGCCCGGCGGTTGTTCATGAAAGCGCTTCTCGATGAAGTCCGGGCCGTTGAATACATGCTCGAAAACGACCAGTTCGAGACGGGAATTCGCAGGATTGGCGCGGAGCAGGAAATGTTTCTTGTCGATCGATCCTGCCGGCCGGCATTGACGGCCATGAAGATCCTCGAGGACATCGATGACGATCGATTCACCCACGAGCTCGGGCTGTTCAACATGGAATCCAACCTTTCCCCCCAGGAATACGGGGGCAAGTGCCTGAGCAGGCTCGAAGCGGAAACCCAGGAGGTGTGCAGTATCGCCCGGGAACACGCGGCCAGGCACGATACCCGCATCGCGCTGGTCGGGATCTTGCCGACGCTCGACGAAAACCACCTGAGCCTGGACGCCATGGTCCCCACGGCCCGGTATTTCGCCCTCAACGAGGCCCTGCTCAATCTTCGGGGCAATGATTTCCGGATTGCCATCAACGGGATCGATCAGCTCAATATCCGAAACGACAACCTGATGCTGGAGGCATTCAACACCAGCTTCCAGGTCCATTTCCAGGTGGCCCCGGAGGAGTTCGCCTATCTTTACAACATTGCCCAGGCGGTCACCGGGCCACTTCTGGCTGCCTGTGTGAACTCCCCGATCCTGCTTGGCAAGAGGCTGTGGCACGAAAGCCGGATTGCGGTTTTCGAACACTCCATCGACTCGCGCTCCGAGGCCCACGCCGCCCGGGGGCTCAAGCCGCGTGTGCATTTCGGTGATCACTGGATCGAGGAGTCGGTCATCGAAATTTTCAAGGAGGATATTGCCCGCTTTCGGGTGCTGCTGACCACCGACACGGAAAAGGATCCCCTGGAGATGGTCAAGCGGGGCGAGACGCCAAAGCTCAAGGCCCTGTGTCTTCACAACGGGACGGTCTACCGCTGGAATCGGGCCTGTTACGGGATTTCCGACAACGGCAAGCCCCATCTGCGAATCGAAAACCGGGTGATTCCCTCCGGGCCTACCGTTCTGGACGAAGTGGCCAACGCGGCGTTTTTCTTCGGCATGATGTCCGGACTGGCCACCGAAACCCGGGATGTGAGCGAGAAGCTCAATTTTGCCGATGCCAAGGCCAACTTTCTTTCCGCGGCAAGGGAAGGCTTGCGCGCCCAGCAGACTTGGTTCGGCGATACCCAGATGACCGCGCAGCAGCTGATTCTTGAGCAGCTTCTGCCGCTTGCCCGGGAAGGATTGCAGGAGTCGGGCATTGACGCCGATGACATCGATCGCTACCTGACAGTGGTCCAGAAGCGGGTCGAGCGGCGGCGCACCGGAGCCCGCTGGCAGCTAGAGTCTCTGGAGGGGATGGCCGGAAAGGGCACCATGCACGAGCGCTTGCGCAGCGTAACCTCGAGCATGGTCGACCAGCAGGAGTCGGGAAAGCCGATACACGACTGGGAACTGGCGGCCTTCTGCGATACCCAGGACTGGCGGGACAGCTATCGGACGGTGGGGCAGTTCATGGCTACCGACCTGTTTACCGTGCGCCCGGACGATATCGTGGATTTCGCCGCAAGCCTGATGGAGTGGCGCTATGTCCGCCATGTGCCCGTGGAAGACGACAGCGGCCACCTGCTGGGACTGATCTCCCACCGCCAGATGTACAAGCTTATCGCCCGTGGGGATACGGGCGGCACGGTGACCGTGAGGGACATCATGCGTCCCGATCCGCTTTCGGTCAGCCCGGAAACAACCACGGTTGAAGCCATCCGTCTGATGCGGGAGAAGCGTTTGAGCTGTCTGCCGGTTCTCAAGGACAACAAGCTGGTCGGGCTGGTGACCGAATACGACCTGATCGTGGTCGCTTCCCGTCTGCTGGAGTCCTATCTTGAAAGCGAAGACTAGGGCGGGTTCGCCCGTTCGTTTCCCGGCGATTCTGCTGGTCACCGTTGTCTGGCTGGCAGGATGTGGCAGCTTCACCCCGGACGAGGAACTCATCCGGGGGCATATCCAGGACATGGTCGAGGCGCTGGAAGACCAGAATGCCCGGCGTTTCATGGGTCCGGTAGCCGAGGACTTCACCGCAGCCACACTGAACCTGGACCAGCGCGGTGCCCGGCTTTTACTGCGACGGGAGATGATGGCCCGGGAAAGAATCCGGGCTCGTACTTCCTCGCCCGAGATCCGCATACGCGGCGAGGACCGGGCCACGGCGACTTTCCGAATCCTGCTGGCCGGAGGCACCGGCCTGATTCCCGACGAAGGCCGCTGGTACCGGGTTGAAACCGGCTGGCGCCGGGACGGCTCGGACTGGGAAATGATCTCGGCGGAATGGGAGGCGGTGGTCGGAGAATGATTTCATTCCCATGACTCCTCTCGTTTTTTGAGAATGCCCCGGGTCATAATCAAACCCGATTGACCCTGGATGCCGGCGATGCAAGACCCTCTTGACCTGAACCGTACCGGATTTTTCGGGTTCCACCCGGTGGTACGGGACTGGTTCGAAGAAACCCACCAGGCGCCCACGATGGTCCAGGCGGCGGCCTGGCCGGTGATTGCCCGGGGGGATTCGGCCCTTATCGCTGCACCAACGGGCACTGGAAAGACCCTGGCGGCCTGGCTGCCCGCGATCGACCGACTGATCCGGAACCCGCCGGAAACCGTCGGGGTTCGGGTTCTTTATGTCTCTCCCCTGCGCGCGCTGGGTCGGGACATGGTCACCGGCCTTCTCCAACCCCTGGATTACATGAGGGCCAGGGCGGGCGACCGGGGATTCTTCATCCCGACCCTGGGGCTTCGAACGGGCGATACGCCGGCACCCGAGCGCCGGGTCCAGTTCCGCAAGCCGCCGGAAATGCTGGTCACCACGCCGGAATCCCTGTTTGTCCTGCTGGCCTCTCCGGGCGGGCGGAAGATCCTGCGAACGTGTTCGAGCGTGATCGTCGACGAAATCCACGCCATCGCCGACGGCAAGCGCGGTGCGGACCTGTCGCTGAGTCTGGAGCGCCTGGAACATCTGGCCGGCGGTCCCCTGCAGCGGATCGGGGTTTCAGCCACCCAGCGGCCGGTCGAACGCATTGGGGAGTTTCTGGCCGGGGCCGAAAGGTCCTGCACCATCGTCCAGCCGCAAACCGACCGGATGCCGGATGTACGCATCGAACTTCCCGGCATTCCCCTGGATGCCTTTCCAGGACAGATCCACTGGCAGCAGATTCACGGCAGGCTGGCCGGGTTGTCCAGGGACTGCCGGTCGGTACTGGTTTTTTGCAACACCCGGGCCCAGGTGGAGCGCACCGCGGCCGCCCTGTCCCGGGAACTGGGGGAAGACCAGGTCGCCGCCCATCACGCCAGTCTGGGTCAGGAACGGCGTTTCGAGGTCGAACAGGGGCTCAAGCTTGGCAACCTGAAGGTGGTGGTGACCAGCGCCTCCCTGGAACTGGGGATCGATATCGGTGCCGTGGATCTGGTCTGCCAGCTAGGTTCGCCTTCCCGCATCAATCCGTTCCGGCAACGGGCCGGGCGATCCTGCCATCGCCCGGGGGGCAGGCCGGCGGCCCGGATCTTTCCCTTGAGCCTGGCCGATCTGCTGGAATCCCGCGGGCTCGTGGAAGCCCTGGAGCGGGGCGAGCTGGATGAAACAGTCATTCCCCGGGCCCCGGCGGACGTGTTGTGCCAGCACCTGGTGGCCATGGTCGCTGCCGGGTCCCGGGATACCGCGACCATCCATCAGCAGGTTCGCCGGGCCTGGCCCTGGCGGGCGCTTTCCCGGGAATCCCTGGATGGACTGCTCGGGATGATCTGTGACGGGTTTGTGCCCGGACGGGAAGGGCACCGGGCATTGATACGGCCCCGGGCCGACAACCAGGGGTACGTGGCCGGTGAATCGGCTGCCCGGATTGTTCTGCAGAATGCCGGAACCATCCCGGAATGGTTCGACTACGAGGTCGTCCGGGTTTCCGACAACCAGGTCATCGGCAGCCTGGACGAGGAGTTTTCCTTCGAGTCCAGCCCGGGCCAGATTATCCAGCTGGGGAACCGGACACTGCGGATCCTGAGCATTCTGCCCGGCCGGGTACTGGTCGAGGAAGCCGAGGGCGAGGCGCCGGATGTGCCCTTCTGGTTTGGCGACGGCCCGGGCCGCAGCCCGGCCCTTTCGGCGGCTGTCTGCCGGGTCCTGGCGCGTCACACGGGCGGTGGCGCCTGCCCTGAAGGGCCGGGCAGCGAGCTGCTCGAGGAATTCCTGGAACAAAGCCGACAGGCCCTTGGCACCTTGCCCGGGGCGGACCGGGTGGTGCTTGAGCGATTCTTCGATCCCGGCGGGGATCAGCACCTGGTCATCCATGCCCCCTTCGGCGCGGCAATCAACCGGGCCTGGGGGCTGGCACTTCGCAAGCGATTCTGCCGCAACTTTAACTTTGAACTCCAGGCCGCGGCCCTGGACAACGGCTTGCTGTTGTCCCTTGGTGCCACCCACAGTTTCGCGCTGATGGACGTGATCGGGTATCTCAAGGCCCGCACGGCCAGGAGGGTGCTTGTCCAGGCGCTGCTGGACACGCCGGTCTACCTGACCCGGTTTCGCTGGTGCGCCAATACGGCCCTGGCGATCCGTCGCCGGCACAATGGCCGCCGGGTTGCCGCACAGATCCAGCGCAACCAGGCGGAAAACCTCATTGCCCGTGTGTTTCCCGATCAGCTCGCCTGCCTGGAAAACCTCCAGGGCGATCGGGAGATTCCCGACCATCCCCTGGTCGACCAGGCCCTGGCCGACTGCCTGAACGATTACCTGGATGCCGAGGGGCTTGAGGGGCTCCTGCAGGGCCTGGAGAACGGCCGGATTCGCGTCCATTGCGTGGAAACGCCGGAGCCTTCGCCCCTGGCCCGGGCGTTGATCCATGCCCCCAGGCATGCCTTTCTCGATCCGGCGGCAGCCGAGGAGCGCCGAACCCGTACCTTCGAGGTAGCCGGGAAAAAATCCCGGGGCGGCTTTGCTTCGGCTCCGGTCTCGACGGCGGTTGGCTGGATCCGGGCCGGAAACCGGGGGGAGTTCGAGCAGGCCCTGGTCAATGCCGGCTACATCACGGTTCGGGAAGGGGAGACCGGGGTTTCGGCCACGGGCGGGCGCGGGCCGGCCGAAGGTTTTATCCGGCCATTCAGGCAACTGGTTCGCGAGCGGGCCGCGGTCAGCTTTCTGCCCGACTCCCGTCGCCGGCTTTGGTGTTCCGTGGAGCGTCTGCCCGCCCTTCTGGCTGTCTGGCCGGAGGGGAGCCTGCAACCGGAGCTTCCGGCCGATTACCGGCCCGGCCCCTTGTCTGATGCAGGAGAGGCTCTGAATCAGTTGCTGCTTGCCCGTGTCCGGGTACTGGGCCGGGTGGAACTCGACGCCCTTGTCCGGGAAACCGGCTTGCCGGAAGGCCGCCTGACAACCGCACTGGAAGGCCTGAAAGGCGAAGGTGTGTTGATGCGAGACGACCGGGGTGGCTGGATGCACCGGGACAACGCCAGGCCAGCCAGGGGCAGCCTGTCGGGTGCGTCGTGATTGAACTTGCCCGGCCATGCTCCCATTATGGAACGGGAACCCTGCACCGGAGCGAAGGCCCCATGCGATCGAGTCTGTTTGCCCTGTTGTTGCTGGCCCTTAGTGCCTGCATCCTGGCCGATGCGGAAGAGGAAAGGGATTGGACCCGCGGGATCGTTGAGCAGGTGCAGCTTGTTGTCGTCGAGGGACTGGAGGATTCGGAATTCCTGATCCTGGAGCTGGAAGACGGAGGCAGCTTCCAGATTCCCGGTGCCCGCCAGTTGTCCGCCGGGGCCGGTGTCAAGGTCGAGGTGGAATCCCTGCCGGTTGTCTCACCCGGGGAATTGCCTGTTGCCTGCCGGGTACGGGTCCTGGCTGTTCCCCTGGAAATCGATGGGGAGGAAGTCCTGCAGGAGGCGGCCAATCCCTTCGAGGTCTATGCGGCCGACGAATGTGTGCGGCCCGGATCGGGCAATCGGGGCGCGGAAAACGGAGAGCCTGAAGCGCTGACTCGAAAGTGAACTCAGGCCGCTACCACCGGTGATAGGCCGGATGGCCGGGTTCGACGGCCACGAACTTTCCAACACACCGGTCGCAGAGCTTGTCGCCGGCAAACAGCTCGCCTTCCACGGTAACCACCTTGCCGCTGGTCTCCTGGACCCGGGCTTGAAGGTGCAGGGGCTGGTCCGTCGGAGTGGGGCGCTTGAGTTGGATGGAATACTCCATGGTTACCGTGCACGGCGGATGATCCAGCCCACCGGTTTCCATCAGGTGCCAGGCGGCCGTCCAGTTGCAGTGACAGTCCAGCAGTGAACCGATGATTCCCCCGTTGAGAACGCCGGGAAATGCCTCGTGGTGGGGTTGCGGGCTCCAGTCGGCAACTACCTGGTCACCGCGGACAAAGGAACGGATCCTCAGGCCTTTTTCATTGGCCGGTCCACAGCCGAAACAGGTGTTTTCGGGAGCATGGGTTTCCTGGAGGCACTTGGTGTCGTTGGTCATGGGTCATTCGGGTGCGGGTGGATTTGACGATTATAATCATTCCATTGCCACCCGTTCGACGATCACGACACCTTCCGATGCCCGGTCGAATACCAGCCGGATGCTGCGCAGTCCCTGTGGGTCGAAGCCGTTTTCGCCGGCGAAGGCTGCCAGCGGGATGGCTGCCGACTGGATGACTGGCTCGGTGGCTGAATCGAAAAGCCGGTCGGCCAGGCCCAGCCGGGTATGGCGAACCGGCAGGGGAGGATACAGCCGGGTGAAATCCGACAGGGGTCGGGTGACGATATTGCCCTGGTCGTCTTCCAGCTCTACCGAGATGATGACCGGATCGCGGAGGGGGGATTGGTCGTCGTTGCTGTCGCTGGACTCGGGTGACTCCTTGGCCGATTCGCCATTGTCGGTCTCATTGTCCTCCGACGGCGGTGCCCGGTCGGCCTGGGCCAGATCGATCCAGATTGTGGAGCCTTCCGTGGGCTGAAGCTGCTCCAGGGCCTGTCCGTCCAGGTCCAGGGTCCACCACGCCGGCTCACCGTTGCCCTCCGGGCCATTCTCCGTCCAGCCCAGCCAGGCGCCGGTCTGGTAGCGGGAGGTGGAATCCCGGAATCCCACGTCCCGCTCTGCCCACAGGGCCAGGCCCCGGGAATCGATGGTGATTCCGTCCAGGGTTCCAGTGCGCAGGTTGATGTCTTCCTCGAAATCGGCCAGAACCTGCCGATGGGCGTTGTTGCAGCGGCCAGCGTAGACCGAGTTGGGAAGAAGGGCGCCGGCTTCATCCGGGTTGCAGAACAGGGCCCAATGGTCGCTGGAGGCGGCCAGGGCATCCTCGACAAAGGCGGTCAGGTAAAGTTTTCCTGCCCGACGCTGGTCGGGACCGGACAGCAGGGGTTCCCGGTTGAGCAGGACCGATGCCGGTCCGATGAAATCCCTGTCGCCCCAGTTGGTATTGAACTGGCCATGATTGGCATGATGGATATACAGGGCTGCCTGGTACTGGTTGAAATCGGAGCCGCTCCGGACGCGCCGGGCCTGGCGGTCTCCCAGGAATATGGATACATCCGAATCATGACCACCGTGCAGCGTGAAGTAGTGGATGTCGGCCAGTTCCGTGGGTTTGCCTGACGGCCAGAACTGGCCATCCACCGGCGCAATGGCGGCCACGCCACGGATGCCGAACCCGAAATCAAATCGCTCCCTTGCATCCTCCGGGAAGTAATCCAGGTCGTTCATGGCTGCAGCCAGGGCAACCGCTTCCCCGCCCCGGGAATGCCCGATCAGGGCCACCCGGTCCAGGTCCACGGCCTGATGGAGCGAGTGTTCCGGATCCCGCTGCCATCCCCGCCAGGCTTCCAGGTGCTTGAGCAGCATCCAGCCCCGGGCGGCATTCTCCCGGTTGATACCCCCGATGATGCTGGCATTGAGGAAGTTCTGGTCGACCGAGACAACGACATGGCCACGGCTTGCCAGGTGCTCGCCGAGCCACTCATAGCCCGGGTCGGAGAACCGGACCATGTTGTGGTTGCCGTGGACGACCAGGACCAGGGGCAATGATCCCTGGGCGTCTTGCGGGTACCAGACCCGACCATTGATCGGCAGCTCGTCGAGCCCGAAGCCCCACCAGCGACTTCGCAGGGACAGCGCGAATCCGTCGGGTTCGCCCAGCATGATCCGGCCGTCGACGGAATCCGTCTTCCAGTCGGCCTCGTCGGCATACTCGTTTCGGTGCCGGTCCTTGCCGCTGCCGTAGGTCAGTCGGGCAACCTGGTAGGGGCCGGGTTCCACCAGGTCAGCCAGGTCCGCCGGATGGCCCTGGCGGGACTCCACCAGGCTTTCAACCGGATCCTCGCGCCCGCCGGTCCCGCCTATCCAGACCGCCAGCACAATACCGGCTGCCAGCGCCGGCAGTCCGGCCGCGAGCCCCGCCATTGGCCTGGGAGGTTTTCGGGTAAACAGGGCTGTTGCCACCGCGGCAAGAACCGCAATGGCCACCAGGGTGAAGCCGATCGGAAACATCAGCATCGGCGGCAGGCCGATCAGCACCCCCAGGGCAATGGCTGCGGCCACGGCCATGGTTGTACCGATGCGGGTCAACAACCGGTAAAGCCCTGCAACCAGGGCCAGAAGCAACCGGATCAGGCCCAGAATCAACAGGCCCAGGACTATGGCAAGAAGTCCGTCGGCCAGAAATCCGAATCCGAACAGGGAAACGCTGGCGCCGATCCAGAAGGCCAGGGCCGCGACTGCGCCGATGCAGGCCCATCGGATCCAGCGGCGGGTTCGGGGGTCCGGGGTCAGGGTCCCGAGCAGCCTGTCAGCAAGATTCACACACTTTAGTCGGACGCTGGCTGCCCGGTTGCCGATACTGGTCAGAAGTTTTTGTGTACTCATGATGAAAGCGCTGGCGGTTGCGACTCCGGAGCTTTCAATGTACTCCCGTTGTGGGTTGAATGCGGGGGTCAGAAGTCATGAGATTCAAGGAAATTCCCAGCGTGCGTCCTCGCCACGGACATCCACGTGGACGAACGGGCCCCGGTGGGGGCGGGGGCCGTAGAGTCCCAGGCCGCCCCGCAGGGGTCGGTTACGGGGCTTGCCAAACTTTTCCTCGATGATCGATCGGAGCAGGTCGGCGTCGTTTACATCCACCTTCCCATCGCCGGTGAGGTCGTCCATCCGGCCGTCACCATTGGTGTCGATGAAGATGTCCGCAGCGCCTCCCCAGATGTGACGGGAGTATTGCCCGTTGCCAAGGGAGCGGTTGTACCAGGGTGTGCGATATCCGCTCATGACGAAAAGGCTGTCGGTAGCGATACCGCGGCGATTGATTTCCTCGAGAATCAACTCGAGTTTGATCAGAAGGGGTTCGCGCAGGGCCAGGTACTTGGGCCAGTGGTCGGGCTGTTGCTTGCACAGGAACTGCCCGAGGGTGAAATGGGGGGATAGGGGAAGGTCGATCATGTCCGGATGAACTTCGATCAGGCCTTTCGGCGGCAGATAGATCGGCTTGTTGTTCAGGGGCTTGCGGGGATACTTTCCGATCCGGTAACCGTTCAGATACCCGTCGGTGACCTCGGTCAGGGCCCGCATGACCAGAAGCTGTACCTCGATCGAATCCCTGCCGTTTTCCACGTTGAGTTCAAAGCGCCCCGGTTCATCCGGTGCGGTCCACATCCACCTGCCCGGTCCTGCAGGAACAAGGGTTCCGCCACTAGATCGGGCCCAGTGTTCGCTGCCGGTCGATTGTCCGGCCCTGATTTCCAGTGTCGAGCCGGGCATGGTGGTCAGAAAGAACTGGCGATAGTTGATCGGCTTGCCGTCAACCTGGAGTTCGAAGGCTGCCATGTCCGGGTCGAACGATGCCCGGACCGGGACTGCCTGGACGGCCAGCAATGTAGCGGCAAGCATCGTTATGCTCAGTGCGAGTGTCGGTGTGTGCATGGGTGCCTCGGCACAAAAATCAATTGGACCGTGTTCTGCCCGGGTTTATTCCATACCGCCGGCATCATTCACCTGGGCTTGTGAATCCATTGGACTGTCGAGGGCTTCGATCAGGGGGGCGTCGCGGCCGTAGATGTCCCGTCGAAACTGGACCTGCCCGTCGACAACCCAGGCCGTCCAGTAGAGAAGGTGGACGGGAACGGCACGGCCGAGGCGTACGGTGGTTTCCCGCCCCGATTGCAGCGTACTCCGGATCCGCTCCGGCTCCATGACACGGGCTTCAGGGCGTTCGTGGAGCAGCCAGTCGGTCAACTCCAGGGGGTCTTCGATCCGGATGCAGCCGGAGCTGAAGGCCCGGTCCTGGCGGGCAAAGAGTCCCCGGGCCGGTGTGTCATGCAGGTATACATTGTGTCGATTGGGAAACATGAACTTGACCGTCCCCAGGGCATTTTCCGGACCCGGGGCCTGGCGCAGGCGATAGGGAAAGTGCTGTTGGGAGAGGCTGTCCCAGTCGACCTGGTCCGGATCGATTCGCCTTTCTTCGGCACCCCAGCCCTGGAGTACCGCAAAGCCCATTCGTTCCAGATACTCCCGGTCGGCCTGGATCTGGGGAAGCAGATCCCGGGCGGCAAGGCGAGCCGGGACTTCCCAGGAGGGATTGAGCACCAGGTAGGTCATCTGTTCGGTAAACACCGGCGTGCGTCTATAGGGCAGGCCTACGATCACCCGCTGGGTCAGGACCGGCCGGCCATCGGAAAAGACCTGCATCTCGAAGCCGGCAATATTGACTCGGATATGCTCCAGGCCAAGCTCTCTGGGCAGCCACCGCCAGCGTTCCAGGTTGGCCCGGAGCTGCCTTTGCCGCTGGGTCGGGGTGGTGTTGAGCTCGGCCAGGGTACGCGGCCCTGCGATTCCATCCACTTCAAGGCCGTGGCGGGCCTGAAAGTTGCGAACGGCCCGGTCCAGTTCCTCGTCGAAGACGGAAGGGTGCCCAGCACCATTGTGCCCCTCCAGGTCGCCCAGTTTTGCGAGCCTCACACCAACACGGCTGACTGCCGGGTTATCGTCATCGATTCGCAGAGCCCGGTCGACAACAATGGGGTGCCACTCACCTTCGGATTCCAGGGAACGGTGGAGGGCCAGCCGCTCGACGAGAACGTGATATTCCGGGTAGTCGGGCAAAACGGTCTCAAGGGCTGCCTTGAGCCCGCCATTCCGGGTACGGGCTTGTTTCATGTGCTCGATCAGCGCCTCCCGGGGGCGCTG
>SLIZ01000045.1 GCA_007135395.1 Wenzhouxiangellaceae bacterium | reverse complement strand
GCCTCCAGCAAGGCGCGCGAGCGCAGACATAGCGGGACTATTTCAAGCGAGCGGAACGCAGCTGGTGGCCGGCTCTGAAGTGCCCGAAGGGCTTGCCTCTCAGCGTCCGTGGACTGCGTTCGCGGCGCTTGATGTAGACCATGCTACACCTGGCGCGCCGACGCCTTGCCACGAACGCTGAGAGGCAAGCTGAATGTCTGCTGATTAGTGATCTCGTTAGTAAGGCAGGGTGCAATCGATGCCTGCGGGCCGGGTCAGGCGCACCGGATCCAGGCTGCCACCCCCGAAACCCTCAAGGTGCGACTGGTAATCCAACCGGGCTGACTGACAGTCGTGAAACTCAAGCGTGGCGGTTCCCCAGGGGATCCGGTCAACCTCATCGGCATCGAATCCATCGCCGAAGCCGGTGCCAACAGGGATATACAGGGAATCGAACTCCAGCGTGCGTCCCTGGAGTTCACCCAGGCCCATAATCCAGGCCTGATCGCCGTTTGCGTCGTAGGTGAACCAGCCCATGGAGACGATTCCCTCGGCGATTTCCTGGAGCAGCCAGCCCTCCCCGTCATGCGACGGGTCGAACCACTGGCCGCTGATTCCCGGGGCTCCGGGAACCGGCGGGCGGGGAATGACCCCGTCACAGGGCTGGCCGGCCAGGCCCACCAGCCGGGTTCCGTCAAGCTCGCCCTGGCCAAACGCCGGTGGGCCTTCGTAATGGACCCGGGCAAAGCGGCAGGATTCGAATTCCATTTCCAGCCGGCCCCAGGGCATGCGCTGGACCTGGTCAGGATCGAAGCCCGGTCCGAATTCCGGCCCCCGGGTGAAATAGAACTCGTCGATCACGATCCGGTTGTCGACAATCGGCCCGACGCCTACCATCCACTGCTGCAGCCCCTGTCCGCCGACCAGCGGCGGAAAGGTAAACCAGTAGACCATAGCCCGTTTTTCGTCGAGCACCTCGACCAGCCAGCCCTCGCCGGAACGGTCCGGGTCGTAATACTGGCCGCTGTAGCCGGGCCGCACGGCCTTGACCGTGGGGGCAAAGGCAAGTTGTTCGGGGTCTGTCAATCCGCCGGCCCCGGTTTCGACCCGGGTATCGAGAAAGGCTCCGCTTTGCCCGTCAAAAACGAGGATGGAATGGGTATCCCGGCTGGCCACGTAGAGATTACCATCGGGACCGAACGTCAGGGCCCGGGCAAAGCTCAGGCCCCCGGCGCCGGCGGGTACGAACTCACCCTTGTACTGGCCGGTTTGAATATTGAATTCCAGAACATTGTTTGCCCGGCCGTTGGCCACCAGCAGGCGGCCGTCGGGCTCCATGGCCAGGTCCCAGGGGTCAACGACGGCGTCCAGGTTTGGTCCGGCCAGGTCGGACTTGCGGTTGCCCGACGTGCCGTCGAATCGCATGATCCGATTGTCCAGGGCCTCAGCCAGCAGCAGGTCGCCGCCAGGCGTGAAGGCCAGGGCACGAAGGGGCAGCTTCATGAATTCGTCCCAATGGTCGGGATTGGACTGCTGTGTACCCGTAGAGGGGGTGAGACGATTGCCCTGGGAATCGAATCGCTCCAGGGCGAAGTCTCCCAGGACGAATAGATCGCCGGAGGGTCCGAAACCCAGTCCCCGGGGAAAGGCACTGAGCAGTTCAGCCGGTTCGGGCTGGGAGGAGTCGAGAAACACGTCAACCAGGCGGCCGGTCGTGCGGTCGTAGCGGCGCACATCGGCCGAGGCAAGCAGGTAGACCAGGCCGGTGGAGTCCAAGGCCAGCCCGGAATACTCGGTGAGCACCGGGGTGGGATCGTCGGCCTCCGGTGCCACGGCAACCCCCCGGAATCGCCCGTCCGGGTCAAAGGAAAGAACCTGGTCGGTGCCGCTGCTGACCACTAGCAATTCGAAGTCGGCCTCCGATTCACCGGCCCGGATCTGCCTGGGTGTAAACGGCGGCGGGGGCCCGGTTTCCGGCTCCTGCCCGTCGTAAGGGTCGAAGGGATAGGGGTCGTCCCAGTCGGAAACCCCGTCCCCGTCGCTGTCCGGGTTCGATGGCTCCGGCCGCTCGGCCGTTCCTGGGATCGATGGCTGTTGATAGCCGGCGATCTCCGGGGCAAATTCCCCCAGCGTCCGGGCATTGTTCGCCTGCTGGCCCGGGGCCATGGAACCACAGGGCTCACCGGCGCACTGGATATCCGGGTTGGAAAACACGCCCAGCCGGAGATGGCGATTGACATCGGCGCTGCCGAACGAGCCCATGACGGTGTGGTACCGGCCATCGCGTACATGCCCGTAGTTGTATCCGGCCGGGTTTCCTTCTTCGCGCTGGTGTCGGGCATTGAGGTTATGGCCCAGTTCATGGGTAAACACCATGTCCGAACAGATCGACCAGTTGCTGACCCCGTCGTTGTCGATGTGCACACCGGCCGACGGGTCCAGGCTGCCATTGGAATCGTCCGGGAAATAGGCCAGGCCGCAACTTCCGCGGGTTTCGATATCGTGGGGCCAGGTAAAGGCCACGATATCGGCCCCGTAATGACTGCGTACTGAAGCCAGGCCTTCCAGGCCGGAAACCAGTTGTCCCTGGAGCGCCCGGCGCAAGTCCACGATGGCATCGAAGTTGTTGGTCGAAGCGGTGTAGTCCACCCGGCGGTGATGGACCAGGCGCACGACAATATCAATGTCGGAGTCCACCATGGCCTGGTTGGCAATGGCCACCAGGTGGTTGAGCCGGGTCGACAGAAGGGATCCCGGGTAGCGTTGTTCCATGTCCGGGGTGTAGACGAACATGACATCGATCTGGGTTGGTGAGCCTTGTCCGGCAGGATCGGCCTGGAGTTGGGCGGGCCCTGTGTGGGACGGATTTTCATGACTATGGTCATGATTGTGGTGATGGTCATCATCATGGTCATGGGGCAGGGGCTCGCCCAGGGTGTCGCCGGTGAAATCGTCCACGTCAAGCCGCTCGTCGTTGAGATCGACCAGCCAGTGACCCGTGGCATCGGAGTGGACCAGGTAAGTGCCATCATCGGTGTGAATCCGGCCGAACATGCCTTCCCGGCCCCAGGTCAGGGTGGTCGGGACGTCCAGGCCCTGGCCCGTGGGCCGGGATTCGATGCTGGTATCCCCGTTGGCGTGGTCCTGGTGGCGGGTGACCTGGACTTCCAGGAACCTTTCACCGGGAAGCTCCAGGGCAAGCAGGGACCCGACAGCCGGGACTTCCCGGTGAAAGTCCAGGCCATGGACAACGCCGTCGGGCAACTCGTCGAGCCCGGAACTCCCCGGCTGGCCGGTGGCCTGCTTTATTGCCGCGGAATCCAGGGTCCAGACAATCGAGGAATCGGGCCCGGCCGTTTTTCCGGTCGCTTCAGGCCCGGTATGGAAAAGAAAAAGGGCGATCCCGCCCAGGGCAGGGATGGCAGCCAGGGCCATCAGCGAGAATCGTTTCATCCATGCACGACCGGTAGTAGCAGTTGCCTACAAGATAGCAGGCCCGGGCCCGGGCGCAAGTGCCGGATATTCCGGTCAGGTTGACCTATTGCCCGTCGATGTTCTCGAAGCGATCCGAGAACAAATCGTCGGTCACCTCGGCCACCTCCACCGTCCGGTTCACCGGCTCGGCAGGCAGCCAGTTGTCATCCCCGGGCTGGCTGGCCTCCACGACCACCGTACCCGGCTTGCCGTCGAGAATCAGTTGGTCGTCCTGGATCGATGCCGGCCCGGAGATCAGCTCAAACTCCACTTCCAGGCCGGAATCGGCGCTGGCGGTCAGGTCCAGCGGGGGTGCATCGGCCGGCAGGCTTTCCGGCAACTCGAAACTGATGGACTGGCCGGCCTGCTCGATGACCAGCACCGCTTCGGCCTGGCCGGTCCAGCCGTCTTCGTCGACCACGGCCAGAACGTTGTAGTCGCCGGCCTCGACGGGAGCATCGGTTTGCCCGTCGTAAGTAACCGTCACGTTCAGGCCCACCGGATCGGTTTCCACGGAAACCGGCCTTGGCGAGCCGTCGTAGGTCTGAACAAGATCCTCGATGGTGACCGTGGCCTCCGGGTCGCTGAAACGGTCGAGATAGTAATTTTCCACCAGGTTTTCGACCAGGATGTCGTAACCGGCCGGTTCCAGGTGGAAACAGTCCCGGCCCAGAAACGGTCGCTCGCGCATGGCCTCGACCGGGCTGGGCAGGGTGATATCGCCGGGAGGTTCGAGCTGGCCCGGTGGAATGCCGTCGTCGGGAAAGCCGAAGTGGAATTGCATCAGACCGAAGTGGCTGGCGAAATGGACCCGGGGATTGTCGTCGGCCAGGTCCTCGTAGAGCGACTCGAATTCCAGGGCGACCTCGTTGATCTGGACCGGCTCCGGCTCCCCGAGGTCCTGAAACAATGGCTCACAAAACAATGCCCCGATAATGTCACCCAGGGTATCGACGAAGTTGGGGTAGTCGTAGAAACTGAGTATGACCTCGATGTCCGGATTCTTGCCAAGGATGAAGTCGATGATGATATTGAGGTCGAACAGGATGGCATCTTTCAGGGCATCGAGCTGCTTGTCGTCGAAGCCGGTATTCCAGGTGTCGAGAAAGTCGTTGCCCCCGACGGTCAACTGGACGGTGTCAATGGAGGGCTGGCTGTCCAGGGCATCGGCGATCAGATGCAGGTAGGCCCCCTGCTTCCATTCATTGGCCGTCGAGCCGCTTTCGGTGGTGGTAGACCCGTCGACCAGGATGTCCTGGAGGCCGTAGGCGGGAAAGACGGTCGCGTGGGAGCCGTCCTCCCACATCTCCTCGGCCCAGCTGTCCCCGACGATCAGCACCCGGGTTTCCTGGGCAGCAGAAATTCCCGGCACAAGCAGTGCCAGGCCCAGTAATGCCAAGCCGAAAGGTTTCAAGAGCAGGTCCCCGGTTGTTTACAGGTTCTTACTAACGAGATCACTAATCAGCAGACATTCAGCGCTTCAGAGCCGGCCTCCAGCAAGGCGCGCGAGCGCAGACATAGCGGGACTATTTCAAGCGAGCGGAACGCAGCTGGTGGCCGGC
>SLIZ01000225.1 GCA_007135395.1 Wenzhouxiangellaceae bacterium | reverse complement strand
TGACCGACGAGTGCGGATGTGGCGAGAGCTTTACGGTCGACGAGGAGCCGGCGCCCGCCTCCAGTTGATTCCATGCTTGGCCTGCCTGTGCGCCAGTGATATAATCCTCCGGCTGTGCTGAATTTGCGGCACGCAAACCTTGCCTCACGGCGGTGCGGGTTTGAAACCTGACCGACCGGAGGCTTTGTGGCCTGCACCGGGTGTCCCGGTCAAGGGCCTCGAAACCAGAAGGAGAGAAAATTGAGACACTATGAGATTGTGCTCATGGTCCATCCGGACCAGAGTGAGCAGGTTCCCGGTATGCTCGACCGCTACAAGACCGTGGTGGAGTCGAACAACGGGACCGTCCATCGCCAGGAAGACTGGGGTCGGCTTCAGCTGGCCTATACCATCGACAAGCTCCACAAGGCGCACTACCTGATGATCAACATCGAGTGCGACAGCGAGACGCTGGCCGAACTGGAGGGCATCTTCCGATTCAATGACGCCATCCTCCGTCACCTGACCGTCAAGCAGGACAAGGCTTACACCGAGCCGTCGGTCATGATGCGCAAAAAGGAAGACAAGGACGAGCGCAAGGACGAACGCAAGGACAAGGAACGCTCCCGGGCAAGCCATTCCAATGACTCCGAAGACGAGTCTGGCAACGATGAGCCGGAAGATTCGGATGTCGAGGATACCGGCACCGAAGATGCCGATTCCGATGATGAGGTTTCCGAAGAAACGGAAACCGCTACCACCGAAAAAGAGGAGGCCTGAGACCCATGGCCAGATTTTTCAGACGCCGCAAGTTCTGCCGTTTTACCGTCGAGGGCATTGAGCAGGTCGATTACAAGGACGTGGACCTGCTCAAGGATTTCATCGGCGAGACCGGCAAGATCGTTCCCAGCCGTATCACGGGCACCAAGGCCCGGTATCAGCGCCAGTTGGCTACGGCCATCAAGCGGGCCCGGTACCTGGCCCTGTTGCCGTACACGGACAATCACTAAAGGGAGCCCGGCATGAAATTGATACTTCTTGAAAAGGTGCACAACCTGGGCGACCTGGGCGATACGGTCAGCGTCAAGCCCGGATTCGGCCGGAACTACCTGCTTCCCCAGGGCATGGCCCTGCCGGCGACGAAGGACAATCTGAAATCGTTCGAGGCTCGTCGCAAGGAACTGGAAGAGCAGGCGGCAAGCCGCCTTTCGGCCGCCGAGGCCCGCCGGGACGCCATGGTGGGTGTGGAGGCGCGCTTTGACGTCAACGTCAGCCCGGAAGGACGTTTGTATGGCTCCATCGGTGCCCACGAGATCGCCAAAGAGCTAACCGAGATGGGTTATGCAGTGGAAAAGATCGAGGTGGACATGCCCGAAGGCCCCATTCGGGAAACCGGCGAGTTCGAAATCGATTTGCTCCTGCACGCCGATGTGGTGACCTCCGTCAAGGTCATCGTTACCGCAAAGGAAGGCTGAACCGGCCCTGGTTTACCCGCCGGGCGGCCGCCGCCCGGCAGCTTTCTCCGACCTGGCCTCCACCACGGATGCCTGTGGAAATTTCCCGCGCTATACTCTGGCCACGGCCGGGCTGAAATGGCAGTTTTTTCCGTCCGGACCGGCCGGGTTGCAGCATGAAACCCGGCCGCACCCGTTGAGACACTTTTCAAATATCCGGAGTATCCGTGTCCGAGCTGGCTGACATCATGGGGGCCGTCAAGACCCCGCCGCATTCCCTTGAAGCCGAGCAGTCCCTGCTGGGCAGTCTCATGCTCTCGGCCAGTGCCTGGGACAAGGTGGCCGACCGGGTCGCCGAGAATGATTTCTACCGGGACGATCACCGGATGATTTTCCGGTGCATCGGCGAACTCAGCGAGGCCGGCAAGGCCTGTGATGCGCTGACTGTCCGGGACTGGTTCGAGCGCCACGGGCAGCTGGAAAGGGTTCGCGGCGGTGCTTACCTGACCATGCTGGCCAACGAAACCCCCGGGACCGGCAATGCGGCCGCCTATGCGGACATCGTCCGGGAAAAGGCCATTCTTCGCCAGCTCATCGAGGTGGGAACCGACATCGCCGACGGGGCCCTTGAAATGACCGGCCAGGACAGCCGCAGCCTGCTGGAGCTGGCCGAGCAGAAGATCTACGCCATCGCCGACAAGGGCAACCGGACCCGCACCGCCTTCGTATCCGTGCGCGATATTCTGCCCCATGCCATGGACCACCTGGGAGAGATCTGCGAGCGGGACGGGGAAATCAGCGGGGTCCCCACCGCCTTTACCGATTTCGACTCCATGACTGCCGGTCTCCAGCCGTCGGACCTGATCATCGTTGCCGGGCGTCCGGCCATGGGCAAGACCACCTTTGCCATGAACATTGCCGAGAATGCGGCGCTCAGGACCCAGGTCCCGGTGGCGATTTTCAGCATGGAAATGTCGGCCATGCAGCTGGTCATGCGCCTGTTCTCCTCCCTCGGCCAGATCGATCAGAACCGGATGCGCAAGGGCAACCTGACCGACCAGGACTGGATCAACCTCCGCTCGGCCCTGGAAATCCTCAACAAGACCAATATCTTTATCGACGAGACTCCGTCCCTGTCCCCGTCGGAGATCCGTGCACGGGCCCGCCGGCTCAAGCGCGAGCACGATATCGGTATGGTGGTTATCGACTACCTGCAGCTTATGCAGGTGCCTGGAAACAAGGAGAATCGGGCTACCGAGATCAGTGAAATTTCCAGGAGTCTCAAGGGTCTGGCAAAGGAACTTGATATTCCGGTTGTGGCTTTGTCCCAGCTCAATCGTTCCCTGGAACAGCGCCCCAACAAGCGTCCGGTGATGGCGGATCTGCGAGAATCCGGCGCCATTGAACAGGATGCCGACCTGATCGTGTTCATCTATCGCGACGAGATCTACAACGAGGATTCCCCCGACAAGGGCAAGGCCGAGATCATCATCGGAAAGCACCGCAACGGATCCACGGGCAAGGTGACCCTGGCCTTCCAGGGTGAGTACCTGAGGTTCCGCAACTTCACCCAGGATTTCTACGGCGTGGACGGCTGACGATCCAGTGGCGCGCAATACCCTGGCCCGGATCGACAGCCGGGCCCTGACACACAACCTCAACGTTCTGCGGGAAATGTGCCCGGACAGTGCCATCATGGCCCTGGTCAAGGCCGATGCCTACGGTCATCGCCTGGAGTTCTGCCTGCAGGCCCTGGAAGGGGCTGATCTGCTTGGTGTGGCCACGCTGGAGGAAGCCCGGGAGGTTCGGCAACTGGGCAGTCACCGGCCGGTTCTGCTTCTGGAGGGGCTGGTTCGTGCCCGGGCCCTTGAAGAAGCTGCAGAACTGGGCCTGGAACTGGTCGTCCACGAACCGGGCCAGGTCGAAGCCCTGGAACAATACCCGGAGTTTCGACCTGAACGGTTGTGGCTGAAAATCGACACCGGAATGCACCGGCTTGGTTTTCCCCTGGAACAGGCCCGGGCGCTGCTGGCCCGGCTTGAGGCCCTGGAAGGGGTCCGGGAAGTGGTCGTGATGACCCACTTCGCCTGCGCCGATCAGCCCGAACACCCCCTGACCGTATTGCAGATGCAGCGATTCGACGCCGAACTGGGACAAACGCCCAATCCCCGCAGCCTGGCCAATTCCGCCGGGATATTGCACTGGCCCGAAAGCCACCGGGACTGGGTTCGTGCCGGCATCCTGCTGTACGGCATTTCTCCCCTGGCAGCGGGTCATGGCGGAGATTTCGGCCTGCAGCCGGTGATGACCCTGGAATCGGAGCTGATTTCCATCATCCAGGTTCGGGCCGGGGAATCCATCGGTTACGGGGCCCGGTTCGTGGCCGACCGGGACATGAAGGTGGGGATCGCGGCCATCGGCTACGGCGACGGCTATCCGCGCAGTGCCGCCGACGGCACACCGGTGCTGGTTGCCGGCCGGCGAACCCGCCTGGTTGGCCGGGTCTCGATGGACATGATTGCCGTGGATGTCACGGAACTGCCCGATTCGGCCGTGGGCGACACGGTTACCCTGTGGGGCCGGGGCCTTCCGGTGGAAGAAGTCGCCCGGCACGCCGGCACCATCGCCTACGAACTGGTCTGCCGGGTCACCCGCCGGGTGCGCTTCAAGTCGATGGAACCGAGTTCGGATGGCCGATGAGTTTCAAGGACCATTTCTCGAGTGATTCCGGCGGCTATGCCCGCTTTCGTCCCGGGTATCCCGAGGGTCTTTTTTCCTGGCTGGCCCGGATTGCTCCCGGCCGGGAACAGGCGGTGGATGTGGCCTGTGGTAGCGGCCAGGCAACCCGGTTCCTGGGCCGGCATTTCAGCCGGGTTGTCGGGCTGGATGCCAGCGCCGAGCAGGTTGACCAGTGCCGGCCGGAGCCCGGGCTGGAATACCGGGTGGCCCGGGCCGAGGAAACCGGGCTGGAGCCGGATTCGGCGGATCTTGTGACTGTCGCCCAGGCCCTTCACTGGTTCGACCTGGACCGCTTCTACCCGGAGGCCGGCCGGATTCTCAAGCCCGGCGGGGTGCTGGCTGCCTGGACCTACGAACGCTTCGAGACCGGAGATGAGGCCATCGACCGGATCGTTGATCACTTCTACCGGGACCTGCTCGGTCCCTACTGGCCACCGGAGCGGGTCCACGTGGAGGCAGGCTACGCCGACCTGCCATTCCCCTTCCGGGAAATTTCCCCGCCGGCGCTTGAGATGAAAGCGGACTGGAACCTGGATCAGCTGATCGGTTACCTGGGCACCTGGTCGGCGGTGGCCCGGTATCGCCAGGCCGGCAACCCGGACCCGCTGCCCGACCTGGCTGCCCGGCTCCGGGCCCACTGGCCGGAATCCCGGCCGGTTGTCTGGCCCCTGCGAATCCGTGCAGGTTACAATCCCGGCGCGCCTTGGGCTGGATCGAGTCCGGCAGCCTAGTGGGCCACGCGGCAAATTAGGTAACACTCAGAGCCACTGTGCCTGTGCGAATCAAGGCGCGTTTCGCAGGGAATGGTTGTTCCCTTTCCAAGAAGCGCAACGCCGAGTCGCGCCGGCACAGTGGCTCCCTAAGGGCCGC
>SLIZ01000116.1 GCA_007135395.1 Wenzhouxiangellaceae bacterium | reverse complement strand
CAGGCAGTGTCCGTGGACTGGTAGCCCCAGTCGAAGGTGATGGTGCCATCCGTCGGAATCTCGATCTGGAAATCGGTGTCGCCACCGACGCCATCATCCCCGCCTGTCACATAAACCTCGACGGGGGGGCCGTCCTCGATGTCCACAAAGCCACCCACACCGGAGGGGTCATTGACCAGCTCCCAGTTGTCAGGATGGAAGTCGCCATCGAAACGGCCACCGGCCGAGCCGGCATCGATCGAATCGGTCTCGATATCCCAGACCAGGTTACCGGTGCCGATATTGCTGATCTCGAGAATATCGCTGTCACTTTCACCGAGGGTCAATTCGAAGGAGAAGGACTCCGGACCAATGTCGGCGACGGGCTCGAATCGGGTCTGGAATTCGAATGTATCGCTCCAGTCCCCTTCACCACAGGCGTTGATCGCCCGTACCCGCCAGAAGAAATCGGTACCGGTTGCCAGTTCATCGTCCGGCGTAAGGCTTGTGCCATCGAGAACTTCATCGATCAGCGGGCTGCCGAAGCCATCACTTGTATCAAGCTGGAACTGGTACTCGGCCGCCTCGACGGGCACATCCCAGGAAAATTCAGGCTGCAGATCCACGTCGATGCTTCCATCACCCGGTGAGAGCAGATCGACCATTCCCGGGTTGTCCTCGTAAAGAACCAATTGGGCCGTACCATCGGCAAAATTATCCGGGTCAGAGTCATCGACGGCAGAAATGTCGATTTCGTAAGTACCACCATCGACGGCGGTCAGACTGCCAACGGTGAAGGTGCTTTCCTCATCCGGGAAGACCACCGGGTTCGGATCGAAATCACCCGTGGCACCTGAAGGCAGGTTGTCGAATGAAAGGTCTGTTGTCCCTTCGAACTGACCGCTCAGGACAACCGTGTAGTCAAAGCTGTCATCGGCCCGGCACACCTCGGCACTGGGCGGCTCGATGGAAATTCCGCCAAAGTCACCGGTGGCGACCAGGGCGAAGTCCTGACCATCCAGGTTCGACGGGTTTTCGGCAACATTGAAGGCGTTGATTTCAACGGTCCACTCACCCGACATGGGCGAATCGATAAAGACGTTCTCCACGTTATTCAGTTCATCGCGCCCGGTAGCGTCCGGTTCGGACCAGGCACCGTCAAACTGGTTGCCTCGATAAACCGTACCATCCGGCGCGGTTACAACCAGGTCAAGGTCATTGATATGGCAGGGATCGCAGCCGGATGCACCGGGAGGATCAGTCCAGACCAGGGAAATCTTCAGCGGATCGTCATCCCCCGCCACACCGATTTCCGTCGTCCAACTCTCACCGGTTTCCAGGTGATCCACGTCATCCTGGTCATAGTAGACGATGCCGTCTTCCACCGGGCCTTCAAGGGTCCGGCGAAGGTCCAGCCGGCCCCAGCCCTGGATATTTGAAGGAAAGTCCATTCCCAGGTCGGTGGCATTGTTGATCAGGGCGGCCTTTACAAGTGCCGGGCTGGGCAGCTGGCCGTAGACGTCCTGATAGTACTGGTAGAAAATTGTGGCCGCGCCGGTCACCATTGGGGCGGACATGGATGTTCCAGGCAGAATCTCGTAATCGTCACCGGTCCAGAACGGCTGCTCCCAGCCTCCCCAGGTGGCCGCGGGATCACCGCTTTGGGTAGAAAGCACATCGGTGCCCGGGGCGACAATATCCGGCTTGATGCGGCCCTGGGAGGGTCCATGACTGGAAAAGCAGGCCATATCACCGATATCCGGACCGTCACACTGGCTTGGAATATAGCTGCCGCAACGATCGTTCTGGCTCGCACCAACCGTAATAACGTTCTTTGCGTTGCCCGGCTTGCTCACACCGGAAGTACCAAAATTGCCGGCCGAGAAGACAATGCTCATCTGCTCGTTGACATTGGTGGAGGAATCGGCATCACGCACCGCTGCATCCACGACAACTGTCTCGCCATCGTAACCGGTTGACGGGGCACCAAACCCTGCATAGCCCCAGGAGTTGTTATTGATGACCGCTCCCTGCTCAGACTGCCATTGCATCATGGCGCTTTCTTCGGTGACTCCCCCGTCAAAAATATTGTTGTGGGCAAGCTGGGATTCCCAGGCCATGCCCCGGGCATCGGGCAACGGTGTTGTCACATCACCGCATTCGTGGGTATTTTCCGGTGAATCCGCCGCCCCTCGACCGGCGACCGTGCCCGCGACGTGGGTTCCATGGCCGGAATCGGTGTTCTCCATTGCGCCAACGGTGGCTACCACACTTCCATCCGGGAAGTCATCGTGGTCCAGGTACAGCCCATTGTCATTGACCCCGGCAATGATTCCACTTCCTGCATAGCCAAGATCGCTCCACACAGGCTCGATATTGGTCAGGTGCTCCTGGGCGCCAATGTTGTTGTGCAGCTCCCGGGGAAAGACGCCATGGGCGAAGGCAATCTCTGGAATGTCGTCGAGAACTGCAGCCAGGTCATCGGCCGATGCCAGATACTGGGCATGGTTGTGAACGGATGAAAACTCCGGCCCGGTCTGAAGTATGTTGTTGATTTGACCGTGGGTCTGCGAGAAATCGGCATCGTTGTGGAATACCAGACGAATGATCCCCTTGCCATCTTCGGTACGGATTCCCAGGTCGGAGAGGCCGCGCATACCGATCATCCATTCATTGAAGTCCCGATAAGTCCTGCTTGCTTCCGGCAACTCCAGGGCGTGGGTGATGACCGGGTAACCATGGGAGGTCTGAATCTGGCGCGAAGCCTGGAACACAGTATCGGAGTCACCGCGCACCAGCACGCCATAAGGGTTTACATGGTCAACGATCGTCAACCCGCTAGCGGCAATTTCTGCTTGCCATTGGCGATCCATTGGACCGGCGAGTGCCAGCAGGATATAGCTGTCATCCAGGTCCGGAAGGTTTTCCGGCTCGTGGCCGGCTACGGGTCCCCGCCAGGCTCGATAGCTCAGGTAACCGGTATCTTCCAGTTGGCTGGCATGGCGCCTGACCGATGCATCCAGGGCATCCGCATCTGCCCGTACAAGAACGCGACTGTCATATTCGTGGATGATCGTGCTTTCTGCGGGAAGCTGACCGGAGACTTGTTCCGGTACCACGAAGTGATCCTGCGCGAGAACTGAAGCAGAAAAAGAGAAAAAACCGATCAGGGTGATCAGGAGAAAACCCCGAGTCCATTGACTAGATTTCATTTAACCCTCCGATATTTGCTGGCTGACCAAACTATCGGGAGGCTCGCAGACCACGAGCCTCGTTTCCCTCGTGATCAGCAGTTCAACAAATTGTAACCAGGCCGCCAGGCCCGCATCTCAACGAATGCGACTGCCTGAGCGGCACGACAACGGCAATGTATGCAAGATTCTTCAAAACAGCAAACAAAATGCACCAAAGACCTCCAAATTACAGGTCCCCTCCATGGCCAGCCTTGGCGTTATACCAAATCAAATCCTCGCATCCCGCGAAAACCTCACAGGGCTTTCCGACGCATTTTCCCCAATTTGTTGGGAAGCAAGGGAATCGATAAACTCGTAGAGCAACCGACACTGGCTATGTTTGAACCCAGTCACCTTCGGTAACCAGTCCACGGGAAAAAATTATTCCACACGAACGTGTCAACGGGATGACCAATGTTCTTTACAGTAACCGCATCGGGAATGGAATTTCAAGGCCGGCTGATCTCGGCAGAAACCAAACAACATCAACTGGAAGTCAAAATGTGAACTACTTCACAAGCCTGGGGGCTCAAAAATTGGCAGCCCGGATCGTCAATCCAGACCGCAATTATTCTTCTCGAAAACCCGGTCGGCCCGGTAGCTTGATCGGACCAGCGGACCCGAGACCACTTCAAGAAACCCCATCTCAAGCCCTCGCTGGCGATATCGTCCAAACTCTTCCGGAGTCACATAGCGATCTACAGGCAGGTGATTGACGGTTGGCCGAAGATACTGGCCAAAGGTGACAATATCGACGCCAATCGCCTTCAGGTCTTCGAGAGTCTCATAAATTTCAGTTTCAGTCTCACCCAGGCCAACCATCAGGCTGGTTTTGGTGACAACCTTCGGCCGATGGGCCTTTGCGTGGGCCAGTACCTGGAGTGTCTGGTCATAACCGGCTCGCGGGTCCCTTACCGGATGGGTCAGCCTGCGTACTGTCTCGACGTTCTGGGCAAACACCTGCAGGCCGGAGTCCACCACGACCTCCACGTCCCTCAGGCGCCCCTGGAAGTCCGGGGTCAGCGCTTCCACGGCCGTCTTCGGGTTGGTTTCCCGAATTGCACGGACGCAAGCGGCATAGTGCGCCGCACCACCATCAGGCAGGTCATCCCGGTCAACGGACGTCAGAACCACGTATTTGAGATCCATCAGACGAACGGACTCGGCTGAATTCGCGGGTTCCTCCGGGTCCA
This sequence comes from Wenzhouxiangellaceae bacterium, assembly GCA_007135395.1. GTDB lineage: Bacteria > Pseudomonadota > Gammaproteobacteria > Xanthomonadales > Wenzhouxiangellaceae > SLIZ01. The sequence continues at coordinate 649 of SLIZ01000116.1, read as the reverse complement.
GCCACCCCCGTGGATTGCCCGTATCCACCGAGCAGAACCGGCACGCACGGGTACACACATCGCCCATGAGCATGATCGTGGCCGTACCGTGACTCCAGCACTCCCCGATATTCGGGCACTTGGACTCCTCGCAGACCGTGGCAAGCCGATGCTTGTTCACATTGGCCCGGACTTCCTCGTACTTCGAACCGGCCGAGGGCAGGCGCACGCGCAGCCACGAAGGCTTCCGACCAATGGGTTCCGGCTGCGACCCGGAACGGGCCTTGATGCCGTCCCGAATGGCCGTGAAACCTTGAGGCTTGGTGACTTTTTCGCCACTGACCAGGCGAATTGGAATGGAATCACTCATCGAGGCTGTTTGGTTGGATAACCCGTCAATTATCCCATTTCCACGTCAACGTGGCTACCGGTGGGATGTCGCTTCGTCGCTTCGTCGCTTCGTCGCTTCGTCGCTTTGTCCGGAAACCGGAAACCGATTCTTGCCTTGAGCCTTGAGCCTTGAGCCTTGAGCCTTGAGCCTTGAGCCTTGAGCCTTGAGCCTTGAGCCCATTAGCCCATTAGCCCATTAGCCCATTAGCCCATTAGCCCATTAGCCCATTAGCCCATTAGCCCATTAGCCCATTAGCCCGTTAGCCCATTAGCTCTTGTT
>SLIZ01000003.1 GCA_007135395.1 Wenzhouxiangellaceae bacterium | reverse complement strand
TATGGCGTCCCCTAGGGGATTCGAACCCCTGTCGCCGCCGTGAAAGGGCGGTGTCCTAGGCCTCTAGACGAAGGGGACCTGTTCTTGTGATCCGGTAACAGATCCTTTTGATTCTTTGGTGGAGCCAGGCGGGATCGAACCGCCGACCTCTACAATGCCATTGTAGCGCTCTCCCAGCTGAGCTATGGCCCCGTAAGGAAGCGCGAAATAATAGTCCAAGGCTCAGCCGGTGTCAAACATTGCCGCGGGATTTTCCGAGGCATCCATGGGGGATCGGGCAAGGAATGAAGGGATGCTTTCCAGCCGGCGCATGGTGGCCTGGCTGTGGCCTTGACCGAGGACGTAATCCAGCCATTTGACCAAAGCCCGGTTGAGTCGCCAGCTGCGCTCCACGATCCCCCGGGACGGCAGCATTGGCCCTGCCAGGCGGCGGATGCCCTGCTCCGGGCTGAATGCGGTGGCCTCGGCCATGCGGGCGTCGTGATAGACACGGATATGGGCATTGGGGTTCTGGGCCCCTTCCTCGCCCAGAACGTAGGTCAGGCGCAGAAAGGTGGTGTAGGGATGGCGCTCCATGACCAGCATGTACAGATCCGGGGCGTCATCAACGGTCGAGACCAGGCAATCGGACCGGCCCAATTCGTCGGGCAGCAGCAGGGACAGCGCCCGGAAGACATTTTCGTGCAGCGCCGGCAATCGCTTGGCCAGCGTTCTGGACGTGATCTGGAGTGTTTTCTGGCCCGTCAGCATAGCGCACGGAGGATAACATGAGGTCCAACGGTACTGATAGGCTTCACAATGGTCAGAAAAGTTCCCTCTGAAGCCCCAATTCCACCAGAATCCGGCTGGCAATTTCTTCCACCGAGGCGTGGGTCGTCGATAGAATGGCCACGCCTTCGGCACGCAAAAGGGCTTCGGCGGATTCCACCTCGAAGCGACACTGGCGCAGCGATGCGTACTTGCTCCCCGGGCGCCGGATTTCCCGAATGGCAGACAGCCGGTTGAAGTCAATGGTCAGCCCGTAGAGTTTCTTGCGGTGCTTGCGCAGAAAATTCGGCAGCCGGGGCTTCTCCAGATCTTCGTCGGTCAGCGGATAATTGGCCGCCTTGACCCCGAAATGCAGGGCCATGTAGAGGCAGGTCGGAGTTTTTCCAGAGCGGGAGACGCCAACAAGAATGACTTCGGCATCATCAAGTCTTTGGGTGACACCATCATCGTGGGTCAGGGCGTAGTTGGTCGCCTCCATTCGGTCCTCGTAGGAATCCTTGTCGCGCATCCCGTGGGCCTGACCGACCTGGGGCGAGGACTTGGAACCGAGGATTTTCTCCATCGGGTCGAGAAAAGTGCCGAACATGTCCATAACATGCCCCCTGCCCCGGTCCAGGATGCTGCCCACGTCCCGGTCCACGATGGTATTGAAAACCAGCGGCTCCACCCCGTCTTCCTCGGCAGCCCGATTGATCATTGCCAGCGCATCTTCCGCCTTTTCCGGGCTATCGACGAACGGCAGGCGAATCTGGCGAAATTCCATTTCCGGAAACTGGGTCAGCAGGCTGTGGCCGAAGGTCTCGGCGGTAATTGCGGTTCCATCGGAAATGAAAAAGACGCTTCGATTCACAGGGGCAATTCCAGGTCCAGTCCCGGGTACAATAACGCTTTTGAACCACGCGGTGGAATCGTGAGCGAAAACATACTCTGGCTCGACAAGCTTGGCATGGATGATCTGGAAAAGGTCGGCGGCAAGAATGCCTCGCTGGGGGAGATGATCCGGCACCTTTCCGAACTCGGCGTAAACGTACCGGGCGGATTCGCAACCACCGCCGAAGCCTTCCGTCAGTTTCTCCGGCAACAGGGTGTCGAGGGCCGGATACGCGAGGAACTTGCCGACCTGGATACTGACGACACCGATGCCCTGGTGGCCGCCGGCAAGCGCATTCGCCAGTGGATCATCGATACCCCCCTGCAACCGGAGCTGGAAGAATCGATCCGGCAAGGCTACCGGAAAATGGTCGAACGCTACGGGGACAGGCTTTCGGTGGCCGTGCGTTCATCGGCAACAGCCGAAGACCTGCCGGATGCCTCGTTCGCCGGCCAGCAGGAAACCTTTCTCAACGTGTCCGGCGAAGACGAGGTGGTCGAGAAAGTCCACCATGTCTTCGCCAGCCTTTACAACGACCGGGCCATCTCCTATCGCGTCCACCACGGCTTCGAGCACGAGCAGGTTGCCCTTTCGGCCGGCGTCCAGTTGATGGTTCGTTCCGACACCGGCGCAGCCGGCGTGCTCTTCACGCTGGATACCGAATCCGGATACCCGGGGGTGGTATTCATCACCTCCAGTTACGGCCTGGGTGAGAGCGTGGTCCAGGGTGCAGTCAACCCGGACGAGTTCTACCTGTTCAAGGACAACCTGGACAAGGGCCTGCCACCGGTGCTCAGACGCAATATGGGCTCAAAGGCCACACGAATGATCTACGCCTCTTCCGGTGGTGTTGTGACCGAGGATACACCGGAGGATCTGCAAAGCCGCTTCTCCCTTGATGACGAGGAACTGGCCAGCCTGGGCCGGATGGCGCTTGTAATCGAAAAGCACTACGACCGGCCCATGGACATCGAATGGGGCAAGGATGGCGATACCGGCGAGATTTTCATACTTCAGGCCCGGCCCGAGACGGTCAAGAGCCGTACCGGCCAGGCCATGGAACGATTCAAGCTGTCCGACCACAGCGCTCGCGTACTCACCGACGGGCGGGCCATCGGCCAGCGAATTGGCCAGGGCAAGGCCCGGGTTATCGAAAGTTCCAGCGAGATGAACCAGGTTCAGCAGGGGGATGTACTGGTTACCGACATGACCGACCCGGACTGGGAGCCGGTCATGAAACGGGCCTCGGCCATTGTCACCAACCGGGGCGGTCGAACCTGCCATGCAGCCATCATCGCCCGGGAAATGGGCATTCCGGCGGTGGTTGGCTGCGGCCAGGCAACTGAACAGATTCCGGACGGGGCCGAAGTGACCGTCTCCTGCGCTGAAGGCGATACCGGGCAGGTTCTCGAGGGCCTGCTTGAATTCAGCGTGGCCGAAGACAGCCTGGACGACATGCCCGAAGCTCCCCTGAAGATCATGATGAACCTGGCCAATCCGGACCGGGCGTTCGACTTTGCCCAGATCCCCAACCACGGTGTCGGCCTGGCCCGGCTGGAATTCATCATCAACCGGATGATTGGCATCCACCCCATGGCGTTGCTGGAATATGACAAGCAGCCCGAAGAGATCCGCCGGGAAATCGACCGGCGGGCCGCCGGCTACGACGATCCGGTCAGCTTCTACGTGGACAAACTGGCCGAAGGCATTGCCACCATATCGGCTCCCTTTGGTCCCAACCCGGTCATCGTCCGGCTTTCCGATTTCAAGTCAAACGAATACGCCAATCTGGTCGGTGGCCGTGAATACGAGCCGGAGGAAGAAAACCCGATGATCGGCTGGCGGGGTGCGTCCCGGTACATCGATCCGGGCTTCAAGGCCTGTTTCGAGCTCGAATGCCGGGCTCTGAAGAAGGTCCGGGAAGAAATGGGCCAGGAGCATGTCTGGGCGATGGTTCCGTTCGTCCGCACCACCGGCGAGGCCGAAGAAGTCGTTGCAACCATGGAATCATTTGGCGTCAAGCGCGGTGAAAACGGCCTGAAAATCATCATGATGTGCGAACTGCCATCCAACGCGGTCATGGCCGACGCTTTCCTGGAGCACTTTGACGGATTCTCCATCGGTTCCAACGACATGACCCAGCTCACCCTGGGGCTGGACCGGGATTCCGGGCTGGTTGCCCATCGATTTGATGAACGGGATCCGGCGGTGAAATACATGCTCGAAAAGGCCATAAAGGCCTGTCGCCGGGCCGGCAAGTACATCGGCATCTGCGGCCAGGGACCGTCGGACTATCCGGACCTGGCCGAATGGCTGCTCGAACAGGGAATCGAATCCATGTCCCTGAACCCGGACACGGTAGTCGATACCTGGAGAATGCTGGCGAAAAAGGGCAAATAGGCCTTCCGGGCCGAAAAGCCCGGAGACGGTCGGGTGCCTATCAACCCTCCTTGTCGGACGCCCCACCGAGCTGCCCCATGAACTGACGGTAGTACCGAAGTTCGGCGATGGAATCCCGGATATCGTTCAGGGCCCGGTGGCTGGAATCCTTTTCCAGGGCTTCGAGGATGTCCGGACACCAACGCCGGGCCAGTTCCTTGAGGGTACTCACGTCCAGGTTTCGGTAATGAAACCAGGCTTCCAGCTCCGGCATGAGGCGCGCCATGAACCGGCGGTCCTGGCAGATGCTGTTGCCGCACATGGGCGAGGTGCCCTCGGGGACAAGTCCGGCCAGAAAATCCAGTGTCTGCCGCTCGGCCTGTTTCACGGTAATCGGGCTTTCCACACAGCGGGCAACCAGCCCTGATTCGGTATGGTGGCGGGTATTCCATTCGTCCATTTCACCCAGCCGCTCGAGAGAACAATGAATGGCAATTTCCGGCCCCACATCAATCTCCTCGAGTTCGGAATCGGTGACAATGGTGGCGATTTCGATGATCTCGTCGGACTGGGGATCGAGACCGGTCATCTCCAGGTCGATCCAGATCAGGCGGGTGTCGTTCATGACTGGCCCCGGGGAAGGTTCGGAAAGCTTGAAACTATAGCAGTCTGTGACCGCCTCCGGGAAACCGCCGGGATCCGTGTCAGTCCCGTTTCGAGCTATCGATCTGGCTTGCGCAACCTGCCAGTACAAAAGACAGCAGCAATAAACTGGATCCGAGATTCATGATTGGCGCGCTGGGGGCAGACAGGAACACTGCCAGCACTTCGAGGCAATGACCGAATCCGGACGACAATCCGATTTTCGAGAGCTCGGCAAGCATGAAAATGGCCCACCCGGTCATGGGTCGACCAGTTTCATACGGCTTGCAAACAACCACCCCGCCCCCGGTGTCCGGGAGCGGGGCTTGAAGGCCTTCGTGCCAGGGCTGGTCAATTTCAGCAACCGGGGATGTTGGCAATCCGTGCCAGGCGTACCACCGACTGTTCCTGTGCGCCATCTTCACCGCTCATGTCCACGGTGGCGCTGGTGCAACTTTCAAACGTCAACGTGGCCTCGCCCCAGGGCTCCAGTTCCTCGGAAGGTGCCGCGAGGCTGCCGGAAACGGGCCGGAGCAGTTCGACAGTGACCGCCTCGCCAATTTCCAGGCCTTCGACGACCGGGCTGGTTATCAGCCACAGCGGTTCACCGCTGTCGGCAAAGCCGTAGAAGTAACCGGTCAGTCCACCCGGTGTATACAGCCACTTCCAGCCCTGCCCGGAAGTGTCCGGGTCGTACCAAAGTCCCGTCAACTGGGGATTGGTCATCCCGGTGGCGGCATCATCGATGTAGAAGCCCAGACCGTTGTTGCTCTCGTCCCGACCACGAATGCTTACTCTCACGTAGGTCGGTACAGTATCAAGCTCGTCGATGCTCACCGAAGTACTGGCAACCGGGTGCCAGATGTTGGCATCGTAGTGGTCAGGATCCAGGAATACATCGGTATCACTGCGCTCGATCCGATCGGACCGGGCCAGGCACTGGGCCTGTCCGGCATAGAACTCCATGTTCAGCCGGACACCAAGTGACGATTATTTCTCCCGAAGGACAGGTCACCGTTCCCTGTCCGACCTACCCGGAGATCCGGCTTACCCTTCGGCCCTTGACGTATCTGGGCCGGGTATCAACGGAGAAGAATATCGAGGCCTTTCTGAGGCTGGATATCCCCGGAAGCAAGGTTGTCATCGGTGGTGGGCCTCAACTTTCTTCCCTTCGCAGGAAGTACCCGCAGGTCCACTTCCTCGGTTATCGCCACGGTGCGGAGTTGGCTGCATGCCTGGCCTCATCCGATGTTTTTGTCTTTCCCGGCCGGACAGACACCCTGGGGCTGGTCATGCTTGAGGCCATGGCCTGCGGTGTGCCGGTGGCGGCCTATCCGGTGCCCGGTCCCCAGGACCTGGTCACAGAGGGCAGCACGGGGGCTCTGGATGGAGACCTGCAATCGGCCTTTTTTCCGTGCTCTGGAACTTGACGGGGATGCCTGCATCAAGTTTGCCCTCAATCACTCCTGGCAGAGATGCACACAACGGTTTCTTGCCCTTCTGGAACCGAACCCGGCGAACCCGGATGAAGCCCCGGTCGAAGAATAAGGTGCCCTCGGACATGGTGACAAGAACCCCGGTTTAGCCAAACACCAGATATCCGGACGACCCATCCAGACCATGGCGGCCAAAGCCGGTCACCGGCCAGTACCGTGAAATACTCCGATCTGATGTATTCTCCCGGGCCTGGACATCGTGTTTCAATCAATCCATGCCTTACCTGCAATCCCCCTGGCTGGTGGTGGCCGCCCACTCCAACAGTGCGGTGGCGACCAAATTGGACAGCGGACCGGAATCCGGGCTGCAGGTAGTCCGGTTCCGGCGCCGAACCGGGCGCCCCCTGACCGGGGACCAGGTTCGGCTGGATGAGGCCATGACCGTCCGGGAGATCCTGCCCCGACGAAACCGGTTCGGCCGGGGGATCTGGGGCGGGCGCTTTCGGGAAATCGCCGCCAACCTGGATCGAATCCTTATCATGGTAGCCGCCGAGCCCGTGCCCAGTCGCGACCTGCTGCACCGGTATGTGGCTGCCGCCGGCATCCTGGACATTCCCTGCTCCCTCGTACTCAACAAGACGGATCTGGACGTTGGCAAACTGGATGCCGACCTGGAAATCTTTCAGTCCCTGGGCCACAGGGTTTTCCGGGTCTGTGCCAACACCGGTGCTGGCGTCGATGAGCTGGCCGCCGGAATCGGCGATCAGACCTCGTTGCTGGTCGGTCAGTCCGGCGTCGGCAAGACATCCCTGGCCAACCGACTGATTCCGGACCTCAAGGCCCAGACTTCCGCACTTTCCCGGGTGACCGGCAAGGGCACCCACACGACCACGACCTGTCGGCTCCATCGACTGCCCGACGGCGGATGGATGGGTGATACGCCGGGGGTATGGGAATTCAGCCTCTGGGCCATGGATGCAATCGAGCTGGAAATAGGTTTTTCCGAGTTCAGGCCGATCAGCGTCCATTGCCGCTTTCGCGATTGCCGCCACCTGGACGAACCCGGATGTGCCATCCGGCAAGGGGTCGAAGCCGGCACCATTTCCGACTACCGCTACCAGGCCTGGCGACGGCTCCTGGCCGAAGTGGAAGAACAGGGGGCGGCATGAACCGCAAGCCTGGTCTTTGGCTGGCTATATCCGTATTCCTGGTCGCCCTTGCGGGCGGGGCAATCCTGATCGGAGGGCCGCCCCTGCAGGAGCGGCTCTACGAGTCCGGCGTAACGGCTGCACGTCTGGCAGCCGAACTCGAACCCGGTGTGGTCCCCACCGAAAGCCACGGCCCGCTGGCCTATCTCCACCGCCCCGGCAACGGCGGGCCGGCGGTAGTCCTGATTCACGGATTCGCTTCCGAGGCCGATGTATGGCTGGCCATGGCCCGGCACCTGCCCGACGACTGGACCCTGTATGCCCTGGACCTGCCCGGGCACGGCAACAACCCACCGGATCCCGGGCAGGACTTCTCGGTTCAGGCCATGACCCGGGCGGTGGTGGAGTCTGTCGACCGCTGGGGCCTGGAATCCTTTCACGTGCTGGGCACTTCCATGGGCGGCAATCTGGCCATCCGGATGGCCCTTGAGTATCCCGATCGAATCGAAAGCCTCGGTCTGATCGCCCCGGCTGCCTTCGAGCCTCCGGAAGCCAGCGAAGTCGCTCGACGGATCGAGGCCGGTCACAATCCGCTGATTGTCCGCTCTCCGTCGGACTTTGAAACCATGCTGGAAATGGTCTTTCACGAAAAACCGGCCCTGCCCTGGCCATCCGAGGCAGTCCTGATCCGGAGGGCGATGGAACGGGCCGAGTTGCGTGAGCAGATCTGGGCCGAACTCTGGGAGTCCCGCGGGGAACTGGACGACAGGCTGGGCGAGATCCGCACCCCCGTTTTGCTGGTATGGGGTTCCGAAGATCAGGCAGTGGATATTTCGGCGCTTCCGATATTTCGCGAACGACTTCAAACCGATGTCCTGGAGATAGAGGTGCTTGAAGAGACCGGCCACTCCCCCATGCTTGAACGACCCGAATCCACCGCCAGGATCTATATCCGGTTTATCAACCAGCTTGCCGAGCCTGCCGACCGCCGGTGACCGACAAGCCTTTTGCACCGATTGAAACGGCCCGGGTGGAGTGGCAGGGATTCACCCCGTTCGCCCGGGATTTTGGAGACACCTACTTTTCCCGGGAACAGGGAGTCGCCGAATCCACGGCCATTTTTGTCAATGGCAACCGGCTTCCCGAGCGATTCTCCGGACTTCACCCGGGTCAGGTCTTCACCATCGGCGAGATCGGATTCGGTACCGGGCTCAACATGCTCCTGGCCGCCGAGCAGTTTGCCCGCCTGGCCCCGGCCGGTGCCCGGCTGCAGCTGGTCTCGGCCGAACTTCATCCCCTGGAACGAACAGACCTGGAGCAGGCCCTGGGCCAGGTCATGAATCTGCCTGGCGGTCCCGTGGGGCCGGCCCGAGCCCTGCTGGCCGGATATCCGCTTCCGGCACCCGGTTTCCACCGCATCGACCTGGCTCCCGGGGTCGATCTGACGCTTATGCTGGCCGATGCCTGCCAGGCCTGGCGGCTATTTGCCGGCAAAGTGGATGCATGGTTCCTGGACGGCTTCGCTCCGGACCGGAACCCGAAAGCCTGGAGTGCCGAGCTGTACCGGGAGATGGTGCTGCACTCCCGTCCCGGGGCAACCCTGGCCACCTTTACCGCGGCCGGCCATGTGCGCCGGGGCCTGGCCGATGCCGGGTTTTCCGTGAACAAGGTCCCCGGCTTCGGGAGAAAGCGCGAACGCCTGGAGGGGTTTCTCGGTCCCGGTCCCTGGCATCCGCAGAAATTCCGGACCGGAAAGGCAATTGTCGCCGGCGCCGGCCTGGCAGGTGCCACCACGGCCCGGGCCCTGGCCGAGCGGGGCTGGCAGGTGGACGTGCTTGATCCGGCGGGAATCGCCGGTCAGGCCTCGGGCAACCCGGCAGGGGTCATTTACAGCACGCCAAGCCCTCACCTTACACCCCAGAACCGCTTCTACCAGTCCAGTTTTCTCCACGCCCGCCGGTGGCTGGAACGATTCCGTTTTCCCGGCAACCCCGGGCAGGGTCGGCTAAATGGTGTCATTCAGCACCTGGTCGACCCGCGCAATCGCAAAAGGGTGCAGGCAGCTATTCAAACCAGGGCCTGGCCGGCTGGCATGCTGGATCCGGTGGACCGGGATACGGTGTGCATGCCTTCCGGGGGTTACATCAAGGTCGGTGCATGGTGCCGGGCACTCCTGGATCACCCGGCAATTTCCCTTTCCCGGCAGGAAGTTGACGGATTCAGCCCCGGCAACCCGCCCCGAGTGCATCTGTCCGGGGCAGCCAATATGGAAGCCGATGGGATCGTCCTGTGCACCGCGGCCGCCACCGAGCGGTTCCCCGGCCTTGAATGGCTGGCCCTGAAACGGATTCGCGGCCAGGTCACCTTCTGCCACTCAACCCCGGAAAGTCGCCGCTGGCAGCAGGCACGCTGCCATCGAGGGTACCTGACCCCGGCCATGGATGGACTCCATTGCGTGGGGGCAACCTTTGACCTGCACGACACCGGCCTGGAGCCCCGGGACGAAGACAACAGGTCGAACCTGGCGACGTTGCGAGAGCACCTTCCCGGGGCCTGGAAGGAAATGGGCGGGGATTCCATCCGGATTGCCGGCCAGCGCACCGGCATTCGCTGCCAGAGTCGGGACTTCCTGCCACTGGCCGGCACCCTGCCCGATTCTGCCGATGAATCCGCGGGAAGCCTGGAGGGAATGTTTCTCAATATCGCCCACGGCAGCCGGGGCATTGCTTCAACGCCTTTGTGCGCCGATCTTGTTGCCGACGCAATTTCCGGATTCGCCCTGCCAACCGACCGGCAAATCAGTCAGGCACTGGAGCCCCGACGGTTCATTCTGCGGCAGCGCAAGTCTGCCCGGTGACTGTTTTTGCAGTCCGGTGACCGCTTTTTTCACCCCGATGCATTCAGACCCGGTGCGAACCCTGGGTAAAAGCCCATGAGACCCGACCGGAAATGAGAGGCAACACCGGGGATTTTTTTCATTGGCGCGCTTCTTGCATTATCCAAAGCATGAATGCACAAAACCAACAGTCCAACCGTCCGCGAATCCTCTTTGTCGATGACAGCAAGCTCATGCGGGTCACCGCAAGCAAGATTCTCGGGAAGTCTTTCGACCTGGTCACGGCCGAGGACGGCAGTCAGGCCTGGGAAATGCTCAACCAGGATCCAACCATCCAGGCGGTGTTCTCTGACCTGAACATGCCAAACATGGATGGCTACTCCCTGCTCGGCAATATCCGCTCGGCCGGTTCGGACCGACTCAAGGAAATGCCGGTGGTCATGCTGACCAGCAGCGAAGAGCACGAGCGGGCACGCAAGGCTGCCATGGAACAGGGTGCCAGTGATTTTCTCGGCAAGCCCTTTCAGGCCACCGAACTGATCGCCCGGGCCCGCACCCATGCCAGCTTCAAGGAAGCCACCCGCCGGATTCGCAGCCTGGAAAAGGGTAGCCATACCGATCAGGCAACCGGTCTGGGTAATTACCGGTTCTGCAGTGATCGCCTGGAGCAGGCCCTGAGTTTTGCCCGGCGTCACAACCAGCCACTGAACATCGTCCATCTGCAGATCGATGTCCTGGCCGAGGCAGACAACACCCTGGCCCGGGACCTTGCCGGAATCCTGACCGCGACCATTCGCGACGAAGACGTGGCCTGCAGGACCTCGGCATCGACGTTCACCCTGATTCTGCCGGCCACCGGTACCGATGGTGCAAACCGGCTGTGGCAACGCATCGAACCCCAGTTGAACCGGCTGGGCATCAGCGCCGGCACCCTGTTCCAGGAGCCGGCCCTGGACCCGAACCGGGATGCCGCCACGATTCTTCAGGATGGCCTGGCCGAACTGACACCTCCATGTCCGGCAGAAGGCACCGACAAGCGCAGTGAAAGTGCGCCGGACCTGGAAGAAGCCCTTGCAATGCTTGCTCGCGGCGAGACCAGCCAGGCAGAAGCCCATCTGCCGGAGCTGCTGGAGCGAATCCAGCCCCTGCTCGACCTTCAAAAAAGGCTGAAGGACCGGGATTACCGGCCGTCAAGGCTGATGGCATTCGCCGAAGCGGGAAATCGCTGATCAGGCGACAGCCCAGCACGTAACCTGGTGCCGGTGGCCAGCGCACCGGCCTTTGCAGCATCCGGAAAAACCTACCAGGGCAGATTCTCCCCGTTTGCGTGACGAAAGCTGCCCGTGGTATCCATGCCCAGCTCGTCGATTCGCTCGATGAGTCCGGCGGCCGCCTCGCTTGCATCGACAAACCCTTCATTGCCGGTCATTTCCGTTCGCACATAGCCCGGGTGGAGCAACCCCACAGGGATGTTCCGGTCCTTGAGCTCGTGGGCCAGGGAAATCCCCGCCATGTTGACCGCAACCTTGGACATCCGATAACCATAGTGACCACCGGAAGTGTTGTCGTCCATCGAACCCATTCGGCTGGTGATGATGATGACCCTGGCTCCATCATTGAGATGATTAAGCAGCGCCCGGGTAACCCGCAATGGACCCAGGCTGTTGACCTCGAACTGCAGGCGGTAGTCATCGAGGTCCTCTTCGAGCCGATCGAAGGCCGATCGCCGAAGCACCCCGGCATTGTTGACCAGAAGATCCAGCCGGACGCCTGAAAGGCGATCGGCCAGATCCCGAAGGCTTGCAGCATTGGTGACATCTACGGCTTCCTCGACCCGGATACCCAGGGCGTTGAGCTCCGGTGAGCTCTTGCGGCATGCCGCGATCACGTTGTAACCCCGGTCGGTCAGCTGGCGAGCCAGCTCCAGACCGATACCCCGGTTTGCACCGGTAATCAGCGCTGTCTTCATTGAAATTCTCCTTGGGGCCTTGCAGGCCCTTTCATTACGGGTTCAAACTGAATTCGAGTTTCTGCCGGACCCGGATCTGTGCCGGGCTGACACTACAGCCAAGCGCGATCACTTCCAGCCCCTGGTCCATCGCCTCGGCAAGCGCCTCGGCATAACCCGGGTCAATATGGGTTGCCGGTTGTACCGTATGCACATCCTCCCGTTGAACGCAAAAGCACAGGACGACCCGGCAGTCGGGTCCGGCCAGCCGTGCAAGTTCCCTGACATGCTTTTTTGCCCGCACACTGACTGCATCCGGGAAATAACCCAGGCCACCGTCAAATGCGGCGGTCACGTTCTTGACTTCGACCAGGACCTCGACCCCGGCGTCGTCTTCCAGTTGCATGTCGAAACGACTGTCGGCCCCCGGCGGCCGGTATTCCTTCCGGATCAGTCGGGCCTGCTCGAGCCCGGGCAACCCGCCTGCTTCAACCGCCTCGGCAACCAGGCCATTGGTCCGCCCGGTGTGAATCCCGACCAGAACATCCGGCTCGGCCTCCACCAGTTCCCAGGTCCACGCATACTTGCGGCCGGGTTTTTCGGAATGGCTGACCCAGGCCCGGGCGCCGGGCGCCTGGCAACCGGCCATGGAACCGGTGTTGGGGCAATGGACGGTGGTTATTTCACCGCCCGGCCACTCCATGTCTGCAAGAAATCGCTTGTAGCGACGAATCAGCCGGACTTCGGCAATGGAATCCGGAAGCCTCATTCATTCTCCATTCCAGGGGCAACTCCAGTGGGCTATGCTACTATTTCCAGCGTCAAGCCGAGGGATAGAACCATGAAGATTCTTGCCAAGACTCTTGTACATGTTCTGGGGGGCGCGATGATCGTTTTCTGGCTGGCCCAGCCTGCCATTGCCGATGTATTGCTGATCGAAGAGGTTCGTGAGCGTATGACCCGCAACCTGCCGGATAACGGCAAGCACATGCGGGACGTGGAAAACACCTGGGGTCAACCCCTGGAACGGCGCGGGCCGGTCGGGGACCCCCCCATCACCCGCTGGGTCTACGACGACTACAGCGTCTATTTCGAACACGACCGGGTGATTGAAAGCGTGCTCCATCACGGGGCCGTACTGGGACATCGTCACACTGAATCAAACCGGGAATAAGGCTTTCAAAGGGACACCATGACGGCACGAACGGACTTTCGCCTGCCGGCAGAGTGGGAGCGCCAGAGCGCCACACTGCTTGCATGGCCCCACGAAAAAACCGACTGGGCCACGGACCTTCCGGCCATCCAGGCCGAATACACCGACCTGGTGCATGCCATTACCCGGCGCCAGCCAGCCGTTGTGCTCATCCCGCCGGGCAACACCTCTGCCGCGGAAAAACTGGGGGACCGGCCGGGGCTGCACCTGGTCGAGGTGCCCTACAACGACACCTGGTGCCGGGATTACGGCCCCATCACCCTGGTCCACGGGGGCGAACGGCTAGCCCTGGATTTCTACTTCAATGGCTGGGGCGGAAAGTACGCGTCCAACCTGGACAATCGGGTCAATACCGCCCTGGCCCGGCACGAACTGTTCAACCGCTTCACCTTTCGCCAGTATCTTTTCGAGCTCGAAGGAGGTGCCATTGACTGCGACGGGGACGGTTTTTTGCTGGTCAACTGGCATTGCCTTCGGGCCCGCCACCGGCACCTGGCCGACAAGGAAATCGACCACGAACTCCACACCCTGCTCAACGTGGACAAGGTTCTGGGGATCGACCTTCCCCCGATGGCCGGTGATGATACCGACGGTCATATCGATACCCTGGCCCGATTCGTGGCCAGCGACAAGGTGGTCTACCAGGCCCAGCAGGATCCCTCCCGCTCCACCGAACTGAGAACCCAGCTTGAAAACATCCAGGGCGAAGGTGGCAAGGATTTCGAGTTGATCGAATTGCCAGTCGCCGCCGGGGTGGAACGAAGCCTTCCGGCAAGTTATGCCAACTTCCTGTTTGTCAACGACGGGCTGCTGGTTCCCGCGTTCGGCAGTGACGCCGATAAACAGGCGCGCAGCATTCTCGAACAGGCTGTTCCCGACCGTCGTGTGGAGTCGGTATCCACCCGGGCGATGATCCGCCAGTTTGGCGGTCCCCACTGCGCGACCATGCACCTGCCATCCAGCCTGGGATGAGACGGCCGCTGCGAGTCGCCCTCGTCCAGCACGCCATGGGCGAGGATGCAAAGGCCAATCACCTCGCCAGCGTGGAAGGCATCGCCGAGGCCGCCGGCCTGGGTGCCGAACTGGTCGTGCTGCCGGAACTGCATTCTGGCGAATACTTCTGCAAGTACCAGGACCCGGACCTGTTCGACCTGGCCGAACCCCTGGATGGACCGACCCGGCATGTCCTGTCCGAAGCTGCCCGGGAACACGGGGTGGTCATCGTCGGCAGCATATTCGAGCACCGGGCACCGGGCCTGGCCCACAACACGGCCATCGTGCTCGAAACCGACGGCAGTCTGGCTGGTTTCTACCGGAAAATGCATATTCCGGATGATCCCGGCTACAACGAAAAATTCTACTTCACCCCTGGGGATACGGGCTTCGAGCCCATCGACACCTCTGTCGGCCGGCTGGGGGTTCTGGTCTGCTGGGACCAGTGGTATCCGGAAGCTGCCCGGCTGATGACCCTGGCCGGTTCGGAAATCCTGATCTACCCCACGGCGATTGGCAGGGATCCTGCCGATGATGAACAGGAGCAGTTCCGACAGCTCGACGCATGGCGCACGATCCAGCGTGCCCACGCCGTGGCCAATGGCCTGCCGGTGGTTGCCTGCAATCGGGTGGGTTTCGAGCCCGACCGATCCGGACACGAACTGGACGCCGACTTCTGGGGCCACAGCCTGGCCATTGGCCCCCAGGGCGAAATCCTGGACGAGGCCGGTACAGACGCGGAGGTACTGGTGGTTGAAATCAGCCGATCACGGACCGAAAGCGTCCGCCGGCTCTGGCCATTCCTGAGAGACCGGCGGGTCGACGCCTATGGTGACCTGCTCAAGCGCTGGCGTTGAATCCTAACCCGGCTGGTCGCCAAATCCGCATTCCCGCGGGCCATGGCTGGACCGGGGAAGCTCGGGCAAGGTTTCAAAGCGGTCGCCGAATACCGGTGCATCCACGTAGCAGTCGATGATCCGGGCATCCGGCCCGGCAGCAGCATCCTCGTCTTCCACAGCGCGACCGGTGACCAGGCTGCCCCGGAAACGAACGCGTGATTGCACACTACCCACATCGAATACCGGGCGAATAACCAGCACGCCCTGGATGCTGCCATCCTGAACCGATTCAAAATCCATGATCTCGCCACTCCAGGCTGCATCCTCGGAGACGAACAGGGCGCTCATGCCGTTTTCACGAAACGCCTCGCGCATGGCCAGGGGCTGGTTGCCGTCGCGAACGACCTGCTCAAGCGTGCTCTCGCCCAGGAAATCCACGTAGCTTCCACCAACCTTGAAGGCCATGAAATTGATCGGGTCGCCCTGATCGGTGACCGGCGGCTCGTCGAACTCGAAGTGGATCACGGCCTGTTCGCCGGGATAAATGACCACATCATCGACGGCAAGAAGCGCCATCGGGGTGAAAAGCAGTACGGCGGAAAGCATCCATCGAACGGTCCATCGCATGGCAATTGATTCCTTGAGGCTTGATCCCTGGTCGGGGATTGTAACGAATTCCGCCCGGAGTCACAGCATGGGTTAACATTGCCCGCCTTGCCATCCGGCCACCCGAACAACACATGCGTGAAGACAAGGACAATCCGAACCCGGTCGATCCGGAAGCCCTCCAGGCTCCGGAAGAACCCATTCGCCGGGTGGTCCGGGACGGGGTGGAGTACACCATCCTGGGCACGGCCCACGTCTCCCGGACCAGCGCGGAAACCGTGCGCAATCTGATCGACGAGGAAGACTTCGATGCCGTGGCCATCGAGCTCTGTGCCTCCCGGCATGCAGCGCTGACCGATCCCCAGGCCTGGCAGAAACTGGACCTGTTCCGGGTAATCCGGGAGGGCAAGGCGGGCATGATGATGGCCAGCCTGGCACTGGGTGCCTACCAGCGCAGGATCGCCGAACAGTTCGGCATCGAACCCGGTGCGGAAATGAAAGCCGCCATCGACGCCAGCGCGGAAAGGGACCTGCAGCTTCAACTGGTCGACCGGGAAATCGGCATCACCATGCGCCGGGCCTCCCGCAGGCTTTCCCTGTGGCGGCGCTGGGTACTCACGACCGGGATCGCGTTATCCCTTTTTTCCCGTGAAGAAATCACCGAGGAAGATATCGAGCGGCTCAAACAGGGCGACATGCTTACCGAGACGTTCCGGGAATTCGCCGAGACTTCCCCTGCCCTGTTCGAAACCCTGATCACCGAGCGCGATGCGTACATGGCCGCCCGGATTCGGCAGGAAAATCGGGACAAGCCGGCAGGAAGCAGGGTGCTGGTCGTCATCGGAGCCGGCCATATGGAGGGCCTGGTGGCTGCCCTGGAGCAGGGCCAGGAAGACCCCGGGGAGACCTCGGAGCGGCTCAACGTCATGCCGCCCCCGTCGAGACTGCTCAAGGCCATTCCCTGGATCATCGCGGTCCTGGTCTTGACCGGATTTGGAATCGGGTTCTACCGCTCTCCGGAACTGGGCTGGGCTCTGGTCGTCACCTGGGTGGTCATCAACGGCACCCTTTCGGCCCTGGGCGCCCTGCTGGCCCGGGCCCATCCCCTGACTGTGCTCAGCGCGCTGGTGGCCGCCCCGCTGACCTCACTCAACCCCACCATCGGAGCCGGAATGGTCACGGCCCTGGTCGAATGCTGGCTGCGCAAGCCCCAGATTGCAGACTTCGAGAATCTGCGGGAGGATGTAGCCCGGCTGAAGGGGTGGTGGGGCAACAACGTGGCCCGGGTTTTCCTGGTGTTTTTCCTTTCCAACATGGGTTCGGTTGCAGGAACCTGGATTGCCGGCTTTCGAATGTTTGCCCAGTTGACCTGAACAGGTCAGCCATTCGGACTGGCAAGACCGGCAGGTTTCACGCAAAATCGGGACCCACCAAAGAACAAAGTCAAATGGCAGACCTGATGAGCTGGAAGGACCGACTGATTGGCCCCCGGTGGGAGCACAAGGACCCGGAGGTCCGTGCCCGGGCCGTGGCCGAGCTCGATGACCCGAAGCTGAAAAAGCAACTTCCGGACCTGGCCGTGGATGACCCGGACCCGCGGGTTCGCCTGCAGGCCATGCTTCGCGTCGACCATGAGGTTCTCTGGTTACGCCACGGGCTCCAGGACCCGGACGAGACCATTCGCAAGCAGGCCGCTCAAAGAGCCCCGCGCCTGGTCCTGCGGGCCGATTCCGAAGATGAGCTTAGCCCGATCCGGCAGCAATGGATCCGGGATTCCGACGACCGGGAATTCCTCCAGCGCGTAGCCACCCATTCGCCCCTGCTCAGCCTGCGCCGCACGGCCCTGGAGAAGGTCGACAGCCCGGGTTTTCTCGGCAACCGGGTGATCGACGAGCCCGATGACGACCTGGCCTTGAGCGCACTGGAGCGAATCAGCCAGGGGTCGACCCTGGACCGCATTGCCGACAAGCTGCGCCGCAGCAACAAGACACGCTACCGGTGGGTACTGGACCGGCTTGCCGGTGGCAGCGAGCCTTCCGGT
>SLIZ01000043.1 GCA_007135395.1 Wenzhouxiangellaceae bacterium | reverse complement strand
TTTCTTCTGGAATTCATCCGAGACTTCTTCAAGGGTCCGGGAGGAATCGATCACCGTGGGCGTAATCAGAACCAGGGTCTCGGTTCGGGTCATGCTCTCGGACCGGCGGCCGAACAACGGGCCGACCAGCGGGATCCGTCGCAGACCGGGCAGACCGGACTCCCCCAGGGTAGTGGATTCACTTATCAATCCACCCAGAACAATAGTCTGGCCCGATTGGACGGCCACCTCGGTACTGACTTCCCGGTTGGTGATCGGCGGGTTGTCGCCTTCCCGTGCCGGGGTTCCGGGGGATGAAATCTCCTGGCGAACCCGCATGTAAACCAGTCCGCCCGGATTGACCCGGGGTGTGACCTCCAGGATCGTACCGGTATTGACGTACTGGGCGCTGCCGATGCTCCGGCCATCGCCGCCGATACCGCCGATGATCCGCTGGGACTGCACCGGGACCTGCTCGCCCACGTTGATCCGGGCCTCGGCATTGTTGCGCACCATCAGCGACGGTGTGGACAGGGTCCGGGTATCCGTTTCGTTGTCCAGGGCCTCGATGATGCCGGTCACAAAGGTCCGGTCCATGCCCCGGCGGGTAATTGTGGAGAAGAAATCGGTTTCCTGGCCGAATTCCATGCGGTTCTGCGCCCGGGAACGGGCAAAGCCACTATCCTCGGGCAGGCTCGGGCCGCCCTGGTCCGGGTGGGTGTTGGCCAGAAACCAGCTTACTCCCAGCCTGAGATTCTCGGTAAGGGCGACTTCCACGACCTGGGCCTCGATTAGCACCTGCAGCGGCTCCTCATCCAGACGCTTGATGGCGTTGAGAATGGCGTCGTATTCCTGGGGCGAGGCCTGGATAAGCAGGGAATTGGTTTCAAGCACCGCCGTTATGCGAACGTCCCCGTCAGCCAGGCTGACGCCCCCCTGCCCTCCCCGGGGTTCGTCGCGGCGCTGGCGATCTTCCCGGGGCTGCTGCTGTTCTCGCTGTTGCTGCTGCTGGAAGTCTCCCACGGACGAAGCCCGGGCTTCTTCCAGCCCGGGAGCAACACCCCCGCGCCGCTCCCGGCGCTGGGAACCGGCCTGGCCGGTTCCGAACAGATCGGCCAGGTAGCCGGCCAGAATATCGGCTTCCAGGTTCTTGACCCGGTAGACATAAAGCCGGCTGCTGGCCCCGGTGGTAGCCCGGTCGAGCCGGTCGATCCATTTTTCCGCTTCCCGCAGGTAATGTTCCTGGGGGGTGATGACCATCATGGCATTGAGCCGCTCCATGGGCACGAACCGGAACATGCCGGCCAGGGGAGTCTCAGCGCCCTCTCCGAACACGCCTTCCAGCTCGCTGGCAATCTCGCCCACCTCGACCCGCTCGAGGCTGAACAGGCCGATGGACATGCCGGCCAGCCAGTCCACATCGAAGGTTTCGATGATCTGCATGTAATTGCGAAGTTCATACCGGGTGCCGGCCATGAACAGCAGGCCACGGGCATTGTCGGCATTGAATACGCCCCCGTCCTGGGCATAAGGCTCGAGCAGTTCAGCCATCTGGCCCGGGGCAATGTACTCCAGCGGGACCGCAAGCACTTCATAACCCCGAACCTGATCGGGTGAAGACATCCGGGGTACAAGGTTGCCCCTGACCGCATCGGAAACGGGCAGCACGTGGTATCGCCCTTCCCGCCAGATCAGGGTAGAGCCGGTCCATCCCAGCAGCATCTCCAGGATGGGCATGACCTGTTCTCGGGTAATTGGCCGGGCGGTGGAAAACGTCACCTCCCCGCTCACACCAGGTGCGATGACATAGCTTTCCTGCAAAAAATGGCCCAGCAGACCGTGTACGACTTCCTGGATTCCAGTACCCTCGAAGTTCAGGGTGATTTCCCCGTCCTCGACCGGCGGGTCATCCGGCCGGCGGCTGCCCACCTCTTCGTCGTAGAAGCGCCCGGTCCCGGGATAGATCTCCGTGTCGTCGAACTCATCCTCGTCATCCTCATCGGGATCGAAGACGATGCCTTCATCGTCCTGGTCCAGCTGGAGGGTCCGTCCGGTCGGCTCGTAAAGGGATCGTTCATCCTCGTCGCGGGTCTCCGGGAAGCCACAGGCAGCCAGGCCGGCGACAAGGGCAATTAAAAACAGGTTGCGAAAGCTCACATGGACTCCCATTCGGTCATCAGTCTTCTCTTTCTCGGCTATCTCGGTCGTCGGATCCACCTTCCCGGGCTTCCTGACGACGGCGGGCTTCCTCGCGCAGTTCTGCACGGCGCTCGGCGACGCGGCTGCGGACCTCTTCGGCCCGGGCGCGGGCGGCTTCACGCTGGTCCTCCTGGGCCTCCTCGCGGCCGGCATCATCCCGGCGACGGTCGGCCTCGGCGGTGCGGTCACCCCGGTCCCGGGAGGCACGCTCGCCTTCCAGGGCACTGGTGTAGACCTCCAGCTCCAGCTCCGCCTCCTTGCCGTCGGTTGCCACGAAATGGGCCAGGCGGGTGTCAATCCGTTCCAGTCGCCAGTCGGCCTGTTCACCTTCCAGGCTCATGCCTTCCCGAAGATGGACCGTCCGGTCGGCGACCTCGTCATAAATCATTGCCATTCTCGAATCCGATGTGACGATGATTCCCGCCACACGGGCCCTGAGGCCTTCGATCGGCTCCTCGGGTTCCTCGATCTCGACAATTTCTTCTTCTTCCTCACCCAGGCTGTCCATATCCAGCGGCGGCAGCCTGCGGTCGGCAAAAAACAGGGGGTACTCGGTTATCACGGAATAATACTGAAGCTCCGACAACCCGGTATCCGGCGTATCCACAGCCATTTGTTCGGCCGCGCCGGGATCGGCCGGGGCGATGGCCTCCACGTTGGGCCGGCCCATGAATACGGTCTGGGCGACGAAAACCACACCCAGCACGCCGGTTCCCGCGATCAACAGGGCTGTCAGGAGATTTCGCTGGAGATCGAACATCAACGCCCCCGGTGCTCGGGCAGGTAGCCGACCATGTCGAAACGAACGTCCAGCACGCCGGGTGTGACCCCCCGGGTCCGCCGGCCGGGCGTGGCCCGCTGATTGACTGTCAACTCATTGATGAACACCAGGGGAATTCCGTTTTCCAGCTCGTAGAGGACCCGAACCAGATCGGGTAACGGGCACTCCATGCGCACATTGACCGTGACCGGTTCGAATCGTTCATCGTCCTGGGCCGGGCGATTCTGGGTGGAGGAAACCGTGCAGAACTCCTCGAATTCGGCCTCGGAGCTGATGATATCCCGCAGCCGGCGATTCATGCCGGCCGCCGCAGCGCTGAAGCTCGACTGGGGCAGAAAAAGCGCACTGTCGGAGCGCATCAGGCGCAGGCTTTCCAGCTCGGCTTCCAGCGGCCCGCGTTCCTCGGCAACGCCCTTGAAGCGGGCAATCTGATCCTGCAGGTCCGAAATCTCGTTGCTCAGGTCCACATGGCGCATGATGAACCAGTGGAACCCGAGCAGGTAGACGAGTATCAGCAGCACAAGCACCAGCCCGATGGCCAGCGGCTTGCCCTGCTCACGATCCGGTAGAATCTGCATCGGCTCGATCTCCTCGTCCCTGGATACGGGCGTGGGTGGTAAATCGCTCCTTGCCGGTGACACTGTCGACCGACACGGAACCGCGGAATTCGGCATCATCGAGCAACGCCGAGTCGTTCAGCAGTTCAATCAACTGCTGGGAGCCGTCTGCCAGCCCCTGTATCTGCAACTGGTTGTCGCTGATGGTAAAGCGCTGCAGCCAGATTTCATCGGGAATCAGGTCGGTCACCTCGGCGAGCACTTCGATGACGACCGGATGCTCGCGCCGGCGCTCGGCCAGAAAGTTGGCTGCGATCAGGGAATCTTCCAGTTCCTGGCGCAGCTCCGCCACCTCCCGGGCCTCCCCGCGCAAGCGATCGGCCTCTTCCTGGAGCTCGTCAATGGTCTGGCCACGAAGATAAATCGACTGGGCCATGACCAGTGCCAGCAGGGCAACCGATGCCACGGCCAGGACGATGTTGATCCGGGCGCGCCGGTGCACGTAACGGGGCCGCTGGGCCTCCGGCAGGAGATTGTAGCCGGCCGGCTCGGGGGCTTCATCTCCATCCAGAATATCCACCGCGTGGGGCTTGATCCCCAGCCGGGCCAGGCGCTCGAGTTGGGAGTCAACCGCCTCTTTCAAAACCAGCCGCACGGTCAGGGCGATGGTTCCGGTATCCCGATTGCGGTCATCGACCCGGTAGTCGTAGTAGACCTGTTCGGCCTTGAACGGGGTGATCTGGTCAAACTGATAACTCAGGGCCTGGGCAAGGTTGCGCTCGACCGCCTGGGGCAGGGTCACCTTGCACTCCAGGACCTGCTCGGGCTCCAGGCAAAGCCGGATTTCCGGTGCCCCATCATCGAAACTGCCCAGTATTTCCAGTACCCGGGCCCGCATTTCGGACAGCTCGTCATCCTCGGAAAAGGTGGCCAGATCCTCAAGCCCATCCTCACCACTTCGAAACAGCTTCAGGCTGCCATCGGCCAGGGGCTCAATGATGAGCCGGGGCCTGGGTGCCACCATCCGCCGACGAAACTGGACGGGAACCACTTCCCGAAGCTCATCGCCCCACCAGCGAAAGAATGCCGGCAGGGGCGAGGCGCGGTAGCGGGTCTGCAGGTCACCCAGGTACTTGTCAGTCAGATCACGCATTCAGTTCTCGGTATTTTCCTTCCATCTGAGCACCCTGAAGGGCCGGCCCAGGGTATCGGTTCCAAGCATCACGGTGGCCTCGACCTCTGCCCAGACACCGTTTTCCAGGATCCCGCGGGACCGGATACTATAAGTGACTCCGCCGCCCCGGGCCATCACTGGAGTCCCATCGGGCAAAATCAGTGCCTCACCGTCGGACGGGTGCATCATTTCCCGCTCCTCGATAAATCGCTCGGCGGTCTCCCGGTCGATTTCCGGGTCGGCCATCAGCGCTTCCAGTGGCGCATAGGCCATGTTGAAGTTTGACCCCCGGGCACCATGGATGGTGATGGCCGGCTCGACTTCCATGAACAGCCCGTAGGACATGCCCATGACCTGCTGGAGTTCATCGATGGTTTCGAAGGGCCCGTTCTTCGGGCCATACGGATAACCGGCGCGATAGTAATCGTCTTCGGTGGGTCCGTACAGGGGGGGCTCCTCACTGGGATCCCGCCAGGCGATGATGGCGTCGGCCAGATCCATCGCCTGCGCTTCATCGACACCCCGGGAGACAAACAGATTCGTCAACAGTTCCTCATCGGCGGAGTTGATGTTGATCTTTCCGGTCTCGTCGGTAATGGAAATATCCAGGATGGCCGTGCCGAACTCCACGGTGTAGCTGCGGCCATCGCCCACCCACCGGGTTTCCATTTCCGGGCTGCGCAGCTCCAGCACCGCCCTGTGAATTCCGGCCTCGGCGGCATAGCGGGCCTGGGTGGCATCGAACAGGAAACGCGACTGCATGCTCTCGGTGCGGGCCAGAACGGTGAAGGTGCCCACCAGGATGGTGATGAGCACCAGGATCCACATGACCACCACAAGGGCGAAACCGCGGGTCGGCAGCCTTGTCATCGCCGGGCACCCTGGCCGCTGCGATTGGGGGCACGGACCGGCTGCCGTTGCCCCTGGCGTGCGGTGCCACCGGCATCGATGAGCAGCTTGGCGGTCATGTCCGGCCATTCCATGCGCTCGTCTTCGAGCTCCATTTCAAGGGAAACGGCCAGTGGCAGGCGTGTCCAGTCCTCCCAAAGGGAACTCCAGCCGGTGATTTCGCCTTCCTCGTCAAAGCCGATGTAGCGAAATTCGGCCGACCGGAGGCCTTCCAGCAGGGTCACTGTTTCTCCGTAATCCAGGTCGCCGGGCTCGTAGTCGGTGAGAATGGCGAAATTGAAAACCAGGTCCTGCCCGTTGCGCCCCGATTCCAGGCGCAGTTCCTGGACATAGGGGCCACCATGGCTCAGGTAGCCGGGCATCGGGGCGACGAACCGGACCCGGTCGCTGTCACCCTCGAACACGATGTGGAAGCCGTCCGGGCCCTCTTCTTCCTCCATGACCAGGGGCATGGAAAGGGATAGTTGGCGCCGGAGAAACTGGTGAGCCACCCGAATGCTGTTGGTTCGCTCGATCATTTTCTCGCCGGACATGGTGGCCCGGGTGCTGGCCTGGAAGCCGCTGTAGGCCAGGCCCATGATTACCGCAAGCAGTGTGCTGGCAAGCAGTATCTCGATCAGGCTGAAGCCCCGGCTGCGACGAAAGCCCGGCGGGCCAGCCCCGGCGAAGGCACGGGAAGGGACGGACCCGGGGCTTTTCATGACAACCTCCTGATCATCGGCCCTGCATCTCCAGCATTCGTTCTTCCCAATGCACATCGACGGCGCGCAGGGTATCGAACACGGCTTCCCGCTGGCGGTTCTCGTCGCCCCACATGATTTCCAGGGTGACCCAGTAAAGGGAGACCGGGAAGTCGTCCGGATCGATACCCCGCTCATCGGAGACCATGTAGGGTTCGACGGTCAGCTCCCAATCGTAGGTGTCGTTGAAGCTGCCGGTCCAGCGACCCGGCTCCAGGGGCTCTTCAACCCCCACGCTTTCAAGCTTGGACTGGGCCCACAGGGCAGCATCGGTGAACTCCGCGGAACTGCGGGTGTTGCTCAGTGCCGTTGAAAGAATCTGCAAGACCACGGCAAAAATGATGGCAAAAAGCGCAAAGGCGGCCATCACTTCGACCAGAGTAAAACCCCGGCTTCGATCAGGAAGGCGCCAAAGGGTCAATCCGGCGGTTCGGCAGAGGCCATGGGAAGTGCCAGTCCGGTTCATCAGTCATCCCCCCGGTCAAGACTCACTTCGCCGGTCAACCAGGCTACATCGATACGCCATTCCCGCTGACCGGCAACCAGCTTGACGTTACCGCCGGTCGACGCGCCATCGGGGAAGAACCGGATTCCGGCTACGTTCTCGCCGGTAAATTCGCTGCGAGCGGTGGTCAGATCGATTTCCAGTCCGTCGGGCAGCTCCACCGGTTCACGACCGGCGGCAGTCCAGGTTCGGGCATTGGCATCGACCATGAAGACCTGCTCGCTGCGATTGATGATGGCCTGGCCCCGGGTATGGCGCATTCCCGCCACGACCTCACGGGCCGCATTGCGGATTTCGGCACCGGATACCGAGCGGCTGACATTGAGCGAAAAAACGGTGAAAAGTCCGGCGATGAGGACAAGCACCACGAGAACTTCAAGCAAGCTGAACCCGCCGGCGGTCCGTCCGGATTCACGCGCCTGGATTAGGCCCGGCCGAGGATTCATGGTTGCCACGACGCCCTTGCCATCGCCTGCTCAGACTGACCGGTGGCCGTCAGTTGCAGTTACTGATCTCCTCGCCATCATCACCCACCCGGGTTGAAATGTCGAAGCTGCGGCACTGGCCGGGAAAGCGATAGCTGTATTCGTTATCCCAGGGGTCGGTCAGGTTGCTCTGGTTGACATAAGGGCCATTCCAGTTTCTTGCATTGCCCGGCTCTTCGACCAGCTCGCGCAGATTCTGCGGCGCCCGGCCGTTGTCCAGGTAAAACTCGTCGACCGCCATGGAAAGGCGCTGGATCTCGGCCTTGGCCGCATCCGTCCTGGCACTTTCCCCCCGGCTCATCACGTTGGGCACAACCAGGCCCAGGATCAGTCCCAGAATCACCAGGACCACCAGCAGTTCGATCAGGCTGAAGCCCGAATTCTTTCGCATCACTAAGACCTCTCTAGACTAGATCGCCCATCTGCAACATGGGCAGGATCACGGAAATGACAATGGTGCCAATCACCACCGCCATGAAAACAATCAGGACCGGAACCAGCAGTGCCAGCATACGCTCGATGGCAGTGCGGATTTCCCGGTCGTAGGTGTCGGCCACTTTCATCAGCATGGAGTCGAGCTGACCGGACTCCTCACCCACGTTGATCATCTGAAGTGCCAGCCGCGGAAAATGACCACTGGCTGCAAGCGCCTGGGCCATCGGAGTGCCGGTCTTGACCTTGGACGCGGCTTCCTTGACGTCCTCGGCGAGCACCGTATTACTCATGACATTTTTGGCAATGGAAAGTGCCGTCAACAGGGGAACTCCATTGATCAGCAGGGTGCCCGTGGTCCGGGCCAGCTTGCCGGTTTCGGCACGGATCACCAGGTCGCCGACCAGCTTCATGCGCAGAAAACGGGAGTCCCATTTGAACCGACTGGCCGGGCGCCGCATCTGCCCCCGGAACCACAGGGCTACCAGCGCCAGGGCCAGGAAAAACACCCACCAGTAGCTTTGCAGGCCGTGGCCGACGGCCATGACGATGCGGGTAAGAATATGCAGTTCAGCGCCCATTTCCTCGAACATGGGTGTGAACTGGGGGATGACATACCCCATCAGCACCACCAGCGAGAGCATGGCCAGGCCAAGCAGAAACGCCGGATAGATCATGGCCGAGATCACCGTATCGCGCACTTCCTTGCTGCGCTCCAGGTAATCGGCCATGCGCTCCAGGGTCTTGTCCAGGGAACCACCGATTTCCCCGGCCCGGACCATGTTGATGTAAAACCGGCTGAACACCCCGTGGCGTTCTTCGAGGGCTTCCGACAGGGAGCCACCCTCGCGCACCCGGTTGCGGATGGCTTCAAGAATATTGTGAATGCGGTCGTTTTCGGCCAGTTCCACCAGGATGCCCAGGGAACGATCCAGGGGAAGGCCGGCATTGAGCAAGGTCGCGAGTTGCTGGGTCAGTTCGCCCAGTTCCCGCTGCTTGAGGCCCCGGCGGCCGCGGAACAGGGTTTCCAGCCGAAAGCCGCTACCCGCTTCCCGGGCCATGACCGGGATGTTTCCGGCCTCCTGGAGTCTGGCAATGACCATGTCCGGGCTGGCCGCTTCCATTTCACCGGTCATGGTTTCGCCGGCTGGGGTGACCGCCTTGTACTCGTATACCGCCATCAGTCAGTGCTGCCGCTGGTTGGTCTCAACTCAGCTCTCCTGGGTCACGCGGAGGACTTCTTCGGCGGACGTTACCCCTTCTAGTGCCTTGAGCATGCCGTCCTCGTACATGGTCCGCATGCCCTCCTTCCGGGCCTGCTGCTCGATTTCGCCGGAAGTCGCATGCTTCATGATCATCCGCCGAATTGGCTCGGTCAGGGGCAGAAGTTCGAGAATCGTGGTCCGGCCCCGGTAGCCGGTCGGGCAGGACTCGGTCCCCACGGGGCGGTACAGGTAGGGCGGATCGGCATCGGTGAGCCGATTCAGGCCCAGTTCCTTGACCACCTCCGGCATGACCTTGTAGGCCTCCCGGGATTCCGGGTCCAGGGTCCGGACCAGACGCTGGGCCATGATGGCGTTGACCGTGGAAGTCAGGAGGTAGTCCTCCACGCCCATGTCCAGCATACGGGTCACACCACCGGCGGCGTCGTTGGTGTGCAGGGTTGACAGCACCAGGTGGCCGGTCAGGGCCGACTGGATGGCGATCTTGGCCGTTTCCAGGTCACGCATTTCCCCGATCATGATCACGTCCGGGTCCTGACGAACGATGGAGCGCAGGGCACCGGCAAAATCCAGGCCGATGGATGCCTTGGCCTGGATCTGGTTGATGCCCTCGAGCTGGTATTCGACCGGGTCCTCGACCGTGATGATCTTGCGCTCCGGCGTATTGAGCAATTGCAGGGCGGTATACAGGGTCGTGGTCTTGCCCGAGCCGGTGGGGCCGGTAACCAGGATGATGCCATGGGGCATTTCCAGGGTCTTGGCGAATTTCTGGCGGGTGTCCTCGGGAAAACCCAGGCTCTGGAAATCGAGCACGATGGCTTCCCGGTCGAGAATACGCATGACCACCGATTCCCCGTGGGCAGTGGGAACACTGGATACACGCAGGTCGAGCTCCTTGCCCTGGACCCGGTGCATGATCCGGCCATCCTGGGGCAGCCGTCGCTCGGCAATATTCATCTTGGCCATGATCTTGACGCGTGAAATGACCGCCGCGGTGGACCGGGCCGGCGGGGCCTCGACCTCCTGGAGGACCCCGTCGATGCGGTAGCGGACCTTCAGCCGGTTTTCGAACGGCTCGATATGAATATCCGAGGCCCGGGATTCCACAGCGCGCTGGAGAATCAGGTTGACCAGCCGGATGACCGGGGCCTCGGAGGCCAGGTCCCGAAGGTGTTCCACATCCTCCTCGCCCTCGCCTTCCCCTTCTCCGCCCAGGGAATCCACGATGGCCCCCATGGCGCTGCGGCCGCCGCCGAAGTACCGCTCGATGGTGTTTTCGATTTCCGAGTTGATTCCCACCCGGGGCACCACATCGCGGCCGGTGGCCATCTTCAGGGCCTTCAGGGCGAAGGTGTCCTGGGGGTCGGCCATGACAACCTCGATGGTGTCCTTGTCGACCCGGATAGGCACCAAATGCTGCTGCTTCATGTAGCGCAGGGAAATGCTGGATATTTCCGGACCGTCCTCCGGGTAATCGGACCCGGAGATCAGGGGGATTTCCATCAGCGCCGACTGGGCCCGGGCCAGGTCCTTTTCAGACACCAGCCCCAGGCGCACAAGTAGTGTCAGCAGGTTTCCACCATGCTGGTCCCGGTAGGTCCGGGCCCGGTTGAGATCCTCTTCGCGCAGGCGTTCCTGCTCCATGAGCAGCCGGCAGATGGGCTCGGCCTGGTCCTCGAGATGTTCACCGATCTCTGGAAGCAGGTCGGATTCGTCGGTCGCGGTAATTGGCTGGGATTCCATAAGAACCTATTGTAACGACTTCCGGCGGTCGGATTTTTTCGACAGCACTCCGCCCCGGGTGTTCATATCCACACGCTGGCTCACACCTTGCGGTGGCGCAGCACCACCTTTTCGAGAAATTCCCTGTTCATCAGGATCCAGGCAGCTACGGGAGTGACCGCCGGCAGCATCAGGTAGCCCAGTTGATAGCAAAGGGCGATCGCCGTGGGCGACAGCCAGCTCTCGCGGATCGCCGTGGCTGCTTCGGGGCCAAGCAGGAAAGCCAGGTCCCGGAAAGTCTCGAACACGATGCCCCAGACCTGGATCCCGATCACGCAGGAAAAGCCGATGGCACACTGGCGGACCCGCTGCCAGCCCCCCAGGGGGGTTGCCATGATCAGCCCGAACAGCAGCGGGATGCCCCAAGCGTAAATCATAGGATTGATATGGGTCACCAGGGCGGCAACCCGGCCGTCGACCTCTTCACTCATCCGGATGCCGGTCTGGATCTCCAGGTGAAAGCCGAGCTGCTCGACCCCCTCGAACATATCCGGGAACAGCCCGGTCAGGAACCACTCGCTGAGCAGCCCGGCGGGAAACACCACGATGCTGGCCATGAAAAACCACAGGAAAAACCCCATGGGCAGATACAGGGCGGCGAGTAGAAACATGCCCTTGATGGAGTATTCCGGTTCCGGGTACCCGGAATCCCCGGCGGGGGTATCCCCGTCGGGCTCGCTGCTCGTCTCGTCGGCGATTTCCTCGCTGGATTGTTCGTTCATGGGGGGTGGGTCAATGTCCGTCAGACAGGTCCAGAGGCCAGATGTTAAAGGCTAACGGCTGGCAGGAAAAGCTTTTCACCCCACCCATGCCCGGGCCTGATCGAACATGTACATCCAGGGAGAGCGCTCCCCCCATTCCGGCGGAGCCCAGGAAAAGTTGACGGTACGCAGCAGGCGCTCGGGATGGGGCATCATGATCGTGACCCGCCCATCTTCGTTGCAAAGCCCCGTGATTCCGCCGGGAGAGCCGTTCGGATTGACCGGATATCCTTCCGCGGGGCTGCCATCGGAATTCACATACCGCATGGCTACCAGGCTTCCGGGCAGCTCCCGGTCGGCAAAATCCGCCCGCCCCTCCCCGTGGGCGCTGGATACCGGCAGCCGGGAGCCGGCCATGGCCGACAGGAACACCGACCGGGTTTCCTCGATGGCCACCAGGCTGAGCCGGGCCTCGAACTGGCGGGAACGGTTTCGTACAAACCGCGGCCAGCCCTCGGTGCCGGGAATGATCTCCCGCAGCGCCGAGAGCATCTGGCAACCATTGCAGACCCCCAGGGCAAAACGATCGGTGTCGGCAAAGTATTCGGTGAACATGGCTCGAAGTCGGTCATTGAACAGGATGGACCGGGCCCAGCCCTGGCCGGCACCGAGCACGTCGCCGAAGGAAAAACCGCCGCAGACGGCAAGCCCCCGGAATTCCTCCAGGGAATACCGCCCGGCTTCCAGGTCGCTCATGTGGACATCCACGGCCTCGAAACCGGCCTGCATGAACGCAAATGCCATTTCCCGCTGTCCGTTGACCCCCTGCTCGCGCAGGATGGCAACCCGGGGCCGGGCCCCGTTGGCCACATAAGGAGCCTCCGGGCCGGTGCCCGGTTCGACACCACCGGGATCGAAGGAAAGAACCGGCTCCAGACCCCTCCGGTTCCAGTCGGCCAGGCGGGCAAACTCCTCATCGGCGCATTCCGGGTGGTCACGATGGCGCTGCATGGCGTGGCTGGTTTCAGACCAAATTTGTTCCAGGTCGGTCACGGCCTCGTCGAACCACCAGTCTTCCGGCTGCCCGAACCGGATACGGTTTTCGGCAACCGGCCGACCCAGATCCGTCACGAATTCACCCAGCCCGGCCGCCTCGAAGCGTGCCCGGACTGTTGCAAGATTCTCGTCGGCAACCTGTATGACACCGCCTAGTTCCTCGTTGAACAGGAACTCGACCCGTTTTTCGGCAGAAACGTCTACCTGCAACTCCAGCCCGGTGTGGCCGGCAAAGGCCATCTCGCAAAGGGTCGTGAACAGCCCCCCGTCGGACCGGTCGTGATAGGCCAGGAGCAACTGATCGTCGATGAGCTCCTGCATGGTTTCGAAAAAAGCCTTGAGCACCCCGGGGTCTTCCACATCCGGGACTTCCCCACCGGCCATGGAGGCAGCCTGGGCGGCGGCGGAACCCCCAAGGCGCATTCGGCCGGTGCCAAGGTCGACCAGCAGAAGTCGGGTGGAGCCGGAATCGGTCACCAGTTGCGGGGTCAGGTTGCGGCGCACATCGGGAACCGGGGCAAAGGCCGACACGATCAGGGAAACCGGTGCAATCATTCGATGTTCACCGGTCTCGTCATTCCAGACCGTTTGCATGGAAAGGGAGTCCTTGCCCACCGGGATGGCAAGGCCAAGGGCGGGACAGAACTCCATGCCGACGGCGTGGACGGTACGGTACAGGTCCGCATCCTGCCCCTCGGCACCGGCAGCAGCCATCCAGTTGGCCGACAGCTTGATGCGCTGCAATCCCTCAACCCGGGTTCCGGCCAGGTTGGTCAGCGCCTCGCCCACTGCCATGCGGCCGGATGCGGGCGCATTCCAGATGGCCAGGGGTGTTCGCTCGCCCATGGCCATGGCCGAGCCGTGGTAGCTCTCGTAATCCAGGACCGTCACGGCACAATCAGCCACCGGCACCTGCCAGGGGCCCACCATCTGGTCGCGAACACTCATGCCGCCCACAGTGCGATCACCGATGGTGATCAGAAACTGCTTGCTGCCAACCGACGGGACTCCCAGCACGTCCCGTGCCAGCCCGGCCGGATCCCGTTGTCTCAATTCTTCCGGTTCCGAATCGATGGCGGCGGTGGTCACGTCCCGGTGCATCCGGGGCGGCTTGCCAAGCAACAGATCCAGCTCCATGTCCACTGCCGGGGTGCCGGTCAGGCGATCATCCAGGCGAAGCCGGCCCTGCTCGGTCGCCGTGCCCAGCACGGCAAAAGGGCAGCGCTCCCGCTGGCAGAGGCGACGAAATTCGGCCAGATCGTCTGCGGCAATGGCCAGGACATAGCGCTCCTGAGCTTCATTGGACCAAAGCTCCATGGGCGAAAGCCCGGGATCGGCGGTGGGAATTTCCCGCAGTTCAAGGGAGCCGCCAACGCCACCATCATCGAGCAGTTCCGGGACGGCATTGGACAGTCCGCCGGCGCCCACATCATGGATGGAGCGGATGGGATTGTCCTGGCCTCTTGCCCAGCACCGGTCGATGACTTCCTGGCAACGACGCTGCATTTCCGGATTGCCGCGCTGGACAGAGGCGAAATCCAGTTCCTCGGTGGACGTTCCCGACGCCATGGACGAGGCCGCACCACCCCCCAGGCCAATCAGCATGGCCGGCCCCCCGAGCACGATCACCTTGTCACCGTCCCGCAGGGATTTCTTCTCGACCTGGGATTCCAGGATCGTGCCGGACCCGCCGGCAATCATGATGGGCTTGCAATAGCCGTAGAGTCGTTCGCCGGTGGTCATCGAGAGGGTTCGGAAGTAGCCACCCAGGGCCGGACGACCAAACTCGTTGTTGAACGAGGCCGCACCGATGGGCCCCTCCTGCATTATCCGGAAAGCCGAAGCCTGGCGGGAAGGGGCATCCGGGCCGGTTTCCCAGGACCGCAGCAGGCCGGGAATCTTCAGGTCACTTACGCTGAAGCCGGTCAGGCCGGCCACCGGTCGGGCACCGCGGCCGGTGGCGCTTTCGTCCCGGATTTCGCCGCCGGAACCCGTCGCGGCACCGGGGAACGGGGATATGGCCGTTGGGTGATTATGGGTTTCGACCTTGATTTGAACATGCACCGGTGCCTCAGCCAGGCCGTAGATTTCTCCGGTTTCGGCACCAGGGGATGATGGATTCAGGTAGGTCGCCGGATAACCCTCCATGACCGCAGCATTGTCATGGTAGGCCGACAGGACACCGGACGGTGTTACCGCGTGGGTATTGCGGATCATGCCGAACAGGGTTTCATCCATGGCCTGCCCGTCCACGGTCCAGGAGGCATTGAATATCTTGTGACGGCAGTGCTCGGAGTTCGCCTGGGCGAACATCATCAGTTCGGCATCCGTGGGGTTGCGCTCAAGCTGGCTGTAGGCCTCGACCAGGTAGGCAACCTCCCCGTCGCTCAGGGCAAGCCCCATGGTGCGGTTTGCCACCGCCATCGCAGCGGCCGGATCTTCGCCCAACTCAATCGTCTCGAGAGGCCCCGGGGGTACTGCCAGAAACCAGTCATTCAGGTCACCGGCGGTACTGGTGACCGACTGGGTCATGCGGTCGTGGATTTGTTCCAGGATGGCCGTTGATGCCGGTCCGGTCAGACCCGACAGTCCGATTACCTGCCCCCGCTCGATTCGGCCGATGTTTCCGAATCCACAACGGGCCAGAATATCGGTAGCCTTGCTCGACCAGGGGGACTGGGTGCCCCGGCGCGGGACAATGAACAGGCTTCCCTGGGGCGGTGCCTCCCAGGGAGACGCATCGAGCAGGCGCAAAAGGCGCCTGCCTGCCCTGCCCTCGGGGAGCCCATCGGCTTCCAGCAAATAAAACCATGAACTGTGTACGGCAACCGGCTGGTCGGCCAGCCGGCTCAGCTCTTCCTCGATTCGCCTGCGGCGAAAGGCCGGGAGCGCACCCTGGCCGGACAGAAAAACCATATCGAACTCCGGATGCGCCCTCTAACCCTAGCGGGCAACCATGGAAAACCAGCGCTTCAGCTGCCGCTATTGAGTGCCTGCAAACGCTCCTTGAGCTGCTGGGGCTGTACATAGCCCGGAATCAGAACACCTTCTTCGGTCAGCATCGCCGGAGTACCGGTTACACCGACCTTCTGGCCGAACTCGTACTGGCTTTGCACCGGATCATCACAGGTTGCCGGCTCCGGTTCCTGGCCCAGTTTGGCAATCGTCATGGCTTCTTGCTGATCTTCAGCACACCAGACCGACTCGGATTTCGTCCAGGTCGGGGACCCGGCACCGGCCCGGGGGAACATCAGGTAATGCACGGCGATACCGAGTTCGTTGTAGTCCTCGATTTCGGCATGCAGCCTCCGGCAGTAGCCGCAATCGATGTCGGTAAAGACGTAGACTTCGAATTCCGGGTCGTCCGGGGCAAACGAAATCACGCTGGCCCCATCGATTTCGCCCATGGAATCCTTGCGCAGGGAGGTCTGGGCCTGATCGGTCAGATCAGTCTGAGTCTCGAGATCAAACATCCGCCCCTGGAGGAGATAGCGCCCATCCAGGCTCATGTAGATCACTTCTGACCCCACCCTGACTTCCAGAACTTCAGGGATCGGCGTTTCAGCTACGGAAACGTTTTCGGCGTCAGGAACCAGGCTTGAGATCCGTTCCATGACCGCCTGGTGATCGGAATCGGCAGCAACAGGGGCCACTACCAGTCCGATGAGCACCGGAATCAGCACACTTGTAAAACGCATTGTATTTGAACTCCTTGGAAGTAATTTACAACTGGCACCGGAAATCCGGTGGCAGCCGACTCGCAGTGAATTTTAGAACATCATCGGCCCGCAAGGTTTCACCTGATCCTTGCCATTTCCTTACATCGGCACCTCGACCCCCTCAACCCCGCGGGTGATGCGCTTCGTAGAGCTCCTTCAAACGAGCCCGGGCCACGTGAGTATAAATCTGGGTTGTCGACAGGTCACTATGTCCCAACAACATCTGGACCACCCGCAGGTCTGCCCCGTGGTCGAGCATATGGGTCGCAAAACTGTGGCGCAGCTTGTGCGGTGACAGTGGCTTGTCGATCCCTGCGCTAACCGCATGCCTTCGAATCCCGTGCCAGACCGCCTGACGGCTCAACCCCTTGCCCCGGCGGGAAACCAGCAGAAAATCACTGTCCCGACCCCGAACCAGCCCCGGTCGCCCCCGGGAAAGCCAGCGCTCAACCCATTCGGTGGCATTCTCACCCAGGGGCAGAACGCGTTCCTTGCCACCCTTTCCGACTACCCGGATGATGCCCTGGCGCAGGTTGACCGCGCCCAGCTCAAGGCTAACCAGTTCGCTGACCCGTACGCCCGTGGCGTAGAGCAGCTCCAGTATGGTGCGATCCCTCAGCCCAAGGGGGGTATCCGTGTCAGGGGCGGAGATCAGCGCCTCCAGCTCCTGTTCGCTCAACACCCGGGGCAGGCTGCGGCCACGGCGTGGGAAACGGATCTTTGCCGACGGATCCCGCTCAACCTCGCCGTCCCGGACCATCCGGGCATAAAACCGGCGGATCGTGGAGATCTTGCGGCAGACAGAGGTTGCAGCGTGTCCGGACTGCATCAATCCGGAAACATGATCCAGCAAATCCGAGGGCAGGGCCTTGTCCAGTGCGCGATCACGCTGGTGAAGAAACTTGGCAAGCTGCTCCAGATCCCGCCGATAGGCAGCCAGGGTGTTGGTGGCCGCACCGGTTTCTGCCCAGTGATTATCGATAAAACGCTCCACGAGGGCCGTGGAGCGTTTGTGCAAATCATCGCTTGTCCCGACCGTCACTGCCGGTGCCTCGATTCGATTGCCGGTCTACCGGGAAATGGAATCCGATGACCTACTTCCTTCTGCGGCGCTTCTTTTTCTTGGTTTTTTTCTTGCTGCCGCCGGTCAATTTGGCCAGCGTATCCTGCGCCATGCCCTCCAGATCCGCAAAACGCGCCTGGGCGGCTTCGCGGGCTTCCTTGGCCATGGACTCCAGGTCATGCATGGCACGGGTGTAGGCCCGGCTGCGCTCCTGGTTCATTTCGGTTACAGCGGCCTGAAGGGCTTGAAGCGCCGAAGTCAGGTGGGCTGAAACCGCCACCGTGCTGCCAGCAGGAACAGCGGCAGCGGCCTTCTTGCTGGCACGCTTTTTCCTGGAAGCCTTCTTCTTGGAAGCCTTCTTCTTGGAAGCCTTCTTCTTGGAAGCCTTCTTCTTGGAAGCCTTCTTCTTGGAAGCCTTCTTCTTGGAAGCCTTCTTCTTGGAAG
>SLIZ01000270.1 GCA_007135395.1 Wenzhouxiangellaceae bacterium | reverse complement strand
CGTCGTCAATGCCCTGGAACCAGTCCGTGAAACCCACCGGATCGCTGTTGTTCTGGATAAACCAGCCCAGGTCGGTCAGTTCATTAACGTTGTCGAACCCTTCCTCCATTTCCTCGATCACTCCCATGCCGGCCGGACTGGATTCGAGCAACCAGTTTGAATTCAGTCCCAGCACCAGGGTCTGTTCAAAAGTTCGGGTGCTGCCATCCGGGTCGACCACTTCAAGCTCCGCGGTATAATGCCCGGGCCGCTTGAAATGATGCATCGGGGCCATCTGGTCTTCCTGCTGTCCATCACCGAAATTCCATTGCAGGTCAATCTCATTGCGCAACATCAGGTCCGGGTCGGTCAGCCAGAACTGGCAGCTCCGGTGCCAGCAATGCACACCAAAACCTGCCGATTCATCCTCTCCGGCCTCCGGGCCCTGGGCCGACTGAACCGGGCCGGCAAACAGTCCCGCACCGGCCAGCACGAGGGCAGGAATCGCAAGTGCAAAAACAGGCCGGAGCTTCCGGCAAACCCATTGGGAATCGATCATCTTCATCTTGCTACCCTCATGTTCAACCCGTCGTACCGATAATGAATCCGGTGGCGGGCCGGTGGTTACAGGCTAAAGCTCCCAGCGGAACCCGAAAAAGACCGAGTGGCGGGTGGTATGGCTGTCGAACAGCAGTCCACTGTAATTCAGAAACAGCTGATTGCCCGTCGGGAAGACCCAGGAGAAACCGGTGTCGATCCGACCGAAATTCCGGTCCGGATCCGAAATTCCGACCGCAGGTCCGTCCAGACCCGACTCGACCAGGACCGGCTGCAGGCTGTGGCTGTCCAGTCCGTTTTCATAGTCCCAGGCCAGATCTACGAAAGGCATCAGCACCCCCCGTTCCATGCTGATCGGTCGGTATACCCGGGCACCGGCGGAAAACAGCTGGGAGTCGTAACTCTGGCTCGGGATCCGGTAGGCGAACGGGCTTCCGGATTCAGAGTATGCATCGATACGGGTATCGGCATAGTTGAATTCACCGTAGGGCGTGATCGTCCAGGCATTGTCGAGCTGGATGCGGTAATTCAGGCTCAGGCTGGCCGAAACCTGCCGGGCATCGGTCGAACCCTGGGCCACGCTGCGGGTCAGGTTGCCGATACCGGAAAGGTCGACGACCCGGTCGATGTCGAAATCAGTTTCGGAATAGCCCAGAGTGGCATCGACATACAGGTTTTCCCGCAAGTCGAAGGTGCCAAACGCCTGAAGACTCCAGGTATCACCATCCAGACTCCCCGTATCCTGGGTGAAATCGGCCGAATAGGAACTGTAGCCGGCTGCCAGACCAGCCACGGCTCCGTTGTCGAAGCGGTAGTCGGTGCCGGCTGTCAGTCCCCAGGAGTCGAAATCAAACGCGATTTCATTTCCCCGCCGGGACCGGTCACCCAGCGAGAAGGTGCCATTGACAAACACACCCCAGCGATCGGACAGAAGCCGGGAATCTTCGTCGTTGCCCCCCCCTCCGGAGGAATCAACATTGCCCAGCAGCGAGGTGGGCAGCCAGCCCACATCGAAGGAGTATCCACCGGCATTGAACGAAAGCCCGTCCAGGCTCATCCCGGTGGCGGCTCCATCGCGGATGGCCTGCATCCGCTCGGCCACATTGGCTCCCTGGATACGGGCACCTTCGCTGGAAGCCGACGGAAGGGAGGTGATCTGGTGGGCATCGAAGGCCTCGGCGGCCTGGCGTCTCTGGGCCGGCGTTTCGGCAAACTGGTCGATCTGCAGGCAGGTCTCGGCAAGCGTGGAGCCGGGAGGGGCCAGTTCGCAGGCCTCGTTGAGGGCCTGGGCAGCCCGGACAGTCCGGCTGTCGCCAGGGTCGGGCAGGCCACCGATGTCGACCACATCGCCACTGGCAACCGTGACAATGGCAAGATCCCGGCGCTGGCTGGCCTGTCCGAACGCTTCCCCGACGAAAAAGCTGATCTGGTCACCAAAGAGTACGAAGCGGTTTTCCTCGTTGAACGGGGCCTGCTCCAGCGCCTGGTAGTTGAAAGTCGCCTCCCCGGTGTTGCCCGGCTCCAGGGCCACCTCGATGCCGGTGCCTTCCGGGGATATGCTGATATCTTCCCCGATCACCCCATCGCCGGATTCGAGCTCGTGGGCATACTCGAACACGGCACTGCCGGAACCGCAGCTTGCATCAATAGTGACCGTGACCTGGATGGCGCCCGACTCCTGGGTCGAGGCATCCAGCCCCAGCCCGCTGGGACTGGCGCTTTCGGTAAATGTAAACAGCAGATCCTCGTCCTCGTCACAACCGTTTTCCTGGGCAGGTCGCGGGAATCCTGCGTTGCCGCCGGACAGGACAACCTGCCCCGACTTGTAAACTGCCCCGTGCCGGGTTGTGGCCTCCACGGAAAAGGAAACCAGTAAAGCGATAGCTGCAATCGCTGAGAAGAAAATTGCCTTTTGCATGTTGGATTCCTCGGTTGTCCTTATTCGTTATCGTTCGTGACTGCCAGCTCGTCGGGTCCCCATCGAGCGTTGATTCCTTTCACTTGCAGGCGGGCCGGACATGGATTGGACGTCGTTGATCACCGGCCGGGATGGTCTTGTGACCAACGGCGCCTGGCAAGCTGAATCGCCTGTTCCAACCGGGTTAACCGGTTCGGAGAAAACTGCATCCGGAAGAGGGAGTTTCTCGAAAACCGCGATAGCCGCATCTGCCGGGCAATCGACGGTGCGAAAGGCAATAGGCCTTGATGGACAAGGCTGAACCATGACAACTCCCTCCATGAACACCGGCTGCGGACTGCGCCACAACCACGGATCCCCTCGACCCGTCAGGTCAATTCACCCCCTCGGTTAATAGATACGAAAACCGGCCTCCCTGGCCGACACCCGATTGTGCCCGGAAGCGGTCAGCCCCTGGGCACGAAAAAGAAGCTTCCCGCGGCATGGCCGGCCTGGCGAATCGGGCGCAGTTCCGGTGACTGCTCCAGCCCCAGCGGCTGAATCATGGCCGATGCGCTGTCGGAAACCTTCCTGAAAAGATCCTGTTCGCGCATGATGTCGCTGTTGGACTCCAGTACATCGATCATGGCCCGGGCGAATATCGAATGATCCCCGCTGCCTGCATCCAGAACCGGGTGCAGACCGCCGGAAGACAAGACGAACCGGGCCTGACGGGAAAGCCCGAGTTCGATCAATCCCTCGGTGACCGGCCCGGATCCGCCGAGCATCATAGAGGCCGGATCAGTGGACATGGCCCCGCCGTAGCAGGAATCGGCCACAACCAGCACACTGCGGGCTTCGAGCAGAGCCAGGTGGTCATTGATCGCTGAATTGGGCACCCAGAAAGTGGTTCGGGCCAGCTCGGCATTGATCGGCAGCCAGTAGCCCCGACGCCGCTCGGAATCTTCCGGGCGGAGCAGTTGCCCGTGACCGGCAAAGTAAATCAGGACATTGTCCTTTTCCGAAACCCGCTCCTGAAGGTCGTTGATGGCACTCAGGATTTCCCGGGCGGATGCGTCCAGCAAGAGAGTTGTGTCGAAACCATAGCGCTCGTTGAGAATCTCGGCCAGCCGCTTGGCATCCTGGTGGGGAGATTCCAGGCGGTCCCAGTAGTGATATTGCTCAAGGCCCACGACCAGGGCGTAGTAGCGGCCGAATTCGAACTTGTCCGAGGCCACCGGCTCCGGGGCTTCGGCAGACTCGGCGATCTCCGGCACTTCAACGGCTGAACCGCGCAGCCGGGTCAAACGGCCTTCGGTGCTCTCCACTCGATCATCGGCATCGGCCAATAGCCGCTCCAGGGTATCGATGGTGGACTGGTCGGCCTCTGTCTGGTCTTCCTTGGCGGCGAGCTCGGAACGCAGTCGCTCGACCTGCTCTTCGAGTACCCGCCGCTCGTTCTGGGCCTCATCCAGGGCTTCGGTCAGCTCGGCTTCCATGGCCTTCATCTGCTCCTGGGCAGCCGAGGCAAACATCAGGTCATCACCTTCTACACCGGAAGCCTTGCGGTACCACTCAAGCGCCGTGGGCAAGTCCTGTTCGACCCCCAGGCCCCGCTCGTAAAAATAGCCCAGGTTGACCATCGAACGGGAATAACCCTGATCGGCGGCCTTCTTGTACCACTTGGCAGCTTCTTCGTAGTCCGGGTCGATTCCCAGGCCTTTCTCGTGGATCTCGCCGACGTAGTGCTGGGCCTCGGCATTGCCTTCCTCTGCCCGGGAGCGCCACACATTGAGCGCCGAGCGATAGTCAGCCCGGCTGTAGGCAGTGTATTCACCGCCCCGGATCCGGCATTCCATGGCCGTTGTGCGTACCGGGATACGGGGGGAGAGGTACTGCATTCGCCGGCCCATCCGGCGGACTTCTCCGGGAAGCAGGCAGTCGACGATGTACAGGTCCTCGATCTCTTCGAAGCCTTCCATCTCGATGGAATCATCGTCGACCGGGCGGACCTGCTGGGCGCCGGCGGGAGCCCACAAGACCAGCAGCCCGATGCACAGGGCAATTAACAGGGAATAAACGATTCGGTGCATGCTTCGATTGACCTCCCGGCCGGACTCCCCCGGCCTGAACTGCAGGGACCTTCCACGAAGCTCCGACAGGCATCATCGGTGCTCCAGTTAGTTTGGATCAGAAAAACTGTGAAATCAAGCACTTTACAGTTCCGAAACTGGTATTCAGCCAGAACCATCACAGGGACTCCAGCCGATTCTCGATCGCCCGCCTGCTTCGGGAAGGCAGGGATTCGTAGGCCAGTACGGATTCCAGGGAGCGCCGGGCATCACCGGGGCGCATCTGGCCGGAATCCAGCCCTTCGTCGATCCGGTCGAGCACGGATCGAACAGTCTCGTTCATACCCTCGACACCATCCAGGTTGCCCGGATGGGTCGTAAGTACCGCATCGTAGAGCTGCAGGGCGGTGTTGAGATCACCGTGTTCCTGGAATTGCCGGGCATCACCGAGGTTGCGGGTAATCTGCTGCTGAACTTCGGCGGGAAGTTCTTCGAACGGCACTTCCGGGCCCGGCGTTGGCTGAAAGATGAGAACAAAGGCAACCGCGGCAGCAATGGAAGCGGCCGATACGCCGAACGCCAGG
>SLIZ01000187.1 GCA_007135395.1 Wenzhouxiangellaceae bacterium | reverse complement strand
GCCGAAGGCTTGGCCTTCCTTGAGCCTTGCGCCTTGCACCTTGAGCCTGCCTTCCGGTGGCCATCATGATTGACGGAATCATTCGCTGGTCGATTGCCAACCGGGTGCTGGTGTTGATCATGGCGCTGGTTACCGCAGTGGCCGGGATTTACGCGGTCCGGTCCACCCCGGTGGATGCCATCCCCGACCTGAGCGATACCCAGGTAATCGTCCAGGCCAGTTTCCCGGGACAGGCACCGGAAGTCGTCGAGCAGCAGGTCACCTATCCCCTGACCACCGCCCTCATGGCCGTTCCCGGGGCCCATACGGTGCGGGGATATTCCATGTTCGGGGATGCCTACATCTACCTTCTGTTCGATGACGATGTGGACCTGTACTGGGCCCGGTCCCGGGTCCAGGAATACCTGGGCCAGGTCGAAGGCCAGCTGCCGGCCGGGGTGACCACGGAGCTTGGGCCCGATGCCACCGGTGTGGGCTGGATCTACAAGTACGCCCTGGTCGACCGGACAGGCACCCATGACCTGGCCCAGCTTCGCTCCATCCAGGACTGGTTTCTGAAGTTCGAGCTGCAATCGGTCTCCGGGGTTTCCGAGGTGGCCACCGCGGGCGGCATGGTGCGCGGCTACCAGGTTGTCATGGATCCGGATGCACTACGGGCCTACGGGCTGACCATCGAGCAGGTCCGCATGGCCATCCAGGCCAACAACGCCGAGGCCGGCGGTTCCATCCTGGAACTGGCCGAGGCCGAATACATGGTCCGCGCCTCGGGCTATATCCAGAGCCTTGACGACCTTCGCAGCATTCCCCTGGGCATCGAGTCCAACGGCACCCCGGTATTGCTCGAAGAAGTCGCCGAGGTCCGCCGCGGCCCCATGCAGCGCCGGGGCATCACCGAGCTTGACGGGGAAGGCGAGGTGGTCGGCGGCATCGTGGTCATGCGCGACGGTGAGAACGCCCGGGAAGTCATCCGCGGGGTTCGCCAGCGCATCGAGGAACTCAAGTCCGGACTGCCGCCGGGCGTCGAGATCGTGGAAACCTACGATCGCTCGGCCCTGATCGAGCGCTCCATTGCCACCCTGTGGCAGAAGCTCGCCCTGGAGTTCATCGTGGTCATCGGGATCATCGGGCTGTTTTTGTGGCACTTCCGGTCTTCTCTTGTGGTGGTGGTCAGTTTGCCCCTGGGCGTACTGGTGGCATTCATCGTCATGTACCTGCAAGGCATCAACGCCAACATCATGTCCCTGGCCGGCATTGCCATTTCCATCGGGGTCATGGTGGATGCGGCAATCGTGCTCATCGAAAACGTCCACCGGAAGTTCGAGGAACGGGCACCCCCGCCCGAACGACACTGGGAAACCATCCAGGAAGCCACCCTGGAAGTCGGCCGCCCGATATTCTTCACCCTGCTGGTGGTGGCGCTTTCCTTCCTGCCGGTTTTCGCCCTGCAGGGACAGGAAGGGCGCCTGTTCACGCCCCTGGCCTTTACCAAGACCTATGCCATGGCCGCCGCGGCAGGCCTGGCCATCACCCTGGTGCCGGTACTCATGGGTTACCTCATCCGCGGACGTATCCGTGGAGAAGCGGCCAATCCCCTGGCCCGGGGCATCGTCAGGCTGTACCGACCGGTAATCCGGACCGTGGTCAATCACCCGGTACTGACCACCGTGGCCGCCCTGCTCATTGCCGCCACCGTGATCGTTCCCATTCGCAATATCGGCACGGAATTCATGCCGGAGCTCGACGAGGGCGACCTGATGTACATGCCCAACACCCTGCCCGGCCTTTCCCCGGACAAGGCCCGGGAACTGCTGCAGCAGACCAGCGCCCTGATCGGGGAAGTCCCGGAAGTCGAACGGGTCTTCGGCAAGGCCGGGCGGGCGGAAACGGCCACGGACCCGGCACCGCTGACCATGATCGAGACCTTCATCACCCTCAAGGACCGCTCGGAATGGCGCGACGGTATCACCACCCGGGACATCATCCGGGAACTGGACGAGAAGGTGCAGTTCCCCGGCCTGACCAATGCCTGGGTTTTCCCCATCCAGACACGCATCGACATGCTGGCCACCGGCATACGAACGGACCTGGGCATCGGGGTGACCGGGCCGGACCTGGAGGTCATCGACGAGATTGCCGGACAGATCGAAGCGGTGGTTTCCGATCTTCCGGG
The DNA here is from genome assembly GCA_007135395.1 of Wenzhouxiangellaceae bacterium. GTDB lineage: Bacteria > Pseudomonadota > Gammaproteobacteria > Xanthomonadales > Wenzhouxiangellaceae > SLIZ01. The sequence goes on along the minus strand of SLIZ01000187.1, from coordinate 2,924 downwards.
CACCCAATCAGCCTCTGCCGATCCGATGGCCTCGGGCCGCTACCTGGAAATCGATATCGACCGTCGTGCGGCCGCCCGCTACGGGCTTTCCATGGATGACGTGCACAACGTGGTCCGCTACGCCATTGGCGGGGCCAACGTGGCCGAGACCGTGGAGGGCCTGGAGCGGTACCCGGTCAACCTGCGCTACCCGGCGGACTGGCGGGACAGCCCGGAGAAGCTGGAGAACCTGCCCGTGGTAGCCGACAACGGCCGGCACCTTCGACTCGGGGATGTGGCGGAAATCCGCGTCGCCGAGGGCCCGGCCATGATCCGCACCGAAAATACCCGGCCGACGGGTTTTGTGTACGTGGAAACCGACGGGGTCTCCCTGGGCGAATACGTACGCACTGCCCGGGAGCGGGTGTCCGAGGAAGTGGACCTGCCCGCCGGCTACTCGGTCTTCTACAGCGGCCAGTACGAATACCTGGAACGGGCCATGGAAAGGCTTTCCATCCTGATCCCGCTGGTGCTGGCCATCATCGTGATCCTGCTGATGATGACATTCCGGCGCTTTGCCGATGTCCTGCTGGTGCTGGTTTCCATTCCCTTCTCCCTGGTGGGCGGCTACTGGCTGCTTTGGCTGCTGGGTTATGACATGTCGGTGGGTGTGGCCGTGGGATTCATCGCCCTGGGTGGCCTGGCTGCCGAAACCGGGGTAATCATGGTGGTCTATCTCAACCAGGCCTATGAAAACTGGCTGGGAAGGGCCGGTGAAAACATGACCCGTGAAAACCTCCGGGAAGCCATCGTCGAAGGCGCCCTGCGACGGGTCCGGCCCATCACCATGACCGAGACCACCGTATTCCTGGGCCTGTTGCCCATCATGATCGGCACCGGAACCGGGGCCGAAGTCATGCAGCGCATTGCCGCTCCCATGGTCGGTGGCGTATTCAGCGTCTGGGTACTGGCGCTGATCGTCCTGCCCGCCCTTTTCTACCTCTGGCACGCACGAAGCCTGCCTGAAACCAGCGAGGAAAAAGCATCATGAACCTGTTGACCCGTCTGCTTGCAATCATCGGATTGCTCGCCATTATCGCCACCGGTATTGGTTTTTACCTGGTCTATTCCGGCCGCGTGGAAGTGGCCGCCGATTCCGCCCATGCCGCACCGGTAGCCCGGCTGCTGGAAACGGCCCGCAGCCAGTCCGTATCCCGAAGTGCCGGAGATATCGTGTCCGAGCCGGCCGACCTGGACAGGGAAGATATCCTGCTCGAGGCCATTGCCGGCTACGAGGACATGTGCGCGGCCTGCCACACGCCGCCCGGCGGATCGCCTACGGCAATGAGCCAAGGCTTCAATCCAGCGGCACCGGACCTGACCGAGGTAGCCGGCAAGCGCACACCCGCCGAGTTGTTCTGGGTCACCAAGCACGGTGTCCGGATGACCGGAATGCCCGCCTGGAGCCCCACCCACAGCGACGAGGAACTCTGGCCGGTGGTAACCCTCATTACCCGGTTCCCGGAGTTCGCCGATAACGATTACGACAATCTGCTGACGGCCGCCCGCGAAGCCGGAGTGGAACATGTTCACGATCATGGAGATGAACACGATCATGGAGATGAACATGATCACGGGCATGAGCATGATCAGGAAAATGGTCATGACCATGGACACCGCCATCACGATGACGGCCACGGTCACGATCATGAACAGGATGGTGAACAGGATCACGACCATCGCAACGAACATGACGACAATGATCACCCACACCACCATGATCACGACAATGACCACAACGATGCCGACCAAGAATACAACGGAGAGGATCATGACCACTGAACTCAAGACACTTTTGGCCCTGGCGCTGGCCTTGCTGCTTGGCGGCTGCGGTGCCGGCACGGATGCACCCGCCGAGGCACCACCGCCTTCGGATCAACCCCTGCATCTGGTGGTCTACCAGAACCCGCAATGTGGTTGCTGCAGCCTGTGGGTGGATTACATGACCGACCATGGCTTCACCGCCGAGATCATCGAGGAACCTGATCCCATGGCTCGCCTTGAACGGACCGGCCTGGCCCCGGAATCCTCCTCTTGCCATACTGCGCTGGTTGACGGCTACTTCGTCGAAGGTCACGTTCCGGCCGATGATGTAAAACGGCTGCTGGACAAACGCCCGGTTGCGCTCGGTCTGACCGTGCCCGGCATGCCCATCGGATCGCCGGGCATGGAACATGGTGGCCGACGCCAGGCCTACGATGTGCTGTTGGTCGATCAGTCGGGCGAATTCGAGGTCTTCAATCACTACCCGGCGATCGAACCTTGACCCCAATTCCTTGACCCTGGACTCGAGTCCGGGGTGTAGAGTCATCATATGAGCCAAGTACTGACCATAGGCCAACTGGCACAAGCCGCCGGCGTCAACCTGGATACGGTGCGTTATTACGAGCGCAGCGCCCTGATGCCGGAACCACGCCGCAGCGACGCCGGTTACCGACTGTACTCGGGAAAGGACCTGGAGCGCCTGAAGTTCATTCGTGGCGCAAAGTCGCTCGGGTTCTCCCTGGACGAGATCCGGCACATGCTGAACCTCGTCGACAGTGAAGGTGACCGCGCCGAGGTCCGCGCCCTGGCCACTGCCCGACTCGAGGACATGGATCGCCGGCTCGCCGAAATCCAGCAGGCACGAACGGTACTGGCCGGACTGATCACCGCCTGCTCCGGTCATGGCTCGGTCCGTGACTGTCCCATCGTCGAAGCGGTTGTCGCTGCACAGCCTGCCCCATCGAAAAACTCAAGGAAGCCGTCATGACTGACACCACCAAGGACTCATCAAACCATCGTTCCATCACGCTGGTCGTGCCCGGCATGGGCTCGGACCATTGTGCGGGTATCGTTCGCGAGTCGATCGAGCGCCTGGACGGCATCGAGTCGATCAGCACCAG
>SLIZ01000095.1 GCA_007135395.1 Wenzhouxiangellaceae bacterium | reverse complement strand
AGGGGGCCTGGCGAAGCGAAGCGGATATCCGGGCGGGCATCCTGGATATCTGGAAGGCCATGCAGGACTGTGTTCAGCGGGGCATCGAGCGGGAGGGTGTTCTGCCCGGCGGCCTGAAGGTTTCCCGGCGGGCACCGGCCCTTTTTCGCAGGCTCAACGAGGCGTTGCGCAAGCATGATGACCTGGACACCCTGGACTGGATCAACCTGTACGCCCTGGCGGTCAACGAGGAAAATGCCGCCGGGGGCCGGGTGGTGACCGCGCCGACCAACGGGGCGGCGGGAATCATTCCGGCGGTGCTGCATTACTACACACGGTTTGTGGATTCGGCCAGCGAGGAGGGCGTCATCGAGTTTCTGCTTACAGCCGGGGCCATCGGCATTCTCTACAAGGAAAATGCCTCGATCTCGGGGGCCGAGGTAGGCTGCCAGGGCGAGGTGGGTGTGGCCTGTTCCATGGCCGCCGGCGGGCTGGCCGCGGCACTGGGCGGAACCATGGGGCAGGTGGAAAACGCCGCGGAAATCGGTATGGAACACAATCTCGGGCTGACCTGCGATCCGGTGGGCGGACTGGTGCAGATTCCCTGCATTGAACGCAACGCCATGGGCGCGGTCAAGGCAGTCAACGCCTCACGCATGGCCCTGGCCGGTGACGGCAAGCATCGGGTTTCTCTGGACAAGGTCATCAAGACCATGCGGGATACGGGAAGGGACATGAAAAACAAGTACAAGGAGACCAGCCGGGGCGGCCTGGCGGTCAATGTCATCGAATGCTAGAAACCGGTTTTTTCCTCCGCCTGGCCGGCCTGGCCGGTTTGCTGCTGACCCTGTTCTGGCCGGGACCGGTCGACGCCCAGGTCTATACCTATGAAGACGAGGACGGCATTGTCCATTTCACCGACAAGCCGCCCTATGAACGGGACGACTACAAGACCCTGGGGGGCAACCATCGCCAGGGCCCGGTTCGGATGTTCAATGCGGGTACTTCCCGGGAGCCGGAATGGACCTTCTACAACCGGCTCAACGGGCCGGTGGAAATCGAGGTCCGGCTGGAGGAGGCGGAAAACGTAACGACCCGGCCCCGGCTCCCGTCCCGGTTCGTGCTCCCGCCGCGCCAGGAAGTCCGCCCCTTCCAGGTCATCCCGGCCGATGAGCGCAGCGGTTTCAGCTATCGCCTGACCAGTCGCCAGGTTCCCGGCGACCCGGGGGCCCGCCACGACCGACAGGCCGAATACCTGCCCCCGTTTGCTCCCGGGGAGACCTTTACCGTCGGTCAGGCCTTTGGCGGCTCCTTCAGCCACAACGAACCGGAAAACTACCACGCAGTCGACATCGGCATGCCCGTGGGCACCTCCATCCACGCCGCCCGGGCGGGTGTGATCATGGATATCGAGCGGGAGTTCACCGATGGCGGTGATGACCGGGACCGCTACGCGGAGAAAGCCAATTACATTCGGATCCTGCACGAGGACGGGACCATGGCCACCTATGCCCACCTGGATTTCCGGGGGACGGTGGTCTTCCCCGGCCAGGTCGTGCTCGAAGGTGAAAAAATCGGTCGCTCCGGCGAGACCGGCTTTGTCACCGGCCCCCACCTGCATTTTGTCGTCCATCGAAACGCCGGCATGCGTCTTCAGTCTGTCCCCTTCCGGTTCACGACCCCGGATGGTCGACAGGAACCGAAACGGGGGATGAGGCTGGAACGGTAGCCGGAGCCTTTGCGGCGGCTATTGGTTATTCACATTCGGCCAGTTTCGGTCGGGTAAGGCGGTTGACCGCGAAGGTTTCCGGGTCCCATTCGGCGTACAGACCTTCCCAGTGGACATGGGCGGCAAGGGGGTCGGAGAAGTCCAGGGTGAGGCTGCCGGTGGCTTCCAGGCGAACCTCGTCGGCGTCAAAACCGGGGCCTGCCGGCGGACCAGTGGGCCGGATCATTTCGTCCACGTGGATCGTGCCGTCCTTGATCGTTCCGACTCCCATCATCCATAGCTGACGGTCCGGCTGGCGCGGGGAATGGGTGAACCAGTAGACCAGCGCCCGGTCCCGGTGGAAAACCTCTACGACAATGCCGCCGCCCAGTTCATCCTCGGCGCTCCATACCCCGGACATCCACTGGGCCGATTGCTGGTTTTCGCAGGTCGTACCAGCCAGCATGGAGAGCTGCTGGTAGTCGATCCGGTCGGAAAATCCGGCCGGGTCGAGGGGCAGTGGCTGGGTCAGCCATTCGCCGTGAAACGGCCTTGGCACGAAATGGCGTTCCACGACGGCGGTGGACTGCCCGGTCTGGTGAAATGCCAGGGATCCGGCCGGACCCAGGTGATAGCCACCTTCGTCGTTACGACCCTCGGTGGTCAGCAGCTCCGGCCAGTAAAGCCCCCGGGAATCGGCCTTGCCGATCTCGAACAGCCAGCGCTGCTCGCCGTTGGCACCGAAGGTAAACCAGTAGACCAGCGGGCGACCGTCGTGCAGCCATTGAATACTGATTCCCTTGCCCGGATGGGCCGGGTCGTACCAGGTTCCGCTGGCCTGGAGCCCGATTTCCTGGCGCTCGACGCCAAGGCAGGACTGGAAGTTGCTGCCGCCCATGTGGCGCTTGGCGACCCATTCGGCAACTTCGCCGTCGGGGATATCGAAGTCGTTCCAGCAAATATCCAGGCCACCGGTACTGCTCCGGTCACGTTCTTTCAACCCGAATTCGGGCAGGGATGTGGGGAGGGGGCCTTCCAGCCGATTGCCGGAAACATCGAGCACGACCAGGCGGGATCCAATGGCCGACAGGGAGTCGGAAAGCCCGCCGGTCAGGTTGTTTTCGGCCAGTCGGATCTCGATTTCTTCCAGCCGGCCGGATTCGGCGAAGCGGCAGGTAATGCCATGCCAGGAACAGACGGTGTCCCGGGATTCTCCCCAGCCGTCGTTGTCATGCCAGTTGCCGCCATCGGTTGCCTTGTAGAACTCCATCAATGCCTTGTATACAGAACCGGGCACGGCCTTGGAACCGACATCAGCCCGGTCTCCGGCTCCGGCTGCAACCGGGGCAAGAAGCAGTGAAACAATGGCAACTACGAGGGATATCTTCACGTAAGTTAAGGGACTCTGAGGTTCAGACGTTGGTTCCATTTTAACAGTTCTGGTGCATCCCACCGTTAACGACCGTCCAGCGCTCCATATCACAGTCGTCAGAACCGGCCGCAGCCCCGTATAATGACGGGTTTGCCCGCTGTCGACAGATTGCTGATCATGCCCCGACTCACCGACGAGATTGCCCGCCGCCGGACTTTTGCCATCATTTCCCATCCGGATGCGGGCAAGACCACCCTGACCGAGAAATTCCTGCTGTTTGGCGGAGCGATTCAGCTCGCCGGTTCGGTCAAGGCCCGCAAGGCCTCCCGGCACGCGACCTCGGACTGGATGGAGATGGAAAAAGAGCGGGGAATTTCCATTACCTCCTCGGTGATGCAGTTCATCCACAACGACCACGTAGTCAACCTTCTCGACACACCGGGACACGCAGACTTTTCCGAGGACACCTATCGGACCCTGACCGCCGTGGACTCGGCCCTGATGGTCATCGACTGTGCCAAGGGTGTGGAGGAGCGAACCATCAAGCTGATGGAAGTCTGCCGGCTGCGGGATACGCCGATATTTACCTTCATCAACAAGCTCGACCGGGAAGGCCGGGAGCCGGTGGAGCTGCTCGATGAGGTCGAGGAAGTCCTGGGCATCCAGTGCGCCCCGGTGACCTGGCCGGTGGGCATGGGCTCGAGGCTGAAGGGCATCTATCACATGATTGCCGACGAGATTCACCTCTATGAGTCGGGCAAGAACTACCTGCGCCAGGAACCCCGGATCATTCGAGGGCTGGACAAACCGGAGGTCGATGAAGTCCTGGGCAGCCACGCGGAGGAATTGCGCGAGGAAATCGAACTGGTGCGCGGGGCCAGCCACGAATTCGACAAGGCCGCCTACCTGGCGGGTACCCAGACCCCGGTATTCTTCGGCTCGGCGCTGAACAATTTCGGCGTCACCCCGCTACTCGACGAGTTTGTCGAACACGCCCCGATGCCACAGCCCCGCAAGACCCTGGGCCGGGATGTGGATCCGGCCGAGGAAAAGCTTACCGGTTTCGTGTTCAAGGTCCAGGCCAACATGGACCCGGCCCACCGGGACCGGATGGCCTTCATGCGGGTGTGTTCCGGGGTGTTCGAAAAGGGAATGAAACTTCACCATGTCCGGTTCGGCAAGGAGCAGCGCACCCATGGTGCCCTGACCTTCATGGCCGACGAACGGGCCACCGCCGAACGGGCCTTCCCCGGCGATATCGTGGGCCTGCACAACCACGGCACCATCAGCATCGGGGATACCTTCACCGAGGGTGAAAAACTCCAGTTCGCCGGCATCCCCAGCTTTGCCCCGGAGCTCTTTCGCCGGGTGCAGCTCAAGGACCCGCTCAAGCTCAAGGCCCTGACCAAGGGCCTGGCCCAGCTCTCCGAAGAAGGGGCAACCCAGTTCTTCAAGCCGCTGATCGGCAACGACCTGGTTCTCGGCGCCGTCGGTCTGCTCCAGTTCGATGTGGTGGCCTACCGGCTCAAGGCCGAGTACGGGGTCGATGCGGTTTTCGAATCGGTCAATGTCAGCACCTGCCGCTGGGTCAGTTCCGAGTCCGAAAAGGATCTGGAGAAATTCCGCAACAAGAACCAGAACAACCTCTCCGAAGACGGCGGCGGCCAACTCGTCTACCTGGCCCCCACCCGGGTCAACCTCCAACTCGCCGAAGAACGCCATCCGGAGATTACCTTCCGTTCGACCAGGGAAGTTACGGTTTACGTTTAAGGGAACGTCGCTTCGTTGTTTTGTCATGCCTCTCGCGAAGCCGCGAAGGCGCGAAGAGGGACAAACAGGAAAAGTGGTTAAGTAGATAAGAAATGCAGTATTTCTTTCTCTGCGCCTCAGCGGCTCTGCGCGACATGACTGGTTCGTTGGTTCTTTGGTTAGTTGGTTTTTTGGTTCGTTGGTGTTTTGGTTAAAACCGGAAACCGGAAACCGTTATTCCCCTTTCCCAACCAACCCATCCACCATCCCGGGTTCAACCTCGGTCAGGCGGTT
>SLIZ01000068.1 GCA_007135395.1 Wenzhouxiangellaceae bacterium | reverse complement strand
CGATATCTTCGGGGATATCTTCGGCGGCGGCAGACGTCGTCAGCAGCAATCCCGGCGTGGCAGGGACCTGCGGTATACCCTGGAACTGAGTCTGGAGGAAGCCGTTGCCGGGGTGGAAAAGGAGCTTCGGATTCCCACCTTTTCCGAATGTAGCCCCTGCAACGGAACCGGCGCGAGAGACGGGCGGCTGGAAGTATGTGCGACCTGTGGTGGCAGCGGCAATGTTCGCATGCAGCAGGGCATTTTTTCCGTCCAGCAGACCTGCCCCAACTGCCGGGGAACCGGCCGGCGGATTTCTGATCCGTGCAAGGAATGTGACGGTAACGGCCGGGTCCGGGAAACCCGGACCCTTTCGGTCAAGATACCTGCCGGCGTGGATGAAGGAGACCGGATCCGGCTTGGCCTGGAAGGGGAGGCTGGTGCCCAGGGAGCCAAGGCTGGCGACCTGTATGTGGATGTAAGGATCAAGCCCCACGAGCTTTTTGAACGTGACGGGGATGACCTTTTCTGCGACTTTCCCATTCCGTTTACCACTGCCGCACTGGGCGGTGAGATCGAGGTGCCGACCCTGGATGGTTCGGTCATGCTCCGGATTCCGTCGGAAACCCAGTCGGGCAAGGTTTTCCGCTTGAAGGGCAAGGGTGTTCAGTCGGTTCGAAGCCGCAACCGGGGGGACCTGATGTGCCGCATCAGTGTGGAAACACCGGTCAAGCTCAATCGCGAGCAAAAGGAGTTGCTGCAGCAGTTTGCAGAAACCCTGGATGACGGCAGCAAGAACAATCCCAAGTCCCGTTCCTGGACCGACGGCGTCAAGAGTTTCTTCGATCGGATGGGGCTCTAGCGGACCCCGCCATGACCTGCCGGATCCTTCTCAGCGGAGCAACCGGTGCCATGGGCCGGGCCATTGCCGGGCTGGCCGGAACCGACCCGGATTTCGAAATCACTGTCTCGATCAGCCGGTCCAGTTCCCTGCCGGAATTCCCCCGGGTCGATGCGCTTATTGATTTTTCCACTCCGGAGCAAACCCGGCGGTGCCTGGAGTGGTGCCGAGTCCATGAAATCCCTCTGGTGATCGGCACCACCGGCCTGGATGATCAGGATCACCGGGCCGTTCGTGAAGCGGCAGGGGTCATTCCGGTTTGTGTCGAAGCCAACTTCAGCGTTGGCGTGCACCTGCTCTACGGGCTTGTTGAACACGCTGCCGGTGTACTGGGAGACGATTTCGATGCGGAGGTGCTGGAGATCCACCACCGGCGCAAGGTCGATGCCCCCTCCGGCACGGCCCTTTCTCTGGCCGACATACTTGCCCGGACCGGAAAAACCACTGCGGTCACGGACCGGGCCGGTCATTCCGGGGCCCGAAAGCCCGAAGAGGTGAGCCTTGCCAGTCTTCGCGGCGGGGATGTGGCCGGAGAGCACACGGTATTCTTTCTTGGCGATGGTGAACGAATCGAGCTCAGCCATCGCGCCTCCAGCCGGGAGATCTTTGCCAGGGGCGCCCTGCGGGCTGCCGGAATGCTGGCCGGTCAGGAAAGTGGCCTCCATGGATTTTCCGATCTGCTGCTGACCGGCCCGGGTCACCGGCGGGATTGATCCCGAACCGGCACGGCCCGGTGTAATCTGCTGGCCGGAACCGGTGGCCATGGAGTACAATCCTTCCTCGGTTATGGCGTTATCGTAATGCCAAGTCGACGAGCGGGACGATGCAGCGTCCCGCTTTGCATATCCGGAGGTCCATTTTGTCAAGATACGAAGCCCTGCTTGTGCTGGAAGACGGCACCACGTTTTCCGGGACGTCCATTGGTGCGTCCGGAACTTTCGTTGGCGAGGTGGTGTTCAACACGGCCATGACCGGGTACCAGGAAATTCTTACCGATCCCAGTTATGCCGGCCAGCTGGTCACGCTGACCGCATCCCATGTGGGCAATGTGGGAATCAATGAGCATGATGAGGAAAGTGACCGGCCCAGGGCAGCGGGCCTGATCGTTCGCCACTGTCCCCGCCGCTACAGTTCCTGGCGGGCCCGGGGAAGCCTGGGGGACTACCTGGACCGCAACGGGATTCCCGGAATTGCTGATCTCGATACCCGTGCGCTGACCGTCCATTTGCGGGAAAACGGGGCCATGAACGGTTGCATTGCCGCCGGGCCGGACCCGGACCGGGAACAGGCCCTGGAGATGGCCCGATCCTGTCCCCGGATGGCCGGCCAGGACCTGGCCCGGACCGTCACCTGCAAGGACTCCAGCCCCTGGACCGAGGGACTGCTCGACCTGGACTCCGGAACTGTCGGTCAGGCATCCGGCGGGCCCCACGTGGTCTGCTACGACTTCGGGGTCAAGCACAACATTCTCAGGCTCCTGGTGGACGCCGGCTGCCGGGTCACCGTGGTGCCGGCGGCCTGTCCCATCGAAACGGTACTGGAATTGAAGCCGGACGGGGTCATGCTGTCCAATGGCCCCGGGGACCCGGAACCCTGCGACTATGCCGTCGAGGCCATTACCGGCCTGCTGGATCGGAAAATACCTTTGATGGGAATCTGCCTGGGGCACCAGCTTCTTGCGCTGGCTGCCGGTGGCAAGACAAACAAGATGAAATTCGGCCATCACGGGGCCAACCACCCGGTCAGGGATGAGGCTACCGGCCGAGTGATGATCACTTCCCAGAATCACGGGTTTGCCGCCGACGCCGAATCCCTGCCGGAACAGGTGGATGTCACCCAGATCTCCCTGTTCGACGGCAGTTTGCAGGGGCTGCGATTCAGGGATCGGCCGGCCTACAGCTTCCAGGGTCATCCGGAAGCCAGCCCGGGCCCTCACGACGCCCGGGTGCTTTTTGCCGACTTCGTCCGCTCCATGGGTTCCCCGAAAGGTTAAGCATGCCCAAAAGAACCGATATCCAGTCCATTCTCATCATAGGCGCCGGCCCAATCGTCATCGGCCAGGCGTGCGAGTTCGACTATTCCGGCGTCCAGGCGGTAAAGGCCCTCAAGGAGGAGGGCTACAGGGTCATCCTGGTCAATTCCAATCCCGCCACCATCATGACCGACCCGGAACTGGCTGACGAGGTATACATCGAACCGATCCGCTGGGACGTGGTGCGCGACATCATCGACAAGGAACGGCCCGATGCGCTGCTTCCCACCATGGGCGGTCAGACGGCCCTCAACTGTGCCCTGGACCTGGCCCGGGAAGGTGTGCTGGAAAAATTCGGGGTGGAAATGATCGGCGCCAGCAAGGACGCCATTGAAACCGCCGAAGACCGCTGGCGGTTTCGAAGTGCCATGTCGGAAATCGGCCTGGAAAGTCCCGAATCGACCATTGTCCACTCGATGGAAGAGGCCATCGAGGCCCAGCGGACTATCGGCTTCCCGATCATCAGCCGACCGTCCTACACCCTGGGCGGCTCCGGCGGGGGAATCGCCTACAACCGGGAAGAGTTTGTCGAACTCGTCGATCGGGGGCTGGACCTGTCGCCGACCAACGAGATCCTGCTGGAAGAGTCCGTGCTGGGCTGGAAGGAATTCGAGCTGGAAGTCGTACGCGACCGCAACGACAACTGCATCATCATCTGTTCCATTGAAAACATCGATCCGATGGGTGTCCATACCGGTGATTCCATCACCGTGGCACCGGCCCAGACCCTGACCGACAAGGAGTACCAGCGGTTGCGGGATGCCTCCATTGCCACCCTGCGCAAGATCGGGGTGGAAACCGGCGGCTCCAATGTCCAGTTTGCCATCAACCCGGAAAACGGTCGGGTGGTGGTCATCGAGATGAATCCGCGGGTTTCCCGTTCCTCGGCCCTGGCTTCCAAGGCCACCGGTTTTCCCATCGCCCGGGTGGCGGCCAAGCTGGCAGTCGGCTATACCCTGGATGAACTGGACAATGAAATCACCGGCGGTGCCACCCCGGCGTCTTTCGAGCCGTCCATCGACTACGTGGTCACCAAGATCCCCCGGTTTGCCTTCGAGAAGTTTCCCGCCGCCAATGATCGCCTGACGACCCAGATGAAGTCCGTCGGTGAGGCCATGGCCATTGGCCGAACCTTCCAGGAATCCCTGCAAAAGGCCTTGCGCAGCCTGGAAACGGATCTTGCCGGCCTGGACCCGGTCGAGCCCAAGGGGGCCGACGAGATCGATGATGACAGCCTCCTGCGCCGGGAACTCGTCCAGCCGGGGCCGGAGCGGCTGTTGTTCGTGGCCGAGGGTTTTCGCCGGGGTATTTCCCTGCAGGAAATGAACCGCCTGACCCGGATCGATTCCTGGTTTCTTGACCAGATTCTGGAGCTCATCGAGGTCGAGCAGGAAGTCGCCGAAGAAGGTTTTGACGGCATCGACGGGCCGCGGATGCTCGAACTCAAGCGCTTCGGGTTCTCCGATGCCCGCCTGGCTGCATTGCTTGATGTTCGCGAATCGGCGGTGCGTCACCTGCGCAAGACGCTGGAAGTGTTCCCGGTATTCAAGCGGGTCGATACCTGTGCGGCGGAGTTTGCGACCAGCACGGCCTACATGTATTCGACCTACGAGACCCATTGCGAGGCCAATCCAACCGACCGGGAAAAGATCCTCGTCCTCGGCGGCGGGCCGAATCGAATCGGGCAGGGCATCGAGTTCGACTACTGTTGCGTTCATGCCGCCCTGGCGGTTCGCGAACTGGGTTACGAGACCATCATGGTCAACTGCAACCCGGAAACCGTTTCCACCGACTACGACACCTCCGACCGGCTGTACTTCGAGCCGCTGACTCTGGAAGACGTGTTGGCCGTCATCGAAACCGAAAAGCCCAGGGGGGTCATCGTGCAGTTCGGGGGTCAGACTCCCCTGAAACTTGCCCGGGCCCTGGAGGCTGCCGATGTCCCCATCATCGGCACCAGCCCGGATTGCATCGACCTGGCCGAAGACCGGCAGCGATTCCAGGAGTTGCTGGACAAGCTCGGACTTTCCCAGCCGGCCAACCGGACCGCCCGAACCCCGGAAGAGGCCATTCGGCTGGCCCGGGAGATCGGCTATCCGCTGGTGGTGCGGCCTTCCTACGTTCTCGGTGGTCGGGCCATGGATATCGTTCACGGCGAGCAGGAACTGACCCGCTACATGCGTGATGCGGTCAAGGTCTCCAATGATTCACCGGTTCTTCTCGACCGGTTTCTCGATCACGCCATCGAGGTGGACGTGGATGCGGTCTGTGACGGCAAGGAAGTCCTGATTGGCGGCATCATGGAGCACATCGAGGAGGCCGGGGTCCATTCCGGCGATTCATCCTGCGCACTTCCACCGTTCTCCCTGTCGGTACCCATCCAGGAAGAAATCATGCGCCAGACCCGTGCCATGGCGCTGGGGCTGAACGTGATCGGTCTAATGAACGTGCAGTTTGCCGTGCGCGGAGAGGAAATCTTCGTCCTGGAGGTCAACCCCAGGGCTTCCCGGACCACGCCGTTTGTGGCCAAGGCAACGGGGATCGCCCTGGCCAAGGTCGCCGCGAAGTGCATGGTGGGGGTTTCCATCCGGGACCAGGGGGTTCAGGAGAACATTTCCCCCGGATTTCATTCGGTCAAGGAGCCGGTTTTTCCGTTCATCAAGTTTCCCGGCGTCGACCCGATCCTTGGTCCGGAGATGCGATCGACCGGCGAGGTCATGGGGGTGGGCAGAAATTTCGGAGCGGCAGTGGCCCGGGCACAACTGGGTGCCGGACTGTCTCCACCATCGGAAGGGCAGGTTTTTCTGAGCGTGCGCGATGCTGACAAGGAGCGCCTGCTTCCGCTGGCCCGGGACCTGATCGAGCGTGGATTCCGGCTGGTGGCTACCGAGGGAACCTGCCGCTACCTCCTTGATAATCAGGTCGAATGTGCCTACATCAATAAGGTAATCCAGGGTCGACCCCATATCGTCGATCTGATCAAGAACGAGGAAATCCAGTTCATTGTCAACACTACGGAGGGCCGGCAGGCCATTGCCGATTCCTATTCGATTCGGCGCGAGGCACTGCAGCAAAAGGTGTATTACTCAACAACCATTGCCGGGGGGCGGGCTGCATTGCATGCGCTGGATCACTGGGAAGAGCGAACCGTGAGATCCCTGGCTGCCCTCCATAGTACCGGCAGAAATGCCAAGGCGGAAAACTCATGAGTCGAGCACCATTGACCAAGGAAGGCGCAGAGAGGCTGAAGAGCGAACTCGAGCGGCTGAAGAAGAAAGAGCGGCCGGCGGTCATTCAGGCCATTGCCGAGGCCCGCGCCCATGGCGATCTGAAGGAAAATGCGGAGTACCATGCAGCCCGGGAGCAGCAGAGTTTCATCGAGGGCCGGATCCAGGAGCTGGAAAACGCCCTGTCCACCGCCCAGATCATCGATATTTCCAGCCTGAACGTGGGCGACAAGGTGGTCTTTGGTGCAAGAGTCGTATTGCACGATGAAGACGAGGACGAGGAAGTCCGCTGGCATATCGTCGGAGAACTGGAAGCCGATGTCAGCAAGCGGCGGATTTCCATCACCTCGCCCCTGGCCCGGGCGCTGATCGGGCAGCGACAGGGAGACGTTGTGGCGGTCAACGCACCCAGCGGCGTGAAGAATTTTGAGATTGTTGAAGTCGCCTATAACCAGTGAGTCCCTGAGCGGACCCCGGTGGCCGGGCCTTCAGACCCGGCCCCGGTGAGCAGCCCGGCAATCACGCTTGTGATCGATCGCCTGGAGGACCTGCTTGCTGAAGCCGGTTCCAAGCCCCCGGTTCTCGACCGGATTCTAAGTCGCGGGAAGTTCACGAGTCCGCCGGAATTTGGCGGCCTCGGGCAGTTTCTCGAACTTGATTGGCCGGGTGAGGCGGCATTGACCCGGCGGGTTGATGCCCCCGATGATTTCCAGGGTTGCTGGCTTCGCGCTGACCCGGCCTGCATGGTCGCCGATATCAACCGGGTATGGATTTCCCCTATCCCTGCGGGTGCTGTCGAATCGGACCTGCGCCAGCGCCTGGAAGCCGAGCTGAAGAATGCCTTCGCTGACCAGGGCCTGGATTTCGACTGGCCCACGGCCAACCGGGGTTACGTCCGGTGTTCGTCGCGCCCGGAGTCTCGTTTTGTTCCCATGAACTCGATTGGCGGCCGTGGCCTGGACGAGGTTCTCCCGGAAGGTCCCGATCAGTCCCTTTGGCGCCGCCTGCTCAACGAATCCCAGATGATTTTCCACCAGGCACGCCAGCCGGGCGACTCTACCCGCCCCAATTCGCTCTGGTTGTGGGGTCCTGGCCAGACTCTGGTCGCCCCGGAATCCCACCGGCTTGAAGGGCATATGGGCGGGTCGCCCTTGATTGACGGGCTGGCCGACTGGTTGTCCCTTCCCGTCGCAGACGGCCTGGATTCGATCACCGGCCGGGTGGTTGCCGCCTGGCAACCGGACCCGGCCGAGTCGGCCGAGGCCAACCTGGAAAAACTTGCCGACCAATGGCTGGGGCCGGTCTGGAGGCGGCTGGTTTCCCGGCGGCTGTCCGCGCTCACCCTGGTGACCGGCACGGGGTTTCTCGAAATATCAGCCCGCCAGGCCTGGTTTTTCTGGCGAAAAACGCCCGGGCTTGTCGGGCAGGACCGGCGATGATTCGCAAGGTCCGGGTGACCCGCCGTCGCGACCCGGAGAAACTGAGCGGGGACCTTCATCCGCTGGCTGCACGGGTACTTGCCATGCGCGGCCAGATCGGCGCTCCGGACTATGGGCTGGGCCGGATGCTGGGGCCGAGCCTGAGCGGACTGGGTCAGGCCACGGAGATTCTGGCTGCAGCCGTCCAGGCCGGTGATCGAATCCTGGTCGTGGGTGACTTCGACGCCGACGGGGCCACCGGAACAGCGCTTGCCGTTCGGGCACTGACAGCCATGGGCGCCCGGGATGTGTGCTGGAAGGTTCCGGACCGGTTCCTTCACGGGTATGGCCTGGGCCCCGCGCTGGTCGATGAATGTCTGAAGCTGGAGCCCCGGGTGATTGTTACGGTGGACCAGGGTATTTCCAGCATTGCCGGGGTTGCAAAGGCACGTCAGGCCGGAGTGCGGGTGGTGGTTACCGATCACCACCTGCCCGGAAACGAGTTGCCCGAGGCCGATGCCATCGTCAACCCGGCACTGCCCGGGGATCGGTTTCCCTCGAAGTCCCTGGCCGGTGTGGGGGTGGTCTTCTACACCCTGGCGGCTCTTCGCGGCCGGTTGAGGGAACTGGGCTGGTTCGATTCCCGTCGGGAGCCGCGCATGGATACCTGGCTGGACCTGGTGGCCCTGGGCACTGTTGCTGATCTGGTGGCCCTGGATGAAAACAACCGGATACTGGTTCACCAGGGTTTGAAGCGGATTGCCGGGGGGCACTGCGTGCCCGGCATTCAGGCCCTGCTGGAAGTGGCCGGACGGAATCCCAGGAACGTAACAGCTGCCGACCTGGGTTTTTTCGTGGGACCCCGGCTTAATGCTGCCGGACGCCTGGAGGACATGAGCGTTGGCATCGAATGCCTGTTATGCGACCGGGCAGACCCGGCCCGGGCCATCGCCAGGCGACTGGATGAGCTCAATCGAAACCGTCAGGGAATCCAGGCTGAAATGCAGGCCCAGGCCGAAGTCCGGGTGGAAGCGACCATGGAAAAGATTGACGGGCCGGTATCCGGACTGTGTATTTTCGATGACCAGTGGCACGCCGGTGTAGTGGGCCTGGTCGCCTCCCGCCTCAAGGACCGGCTTCAGCGCCCGATCATCGCCATGGCACCGGCCGAGGAAGGCAGCCGGGAGATCAAGGGATCCGGGCGAAGCCCGGTGGGTGTCCACATGCGCGATCTTCTGGTGGATATCGACACCTGCAACCCGGGACTGATCGATCGTTTCGGTGGTCACGCCCGGGCGGCAGGCCTGAGCCTGGACCGGGCCCGGGTGGAGGCCTTCCAGGCGGCGTTTGATGCCGCCCTTGAGGGCAGGGAGTTTGCCCCGGAGCGCATCGAAAGCGACGGAGAGGTCCCGCCGGAGTTGTTCAGTGTGGAATCCGCCCTGGCCCTGGTCGAGGCCGGTCCCTGGGGCCAGGGTTGGCCGGAACCGTTGTTCGATGGCCGGTTCCGGATTCTTCACCGCTCCGTGGTCGGCAGCCACCACCTCAAGCTCCGGCTTGAGCCGGACTCCGGCGGACCGGAAGTCGAAGCCATCGCCTTCCGTGCAGGCGCCTTGCTGTCCCGGGACCTGCCCGAGCCCCTGCATGTCACCTTCCGGCTGGAAGTAAACCGGTGGATGGGACGCTCGACAGTCCAGCTCAATATCCAGCACCTGGTCGAAGGGGTAGACTACAAGTGACCCTGGCAGGGTATGCCGGAATCCCCCCAGAAGGTACAATCCCCGGTTTTTCCCGGAAGGAATCATGGAACAGACATCCCTGAAGAATTTGCTGGACGATCTGCGCAACCGAGCCACGGCGCTCAGGGGGTATCTTTGACTATGAGGCCAGAGTTGAACGCCTCGAGGAAGTAACCCGGGAACTGGAAAATCCGGATATCTGGAATGATCCGGAAAAGGCCCAGGCCCTTGGCAAGGAACGTGCCCGGCTGGATGAACTGGTCGGCAAGCTGCAGGCGGTTCTCGACGGGGTCAACGATTCCGCCGAGCTGGTGGAGATGGCCATTGCAGAAGGTGACGAGGAGACTCTTTCCAGCGTCGGTCAGGACCTGAGGAGACTGGAGAAGGGGATTTCAGACCTGGAGTTCCAGCGGATGTTCTCCGGCGAGATGGACGACCGGCCCTGCTTTATCGACATCCAGGCCGGATCCGGTGGAACCGAGGCCCAGGACTGGGCGGAAATGCTGCTTCGGATGTACCTGCGCTGGGCCGAGAACCGGGGCTGGAAAGCCGAACTCATGGAAGTCTCGGCCGGAGAAACGGCCGGAATCAAGAGCGCCACGATCCGGGTCGAGGGGGATTATGCCTACGGCTGGTGCCGAACCGAGACCGGGGTCCATCGGCTGGTGCGAAAGTCCCCCTTCGATTCCGGCAATCGTCGCCATACATCCTTTGCGGCGGTGTTCGTCTCACCGGAAGTCGATGACAATATCGAAATTGATGTCGACCCCTCGGACCTGCGCATTGATGTCTACCGTGCCTCCGGCGCCGGCGGCCAGCATGTGAACACCACCGAGTCGGCGGTTCGCATCACCCATGAACCCACCGGCATCGTGGTCCAGTGTCAAAGCGGGCGATCCCAGCACAGCAACAAGGATCACGCCATGAAGCAGCTTCGGGCCAAGCTCTACGAGTTCGAGCTGAGCAAGCGCGAGGAAGCGGCCCGGGCGACCGAGGACAGCAAGGCCGACATCGGCTGGGGCAGTCAGATCCGTTCCTATGTGCTTGACCAGTCCCGGATCAAGGATCTTCGGACCAACCTGGAACGTTCGGATACCCAGAAGGTGCTCGACGGTGACCTGGATGAATTCGTTGCCGCCTCTCTCAAGGCCGGCCTGGGCAAGCAGGAATGATGATCCGGGCCTGAATAACCATCAAACGGAAGTGACCATGAACCAGGAAAAGCCGGAACAGGCTGACAACCCGGAAGAGGAAAACCGGCTGATTGCCGAGCGGCGGGCCAAGCTCGAAGCGCTCCGGGAATCGGGTATTGCCTATCCCAACGACTTTCAACCCGACACCCGGGCTGCCGAACTCCATCGGGAGTTCGGGCAGGCCGAGACCTGGACCTCCGAGGCATTGGCCGAACTCGAACGGGAGGTCCGGGTTTCAGGTCGCATGGTGGGCAAGCGTGTCATGGGCAAGGCCAGCTTCGTGCACATCCTGGACGGCTCGGGCCAGCGGCTGCAGCTTTATGTCCAGCGCGATGCCCTGCCCGAAGGGGTCTACCAGGCCTTCAAGGGTTGGGATGTGGGGGATGTGGTTGCCGCAACGGGTACCCTTATGCGAACCCGGACCGGCGAGCTGACCGTCCAGGCCAGCGAGCTTCGTCTGATGGTCAAGTCCCTGAGGCCCCTGCCGGAAAAGTGGCATGGACTGACCGACCAGGAGACCCGGTATCGGCAGCGTTACGTGGACCTTATCGTCAATCCCGGGGTCCGCGAGGTTTTCGAGATCCGGTCGCGCATCATCCGGACCATTCGCAATTTCCTGGAATCCCGTCGCTATTTGGAAGTGGAAACCCCCATGATGCACCACATTCCCGGTGGCGCCACGGCCCGGCCCTTCGTCACCCATCACAATGCGCTGGGGATCGATTTGTACCTGCGCGTGGCCCCGGAGCTTCACCTCAAGCGGCTGGTGGTCGGTGGCATGGACCGGGTCTTCGAAATCAACCGGAGTTTTCGCAACGAGGGTGTCTCAACCCGCCACAACCCGGAATTCACCATGCTGGAGTTCTACCAGGCCTGGGCGGATTACACCGACTTGATGGATCTGACCGAACGCCTGTTGCGCCAGCTTGCCACCGAACTCAGCGCCTGCGGTGATTCCACGGTTGTATACCAGGGCGAACAGGTTGATCTGGGCAAGCCCTTCGAGCGGATTTCCGTGGCCGAGGCAGTCTGCCGGTTCAATCCGGAAATTCCCATGGCCGAAACCCGGGACCTGGAAAAGCTGCGAGCCCATTGCGAGCGACTGGACATCCATGTGGACGATTCGGCCGGCTGGGGCCAGTTGCTGCTGGAGATCTTCGATCACACTGTGGAAGATGAACTCATCCAGCCGACCTTCATAACCGGCTATCCAACGGAGGTTTCCCCCCTGTCGCGAAGGAACGACCAGGACCCGGAACTGGTTGACCGCTTCGAGCTTTTCATCTGCGGCCGGGAGATCGCCAACGGCTTCTCCGAGCTCAATGACCCGGAAGACCAGGCCGAAAGGTTCCGGGAACAGGCTGCGGCCAAGGAGGGGGGAGATCAGGAAGCCATGGCCTTTGATGCCGACTACATCCGGGCCCTGGAGTACGGCCTGCCGCCAACGGCCGGGGAGGGGATCGGCATCGACCGGCTGGTGATGCTGTTTACCGATTCGGCCTCCATCCGGGATGTGCTCCTGTTTCCCTACCTCAAGCCGGAGACCGAATGAGTCGAATCCCCGGCCCAAAGTCCAGTTGAAGAGTCTGCTGTCATGCGCATTGGTCTGATTCAGTCTGATACCCGTTGGCAGGAACCTGAAGCCAACCGGGCACACCTGGAAACCTTGATCGATCGGGCCGGCCCGGCTGATCTCTATGCCTTGCCCGAGACCTGTACAACGGGGTTTCTGGGCGATGCCGGGGGCCGGCCGGAAGGTATGGACGGGCCCAGCGTTGCCTGGATCCGTGGCCTGGCCCGGGAGCTCGGTGCGGCGGTAACCGGAAGCCTGGTTATCGGCGAAAACGGCCGGCGCTACAACCGGATGATCTTCGCCACAGCCGATGGGTCCATGCACACCTATGACAAGGCTCATTTGTTCGGCTACGGGGGCGAGGACGAGCGTTATACCCCGGGACGCAAGCGAGTGGTTTTCGAGTTCAACGGCTGGCGCATCAATCTTCAGATCTGCTACGACCTGCGTTTCCCGGTGTGGTGTCGCAATCGCAATGATTTCGACTTGCAGATCCATGTTGCCAACTGGCCGGCACCACGGGTCGATGCCTGGAAGGCGTTGCTCAAGGCCCGCGCCATCGAGAACCAGGCCTTTGTCGTTGCCGTCAACCGGGCTGGCCGGGACGGCAATGGCATCGAGTACCCGGGAGCTTCGGGAATCTGGGATGCCCAGGGCCACGAGCAGGCCCTTCTTGGTGCCGAAGAAGCCGTAGCGGTCGTCGAGATCGACCGGGAGGCCCTGGAAGAAACGAGGCAGCAATTCCCGTTCCTGGCCGATGCCGATCCCTTTTCCCTGACTGACCGGTAAGCGGAAACACACCTGGCCGGTCTGCCGGATTCGGAAAAATGCCAACATAATCACGGAATTGGCGTCACAGGGCATGGTAGGGTTGATCCCGTAGATCGGTCTGGCGCCGGTCACGAGATGCATGCAGGGGGCTCGTTGCCCGGCGTTTTGTCCATATCCGTACTGTGCATGACTACGGATCGAAGTTCTGGAGAAATCGCCATGAAACCTGTTCCGAAATTTCTTGCAGTATTCTTGTTCCTGCTGTTGATTCCCGTTTTTTCAACTCCGGTTGTTGCCCAGCCCGGCCCGCCGGGTCATGGAAACAATCCGGGGGATCCGGACTGGTCGCCGGGCGACGGACCGCCCCCTTTTGCAGGCCCGCCGGAAAATCCGGGCCCACCGGAGGATCCGGGACCACCGCCGGGTGACAACGGCAATGAGGAGGGCAACGGGGATGACGACAACGGCATTCCGGATTTCTGTTCCTCGCCCGGTGCCGGTGAAGGCCCGGATGGCCAGGCAGGAATGTCGAGCGTTGCCCACCTGGACTTTGCCCTGGTCGATGAGGAGACTGGAGATCCTCTGGAAGAGGGCTCCTGGGGCAAGATGATGTATCGCTGGATTGCCCCGATGTTCGACTATGTATTCAACGGCCATGAACTGCCACCCGGCGTCGAGTACTCCTTGACCTACCAGCCCCAGCCGCTGCCGGCATCCGGCGTGATCTGCCTCGGAACCGGGACGGTCAACAACGGTGGCAATCTGCACATCCAGGATGCTTTCGACATCGCAACCGATTTGCCGGCCGCTTACGACGAGGATGAAGACGAAGCGATCCTGGCCCTGGTCCTCGCCGAGGATGTGGATTGCGAGGCCGGTGAAATGATTGAATGGTTCCCCGAAGATTACCTGTTCGGTGAGGAAGGCATGTTCTATGTGCATTCCGAGCTGGAAAACGGTGACAACGGCGACGGTGATTGACCCGACCGTTGCGCCCGACCATCAGGACAGTGACAGGAAAGTAACAGACATCACGCCCGGGCCTGCTCCCTGGCGTTTCCGTTCAGGTTGTGCAGGAGGACAGGTCAGGTCGGCTTTGGCCGGAGCTCTTGACTGCGCCCGGCCAGCCACACTGAAACCAGAATGATTGCACCGCCGAAAGCAAGACGCAGCAAGTCCGCATCCCGGCTCCAGATCAGAACATTGACCAGAATGCCTGTCGGAATGAGCATGTTGTTCATCACCGCAAGCTGACCCGTATTGACCATCCGGGCCCCCAGGTTCCAGCCCAGGTAGCCCAGCCCGGAGGCACCGATTCCCAGCCACAGGAGAATCGACCACTGCACGGTATTGACAGGAATTCTTGTCCAGTCGGCAAAGGCCAGGGCTGCTGCGGCGCTGATTGCAGTTGCGCCCAGGAAGAAAAAGGCGAACGCGCGGGCCTGGGAGGTGGCCGTTCCCAGCTTCAGTCGCTTGTAGAACACCTGGCCGGCGGCAAAACTCAGGTTGGCGCACTGGATAAGAAAGAAGCCGGTCCAGGGATTGCTGGATACCTCGCCGTAACGGATGATGGCCGCCCCGCCCACCGCCAGGCCAGCCGCCGCCCACCACAGCCAGGGCAGCCTCCTGCGACCCAGGATGCACTCGTCGACCAGGGTTACGTACAAGGGGGTGAAAATGGTGAACAGCAGGATTTCCGGGACACTCAGGTAATCGAAGGCATGAAAAAGGAACAGGTAGGTCAATCCGATCTGGATCGCGCCGATTCCTGCCAGCGCGCCCAGGGTTTTTGCCGGCACTCCGGCAGGCCGGAGGAGGGGCAGGAACACCAGCAGCGCAAGCCCCGTCCGGATCAAAACGGAGATAAAATTGTCCACCTGACCGGAGAGAAACTCGCCGATCAGGGAAAAACTGAATGCCCAGCCGATGGTCACAAGCCAGAGGAGCCACATCACAGATTGTCCGTATTGAGCCAGGGAGCAAGATACACGTAAACTTACCGGGGGTGTCGACGGTTTACAGGCCTCGCCTGGCGTGAGCATCACACGGAATGCGTAACCTTGTTGTTTTTGAGACTGGACCTGGAGCAATCATGAAATATCTGACCGGAGCACTCACCGTCGCTGCCCTTTTCCTTGTCGCCTCATGGGGCATAGCCCTGGCCGGTGACGATCATTCCAAAGAAGCGGAAAAACGGGATGATTCCCTGAAACGGGCAGTAGCAGTCATTCATCCAACAAAGGACAACTCTGCTCGCGGCGTGGTCCATTTCCACCGTTCGGCGCCGGGTCAGGTAACCCTGTCGGCCCATATCGAAGGGCTTGAACCGGAACAAAAGCACGGGTTTCATATCCACGAGTACGGCGACTGTAGCGCCGAGGACGGCACCAGCGCCGGCGACCACTACAACCCGGAGGGCCATCCCCACGGACTGCAGGAAGAAGACGAGCGGCATGCAGGGGATCTGGGCAATATCGTGGCCGATGAACAGGGCAAGGGCACCCTGATACTCACCGTAGACAATATCTCCATTGCCGGGGAGTCCAACCCGATCATCGGCCGGGGCCTGATTGTTCACAGGGATCCGGATGATGGCAGCCAGCCGGTAGGCGACGCCGGCCCGCGGATCGGATGCGGTGTGATCGGCGTGGCATCCGGCGAGGGCTGAACGGAACCAACTGTTCCTGATTATTGGTCAAATGTCGTATGATTGCCGCCAGGGTGCGGGAATCAATGGACAGGATCATTCAGGAGGCTGCAGGATGGGTACCGGAACATGATCCGGAGCACATTGTGCTTCGGAGTTACGACTCTCGCGCTGGTTTTTAGCTCCCCCTTTGCACTTGGCAGCAACGGTGGGAACGACGAGACCGCCAAGTCCGACCGCCAGGAGGCCCAGGAAAAGCTCATGGAGCTTTCCTGCAGGGATGAAGCCGACCGACCGGAATCCTGGCTGGACCGTTCCCATTCCTACCTTAATCAGCGCTTGTGCGAGCCTGCTGCCTGGTTTGACGGTTTCTTTGGCGATCCCCGGTCGTTCGAGGAAACCCCGGTTGGCACCTTCGTGCGAATCCGTAATTCACTCCAGTGGGACGAGACCGAGGGGTGGGGCTTCGGCCTGCGGGTTCGGGCCAATGTGCTGCTGCCCCGGGTAACCGACCGGATTCGACTGCTGATTACCCGGGATGATGATCTGACCGGTGAGTTCCGTGATGGTCCCAGTGCCGCCGATGAGGATGAACAAACCCGTCTCGGGCTGCGGTTCATCGCAAGTGAACGTGCCCGATCCCAGTTCGATGTGGACGGGACGGTACGAGTCAGTTCGAGTGGGCTCAATCCCCGGGTGCGCGGGCGCTATCGCCATGTACAGGGACTGACCGACCATACACTTGCCCGGGCCACCCAGACCGTCTTCTGGGAGCTCGATGATGGCTTCGGGTCCACATCCCGGCTGGATTGGGAATGGCTGCCCGACCGGGACCGGCTGATCCGCTGGACCGGCGAGGGCACTGTATCGGAGGCGTCCGATGGCGTGGACTGGCGAACCTCCGTGACCGCGTTTCGCCAGATGAGTCCCAGAACGGCACTCAGGAGCGAGGTCGGCGCATTCGGTTACACCACGCCCCGATTTGAGGCCGAGGAGTATTTTGTTGCCTTGAGATACCGCCGCCAGTTCCTGCGGCGCTGGCTGTTTTTCGAGCTTCAGCCCGAACACGCCTGGCCGCTGGACCTGGAGACCGGGCAACGTCGATCTGACTGGCGCTTCACGCTGACCCTTGAAGTCCAGTTCGAAAATGAACGTTCCCGCCAACACCGGATGCGCGAATACCTCGGTGACGAACCCCAGGAGTGGGGTGAAGACGACCCGATCCCCATTGATGCGCCGGGAGAAGAGGGGATCGACCCGGTTCTGGAAGAAGAGGATAACGACGAGACCGGCGAGGAAGAGACCTCTCCGAACGAAGACTGAGGTTGGCCGGCTGTTTCCGACCACCTCATGAATTCTGGTAGTGTGGCAGCGAATTTGCGTTCCCCAACCCCGGAGATGTAATGCCGACCGTCCAGAATGCCCTTGTTTCAGCCGCTCTTTTCATGCTCCTGGCCATTGCCGGGCCAGGACCCGTCCAGGCCGAACCCAGGCAGGAGCTGGCCCCGGAGCAGGAAGCCTTCTGGGAGAGATTCCGGGAGCATTGCGGCAAGGCCTATCCAGGCAAGGTGTCGGATGTCACCGCCTACTATGAAGATGCCATTGTCGGCCGGGACCTGCTTATGCACGTAATGACCTGTGAGGAGGACCGGATCCATATTCCATTCCACGTCGACGATGATCGTTCCAGAAACTGGATCCTGACCCGGACTGACGGAACCATTCGACTCAAGCACGATCACCGCAACCCGGACGGGAGCGAAGAGAAAATCACCCAGTACGGCGGGGATGCGCCCGTCCCAGGGCTCGAGACCCGCCAGATTTTTCCGGCCGATGAGCACACCGCCGAAATCCTGCCCAGGCGATCCGACAATTTCTGGTTTTTCCACTTCGTGGATGAAACCACCCTTCACTACGGGGTCCATTGGCCAGAACAGGGTCACTCAATCCGGGTGGAATTCGATCTGGACGACCCCCGGGAACCGCCACCGGCCCCGTGGGGTTACGAGGACCACTGATGTCCGAACCCGGCCGGCGTGGTGACCGGCGTAATCAGCCACTGACCATCGGGGGCACGACCGTGGAGCCGGGCCAGCGGAAAAGCCTCGATCTGGAAGTCGGCCGGCTTTACACCCACTCCCCGACGACCATGCCCATCCAGGTCTTTTGCGGCAGAAAGGCCGGCCCGGTGCTGTTCGTCAGTGCGGCCATACATGGCGACGAAATCAACGGTGTGGAGATCATCCGGCGGCTGCTAAAGGTACCCGCCCTGCAACGCTTGAAGGGCACGCTGATTGCCGTTCCCATTGTCAACCTCCATGGCTTCATCCACACCAGTCGTTATCTGCCGGACCGGCGGGATCTCAATCGTTGTTTTCCCGGGTCCGGAAGGGGGTCGCTGGCTGCCCGGATCGCCAATCTTTTCATGAGCGAGATTGTCAGCCAGGCATCCCATGGCATCGATCTTCATACCGGAGCCCTG
>SLIZ01000175.1 GCA_007135395.1 Wenzhouxiangellaceae bacterium | reverse complement strand
GGCCGCCAAGGCTACCCAGTCTTTGTCCTCACGGCAACGCACGCCCGCCGGGGAGGAGTTTCAGTGGACCGGCAGTTCCCGGGTGGTGTGGTTGCGCGGACGCTGGAGGGCGGCCTCGACCTTGTCCTTGGCCGCCTCGCCGTCCAGAAGCTCGATAAGCTTGAGGGCAAAATCCATGGCCGTTCCCGGCCCCCGGGAGGTGACCAGGTGACCGTCGACGACCAGCGGGGCATCGCTGATGGTGCCCATCTGCCCGGAAAACTCATCCAGGGCGCCGGGAAAGGCCGTGGCCCGCCGACCGGCAAGCATCCCGTGGACGGCCAGTACCCGGGGTGCGGCACAGATGGCGCCGATCCAGCCGCTCCGCTTGTGCTGGTCGACCAGCATTTTCTCCAGGTTCGGGCTTTCAGCCAGGGCGGCTGCCCCGGGCAGTCCGCCGGGCAGGGCGATGAGATCGAAGGTTTTCGACTGGATTGCATCCAGCGTTGTGTCGGGAATCAGGACCGTCTTCCGGCTGGCGGTAACCGGACCGTCGTCAAGACCTGCCGTGGTGACATCGAACCCGGCCCGCCGGAGAAGGTCAATCACGGTTACGGCTTCCAGCTCCTCGCAGCCCGAAGCCAGGGGTATTACTGCCGTGCTCATCGTCTTTGACCCTCGATGCGGTTATCCAGATCAGGAATTTTGCAACCGAAGTCTAGCAAAATGCGGGATCAAACCCAGTCCAGGTTGACGTGGGTTATGCCATATCTTGCCAGGAGCCGGCGCAGGGCCCGGCATTCGGCCCACAAGCCGGGGACCTTGAACTCGTGGATTTCGAAGAAGACCTGGTCGATGCGGTGAATCGCATCTTCAGGTACCGGATTCTTCCAGCTTTTGTTCCAGTGCCTCGAGCTTCTCCCGGGTTCGTTCCAGGACCCGTTTCTGGATCTCGAATTCCTCCCGCGTGACCAGGTCCATGCGCTGGAAAGCGGATTCGAGAATGACCCGGAACTGCTGCTCCATTTCCGACCGGGCACTTTGAAAGCCGGCGGGCAGGCTGGCGGAAAGGCGCCGGGTGATCTCGTCGAGGGTCTGGAAGTCCGGTTTCATGAATGTTGAGTCCGTGTTCGTTTCAGTCCATTGTATCCTGCGACCGGGCGGCTGGAATGGCAAGGCTACCGGCAATGGGAATTGGTTGGCGGATGATGGGCCTTCCGGTTACATTGTCAGTCCCAGCCCGGCGGCAAGCGCCAACAACGAGGTCAATCTTGAAACTGATAACAGCTATCATCAAGCCGTTCAAACTCGACGATGTCCGCGATGCCCTCTCCGAGGTCGGTGTATCCGGCATGACCGTTGCAGAGGTCAAGGGATTCGGGCGCCAGAAGGGTCATACCGAGCTGTACCGGGGCGCCGAATACGTGGTCGATTTTCTGCCAAAGCTCAAGCTGGAAGTCGCCGTGGCCGAAGACCAGGCCGAGCGCGTGGTCGAGGCCATCGTTGAGACCGCCGGTTCCGGCAAAATCGGTGATGGCAAGATTTTTGTTACCAGTCTTGAGCGGGTTGTGCGGATAAGGACCGGCGAGGAGGGAGACGAAGCTCTCTGAGCACGGCCTTTCCGCTCTGGCGGCGCTTCGTCGGTCGCTGAAATGCTCATGTACCGGCCAAAGTACACTGCGCTTTCCGCTTCCTCCTCATCACCGCCAGAGCGAAAAAACCGCGCTCAGACCTGCCCTGGAACCGACAGCTTTCGAACCGGGGCCGGGTGGCGACCCTGGGACACCGACCCCGGGCGGCGCTTCGTCGGTCGCTGAAATGCTCATGTACCGGCCAAAGTACACTGCGCTTTCAGCCACCTCCTCATCTCCGCCACGAAGAAAAATCCATCGCTCAGACCCGGATCCTGACCGACCGCTTCCGAACCCGGATTGCTTCCGATTCTCATTCAAACATTCAGATGTGTGATTCGTTATCCTGAGCGTCTGGTAAAACTGTGAGTTTTTCGGATGAAAGGCGATACGAAAGTCATCGAGTATCTCAACAAGGTGCTCAAGAATGAGCTGACTGCCATCAACCAGTATTTTCTCCATGCAAGAATGCTGGAGGACTGGGGGTTTGAGCGGTTGGGCAAGAAGGAGTATGACGAGTCCATCGAGGAGATGGAGCATGCCGATGAGCTCATCAAGCGAATCCTGTTCCTGGAGGGGCTGCCTAACCTGCAGGATCTGGGCAAGCTCCAGATCGGCGAGTCAGTGGCAGAGGTTCTCCAGTGCGATCTCAAGATGGAAGTCCGGGCGGTCGAGGACCTGCGCAATGCCATCGAGCACAGCGAGGGTGTCCGGGACTATGTCAGCCGGGATCTGTTCGAGAAGATCCTGTCTGACGAGGAAGAACACGTCGACTGGCTGGAGACCCAGCTTGAAGTCATCGACAAGGTGGGCGAGCAGAACTACCTGCAGTCCCAGATGAAGCCGGCGGACGACTGAGGCCGGCCCCGCTGCGTGCCCCGCGGCTTTCAGGGCTGCGGGGCTAGCCGGCCACTAGTCCCCGGACTGCCGGAACATGGCCTGGTCGTTCATGAATTCCACGTCCTCGGCCACGTGGCAGGCCATGCAGGCACCCCGGGCGGCCTGGAAGGCGGTGTGGATGTCATCGGTTTCACCGGATTTCAGGGCCTCATCGAGTGTGCCCCAGGGCCCGTCGAGAAACATCCTGCGGGAATTTTCCTTCCGGCCCGGTCGTTTCATGTAGCCGCCTTCGATGGCATCGCGAATTTTTCCCCAGTGGTAGCTGGCCAGTTCGTGGTTTTCATCCCCGATAGCTGCCATGACCTTTTCGTAGCGGTAGCCCACCTCGAGCATGGCCGAGCTGAATCCGCCCAGGTACTGACTCAGGCGCTCGTAGCGGGTCTCGTCGTCCTGCGCATCCTTCAGCCAGTCCCCGTCATCGGCGACAAGGGCCGGGCTGACGGCCAGGGCCAGGAACATCAACAAGAAGATTCTGGGCATTGCATTTCTCCGCTTTGGTCGAATGGGGCAAAAGTTCCTGTCTGCCGGCGAACCGGGCCAAAAAACAATACACTTGCGTGTATCTGAAACCTTATCAGGAAAACACGCCATGCGTTATTCAGTCTGGATTCTTGCCTTGTTGCTTTTTGCCTGCGGTGCCCCGGACGAGCCCGATCCGCCGGTTGCCGAATCGCCGGATGAGGCCGACCGGGCCGTGGAGACCGGCATTGACCCCCACAGCTACGCCGAACCGAACCGGATACGGGTCTCCCACCTGGTGCTGGATCTCGATGCGGATTTCACCGCCCGGCAGCTTTCCGGCCATGCAGTTCTGGAACTGGAGCGGGAGGACGCGGACGTGGAGCGGCTGGTGCTCGATACCTGGGATCTGGAAATCCTGGATGTCACCGGGGCGTCCGGGGACGGGGAGTTCGAGTTGCTTTCCTGGCGCCTGGCCGATGCCCATGAATACCTGGGTGCACCCCTGGTAGTGGCCTTGCCCGAGGACGTGGACCGGGTCCGGATCGATTATTCGAGCTCGCCGGATGCCTTCGGGCTCCAGTGGCTTGAAGGAGCCCAGACCTCCAGCGGTCAGCCGTTCATGTTCAGCCAGTCCCAGCCCCACTACGCCCGGACCTGGGTACCCCTCCAGGATACCCCGGCAGTGCGCTATACCTTCGAGGCCGCCGTCCGGGTGCCGCCGGAGCTGCTGGCGGTCATGGGGGCCGATGGCAATACCTTCGAGCGAAACGACACGGGCGAGTATCACTTCGAGATGAACGAGCCCATTCCCTCCTACCTGATGGCCATCGGCATCGGTGATCTGGAGTTTGCCGAAACCGGGCCGCGCAGCGGGGTGTATGCCGAACCCGAGCTGATCGAAAGCGCGGCCTGGGAGTTTGCCGAACTCGAGGAAATGATCGATATCGGCGAGGACCTGTACGGGCCCTACCAGTGGGGCCGGTATGACCTGCTCGTGCTGCCGCCGAGTTTTCCCTTTGGCGGCATGGAAAATCCCCGGCTGTCCTATGTCACGCCCACGATCATCGCCGGTGACCGCAGCCTGCTTACCCTGGTGGCCCACGAGCTGGCCCATTCCTGGTCGGGCAACCTGGTCACCAACGCAGCATGGCGGGACCTGTGGCTCAACGAGGGATTCACGGTTTATTTCGAGGCCCGGATCATGGAAGAGCTCTATGGGCGGGACCGACGGGACATGGAGGCGGTCCTGGGGGTCCAGGGGCTCAAGGCTGCCCTGGAAACTGCCGATGAGCGCGATCTGCAGCTTGTCCGGGACTTGAGCGACAGGGATCCGGAACAGGCGTTCATGCGAACCCCCTACGTGATGGGCCGGCTGTTTCTGGATTTCCTGGAGGACCGGTTCGGCCGGGAGACCTTTGATGAATTCCTGCGGGCCTACTTCGACCACTTCGCCTGGCAATCGATCAACAGCGAGGATTTCAGGGACTATCTCGAGGCCAATCTGATCTCGCCGAATCCCGGTGTTGTGAGCATGGAAGAAGTCGACGAATGGCTCTACGAGCCCGGCCTGCCGGATACGGCGGTGCTGCCGGAATCCGATGCCTTTGATTCGGTGGATGGGTATCGCCAGGCCTGGCTTGAAGACGACCAGTCTCTGTCGGATCTGCCCGCCGAAGACTGGTCAGTTCATGAGTGGCTGCATTTTCTCAATGGCCTGGAAGGGGATCTTGACACCGACCGGATGGAGGCCCTTGATGATGCCTTCGATCTGACCGAAAGCGAGAACTACGAGATTGCCTTTGCCTGGCTGATGCGGGCCATCGAGACCCGGTACGAGCCGGCCATGGACCGGCTGGAGGCGTTCTTGCTGGAAGTGGGTCGGAACAAGTTCACTCAGCCCCTGTATGCAGGCCTGGCCGATACCGACTGGGGCCGGGACTGGGGCGTGGAAATCTACGAGCGGGCACGGGCCGGCTATCACCCGCTGACCCGCCAGGCCGCCGAAAGGGCACTCGGGATCGAGGACTGACCTAGTGGGCCACGCGGCAAATTAGGTAACACTCAGAGCCACTGAGCCTGTGCGACGGCTGAGTGTTACCTAATTTGCCGTGTGGCCCACTAGTCGATGCTGATGACGGGGCCGGGATGAGCCGTCCCGCAGACCAGTGAAATCCCGGGCCCATCGGATGCATCGTCCG
>SLIZ01000088.1 GCA_007135395.1 Wenzhouxiangellaceae bacterium | reverse complement strand
TTCTTGAAGCGGTTGGGGTCCTGGTCATCGTGGGTGGATTCGTTGTGGCGGCTGGAGTGTTTTTGATCAACTTTCGGGGCAAGTCCACCCACCAGAGCTATCTTGCCTTTCGGCGCCGAAGTGTTCGCGGGTTGATCCTGGGCCTGGAGTTCCTGGTTGCTGCCGATATCATCAAGACGATTACAGTCGACTACTCTCTTGAGAGCCTCCTGATACTCGGCGTGATCATCCTGATCCGGAGTTTTCTGGTCTTGGCCCTTCATGTGGAACTCGAAGGGCGTCTTCCCTGGACCAAGTCGGATCTTGTTGAATGATCAGACCTCGGTGGTGAAACGAATCGGTGGCAGCTTGTCGATCAAGTCGGTGTAATGGACGGCGGCGTCGTCGAGGCGAACCTGGCCAAGAAATCCGGAGTAAGCCAGGTAGGCCACGAGGAACCGCCGGTCGGCAGCCCATTCGGGCAGGTAACGGGGGGCCTTGAGCAGTCCCAGTTCGGCCATTCGCCCAAGTACCGGAATGTCTTCCAGGTCAAGCTTGCCGCAAAACAGCAGTTGCAGACAGTCTGCCCGGCCAGTGGCAACCACCGTGCGCAGGAATTCGTGGACGCGCAGCAATCCATCCAGGTAGACCACATCCTTGGTAAACGGGGCCCCTCCTTCCAGCAGCCCGCCCCGGAAGACCCGCCGGGCCTGCTCGTAGGCAATCTTTTCGGTCGCGCCCTGTTCCTGGAAGTGGTTGTAGACTTCAAGAAAATCCGCCCCCTGGGCAGCCATGTCAATTGCCAGCACCCGGTCGGCCAGGCGGCTGAGTCGGTCAAGGTCCATGGTGCCCGTGATGAACTCGGAAAACACCGCCAGGCCTTCCTGGGTCCGGGTGGTGCCCGGGTGGCTCGATGCGAGGATGGGCAGGTTCGGCTGGTGGCGGCCGTTCAGGCCGGTGGCTACATGAATGCCGGCCTCGTGGTGAATGAGTTGCTGGACATCCCGGTCGGTGAAATGGGCTGTTGAACGGATGCGGATCCGGTCCGGCCCGGCCGTTGCGTTCGCCGAAAGATTGTCGACAAGCTCGATCTGCGGAGCTTCGTCCCCGAAAAACCGCCTGACGGCCACTTCCATCCGCCGTGCGACGGTTCCCGCTTCCACATGGGCCTGGGGGGGCGCGCCCAGGTCCAGGTGGTTGAGCTGACCGATGATCTGGCGCAGGCGTCGGGCCAGGTCCAGGGGGGTGGCGGTGGAGTCGGGAAGTTGTACCGATGGTGCCCCGTAGAGGGTGCAGGAGGCTTCGAAAAAGTCCCGGGTACCGATTGAATCGACCATGTCTGCGGCGGTTTCGATCCGCCGGGCGATCCGCTCCAGCCACTCCCGGGCAGGTCCGGCCTGCCGGATCAGGGGCCTGGCCTCGGCCAGACGGTCGCGCACCGGGCTGCTGTCGGCGCTTTCGTATGCGGGCCTGGGCATTTCCCGTCCACCGGCGGCGAGGAATCGTTCCCGGACCTCCAGGGGCCAGGCGAGCAGGCCAAGAATTCGCAGGGGACGCTCCGCCTCGCGCAAGGCAGTGGCGGCAAGGGTGATTTTCCGGCCAGTGGGGGAGTTTTCGTTCAAGAACATCTCACGATCGGGGAATCATTACAGGTTATACTAGTCAGTTGGTTTCAGGGTCCCTAGAGAAAACTTGCCCATGCTATTCAATAATGTAGTGATCAAGTCCGTCGGCGCAGTGGATGCTCCCCATACCATCAGCTCGGACGACATCAAGGAGCGTCTTCTGCCCACCTTCGAGCGACTGGGGGTTCGGGGCAATCCCCTGATCGACCTGGCCGGGATCATGGAACGGCGCTTGTGGGAAGCGGGCATGATGCCTTCCGATGCCGCCACTCTGGCCGCCCGCCAGGTCCTGACCACGGCGGATGTGGACCCGAAACGGGTAGGCGTTCTTATCAACACCTCGGTTTCCCGGGATTTCCTGGAGCCTTCCACGGCGTGCATGGTTCACGGCAACCTGCGCTTGCCGGATACCTGCGAGAGTTTTGATGTGGGCAATGCCTGCCTGGCGTTCATCAACGGGATGAACATTGCCGGGCGCATGCTTGAGCGCGGTGAAATCGATTACGCATTGGTCGTCAATGGCGAGAACAGCCGGGATATCACCGAGCAGACCATCCAGCGCCTGTCCGGGCCGGAAGTAACCAAGCAGCAGTTCCGGGGCGAGTTTGCCACCCTTACACTGGGTTCCGGCGCCGCGGCCATGCTGCTTTCACGCGGAGACCTGGAACCCGACGGTCACCAGTACAAGGGCGGTGTTTCCCGGGCGGCCTGCCAGTTCAATAACCTTTGCCGCGGGTCCAACCAGCAGATGTGGACCGATACCCGCAGCCTGCTCATCGAGGGACTCAAGCTGGCCGGCATGACCTTTTCCGCCGCCCGGCAACTGCTTGGCTGGATGGTCAACGAACTCGACCACTACGTGATCCACCAGGTCAGCAAGGCCCATACCGAGTCGTTTATCAAACGCTTTGGTGTGGACCCGGCCAAGGTCTACCGGATCTTCCCCTTCCTGGGCAATATCGGTCCTGCATCCATTCCCACGGTACTGGCCAAGATTGTCGAGGAAGACAAGATCAAGCGTGGCGACCGGGTTGCGCTGATGGGTATCGGCTCGGGGCTGAACTGCTCCATGGCGGAAATCGTCTGGTAGCGCCGGCGTGACGACCTCGCTGCCCGGATTGTCAGCCGAACTTTACCCCTTTACCAGCCAGTTTCACCGCCAGTCCGCAGGCCATCGCCTGCATTACCTGGATGAAGGCCCGGCCACCGGACTACCGGTGGTCATGGTCCATGGCAATCCCACCTGGTCGTTCTACTACCGTGAGCTGGTCCGGGGCCTTGCCGACCGCCACCGGTGCCTGGTTGTCGATCATATCGGCTGCGGCTTGTCTGACCGTCCGCCGGATGATTCCTACAACTACACCCTGGCTAGCCGGATCGATGACCTGGAGCACTGGCTGACAGCGGTGTGTCCGGAAGGCCTGGTGGACCTGGTGGTCCACGACTGGGGCGGTGCCATCGGCCTGGGCTGGGCGATTCGGCACCCGGAACGGATCCGGCGCCTGGCGGTTCTCAACACGGCGGCGTTCAACATGCCCCGGGACAAACGTCTTCCCCGTTCCCTGGGATTTGCCCGGACCTGGCTGGGCAGCCAGATGATCCAGCGATTCAATGCATTCAGTGGTATTGCCGCCCGGGTGGGCAGCAGCAAGCCCCTGGCTCCCGAGGTCCGCAAGGGATTGACGGCCCCCTACCGGGGCTCACCCGACAGGCGGCTGGCGACCCTGCGCTTTGTCCAGGATATCCCGCTGAAACCTTCCGACCCGGCCTGGCCGGTTCTCAAGGAGATAGAAACCGGGTTGGCAAGTCTTGCCGATCGGGAGATCCTGATCGGATGGGGAGCGAAGGATTTTGTTTTCGATGATGTAATCCTGGCTCACTGGAAACGGATCTGGCCGGGTGCCCGTGTAGCGTATTTTGACCAGGCCGGGCATTATGTGCTGGAAGACGCTGCCGAGGAGCTGGTTCCGATGATTCGCGACCACCTCACGCCGGACCGGCAGGCAGCCTGAGCCTTATCAGGAAGAGGGCCCGATGACCGAAATCGAACCCGAGTCCACTCCGGACTCGGAAACCAATGTAGCGTTTGCCCTTACCCGCCAGGCCCGGGCCAATCCGGACGGGCTGGCCCTGATCATGCCCGGGCGGCAGACCCGGGATGGCTGGGAGGATCGACGCTATACCTATGGGGAACTTGAAGACCTGACCAATCGCCTGGCGGCGGGCATGCAGGCCCGGGGCTTCGAGCCGGGTACGCGGGTGGCCATGATGGTTCCGCCATCGCTTGAATTTCTGACCGTTTTCTTTGCCTTGTTCAAGGCCGGTTGCATTCCGGTGCTGATCGACCCGGGAATCGGGCTCAAGCCCCTCAAGGCCTGTCTCGGCCAGGCGCGCCCGGAAGCCTTCGTGGGCATCACCCGGGCTCACCTGGCCCGGGTTGTGCTGGGCTGGGCCCGGGATTCGGTTGCAAACCTGGTCACCGTCGGTCCACGGCTGGGCTGGGGCGGATGTGGCCTGGATGAGTTGCTCGACGCCGGTGGAAAGGGCCGCTTTTCGATTCCCGAAGCCGATGAAGAAGCCACCGCAGCCATTCTGTTTACCAGCGGCAGCACAGGGATCCCGAAGGGGGTTGTCTATCGTCACAGGCATTTTGCTGCCCAGGTCGCCCTGGTTCGGGATACCTACGACATGCAGGCCGGGGAAGTGGACCTGCCCACCTTTCCGCCCTTTGCCCTGTTCGATCCGGCCATCGGGATGACCACGGTCTTTCCGGTCATGGATTTCACCCGCCCGGCCCGGGTCGATCCGAAAATGCTGGTCAGCCTGATCGAGCATTACGGGGTCACAAACCTGTTCGGTTCGCCGGCGCTGATGGAAACCCTGAGCCGGCATCTTGAGGCTCGGGGGATTCGCCTGCCCGGGCTTCGACGGGTGCTCTCGGCCGGTGCCCCGGTCCCGCCCCGGGTGATCGACCGGATGCACAAGGCGCTGAATTCCGGGGCCGATATCCACACACCTTACGGGGCCACCGAATGCCTGCCCGTTGCCACCATCGGTGGTCGGGAACTGGTCGGTGAAGCCAGCCAGGGCAACCGGGACGGGCTCGGGATCTGTGTTGGCCGACCGCTTGAGGCCAATCGCGTCCGGATCATCGAGGTCGACGACGGTCCCTTCGAGCATCTCGACGAGACCCGAAGCCTGGCAACCGGCGAGGTCGGTGAAATCGTCGTTCATGGACCCACTGCCACGGACACCTACTGGGAACGAAAGGAGCAGACCCGCCTGGCCAAGCTGATTGATGGACAAGGCCGGGTCTGGCATCGCATGGGAGACCTGGGCTGGCTGGATGACCGGGGGCGGCTGTGGTACTGCGGCAGAAAGTCTGAACGGGTGATGACATCCGACCAGAACCTGTATACCGAACAGGTCGAGGGCGTGTTCAATGCCCTGGAGGGAGTATTCCGGTCGGCGTTGGTGGGAATCGGGCCCGAGGACAGGCGCGAGGCGGTGCTGGTGGTCGAGCCGGAAAAGAATGCCGACCGGGCCGAACTGCGGGAACGAATCCTGCAGACCGCCGCCGAGTACACCCACACCGGCTCGATCCGGCAGGTGCTGTTTCATCGCCGGTTTCCCGTGGATATTCGCCACAATGCCAAGATCCGGCGGCGTGAACTCGCCGATTGGGCGGAAAAGAAACTCGGGCCGGTTGATTCAGGGGATGGGGAAGACCGGGAATCGGACGGGAAATCCGGCAAGAAGCGTTCGCCGACAAGAGAAAAGGGCACTCCGGAAAAGAAGAAAACCAGCCGAAAGAATTCCGGAAAGAAGGGATCAGGATAGTGCGGATCCTGGTAACTGGTGGAGGCGGATTTCTCGGGCAGGCGGTTGTGCGATTGCTGCTGGAAGCCGGGCATTCGGTGAGCGTGATCAACCGCCGGTCCTACCCGGATCTGGAAAAACTCGGGGTGGATTGTTTTTGCGGGGATGTAGGGGATTCCGAGGCGGTTTTGCAGGCCGCCGACGGGTCCGAAGCCATCATCCATGTGGCGGCCAGGGCCGGGCCGGGACTTTACTTCGATGATTTCTACAATGCCAATGTCCTTGGCACAAAGCACGTCCTCGAAGCCTGCCGGGTACACGGGATCGGTTACCTGGTTCACACCAGTTCACCCAGCGTGGTGCATTCAGGCGGTGATCTGGAAAACGCCGATGAGCGTCAACCCTATCCGGATCATTTCACCGCCCCGTATCCGGAGACCAAGGCCGAGGCCGAACGACTGGTCTTGCGGGCTGACGGGGAGGTGCTGTCGACCTGTGCCCTGCGGCCCCACCTGATCTGGGGGCCGGGAGACAATCAGTTGCTGCCCCGTCTGGTGGAAAAGGCCCGAGCCGGGCGTCTGCGCCTGCCGGCACCGGACAAGCTGATCGATACCACCTATATCGACAATGCCGCACGGGCCCATGTGCAGGCCCTGGATGAGTTGATGGGGCAGGGCCGGTGCCGGGGCAAGGCCTATTTCATTTCCAACGGGCAGCCCCTGCCGGTCCGCGAGATTCTTTCCCGGCTGCTGACTGCCGCAGGCGTCAAGCCAGCCATGGGTACCGTAAACCCGAGGGTGGCCATGGCTGCTGCCGTGGTGGTCGAGGGGATCTGGCGGATGCTCGGCAAGCGGTCGGACCCGCCGGTCAGCCGGTTCGTGGTCGAGCACCTGTCCACCGCCCACTGGTACAACCTGGCCGCGGCCCGGAGGGACCTGGGTTACGAGGCGCATGTGAGTATCGAAGCCGGCCTTGAACGGCTCCGGGCGGCCTGGCAGGACACGGCGTGATTCCGATGGTGACCTGCAGTCGACAACGGCGGGATTACCTTCGCCAGGCTTGAAGGACTCGCTCGACAGGGGTTCGGCGCAGGTACTGCCGGTCGGCTTCGGGGATGTTCCGGTAGCCGTTGTGCTTGTGCTTGACCCAGGCATTGAGGTCGGTCTGGCACAGCAGTCTGAAAAGCCTATGGTTGATTGGATGGAACCTGCCGGGTTTTCGAATGAGCGAGGCGCCCAGGTCGACGATGACCGGCCGGCCCTTCCGATTGACGAGCAGGTTGGACTTTCGTTTCAGGTCGCCGTGGGCAACGCCGCGGGCATGCATGGCCTTGATTGATTCGAGAAGGGCATCGAAGAACGGCTGCCGGTCGGGAATGTCCGAATCCCGGATACTCTTTCCCTTAACGTGCTCCAGGACTAGCGCCTGGTTGTTGACCAGACCTGCGCAATGGGGAAAACCGGGAACCCCCTGGAGCCTCCTGTAGGCCCGGTATTCCCGGCCAAGCGCAGATTGGCGCATCCGGAGCAACAGGCCCTTGCCGTGGGCCAGCTTGACCACCCAATCGCCGCCTTCATCCGGCCAGGCAATGATCTGGCCCTGGTTGCTGCTGGCCAGTATCGGCCGGTCCCGGGGCCGGTCCTGTTCCAGCCACTGGCGGATTTCCCGGACAACCGGGTCGGGGGCGGGAGTTCCTGACTCGGGGGTCTGGGCCATGAAAATCATACAATCCGGGATCGATTTCGTTCATGATAGCCAATCCTGACCGCAGCCCGGGTACCATCGTTTCCATGATCGGCCGGACCAGACCACAAATCGGGCACGGGGACTGAGTCTTGAACCAGGTCGCCAGGATTTTCGGCGGAGAACTGTGGCATGCCTTGCGCAATCTGATGCCGATTCTTCTGGTGGTCGGCGGGTTCCAGCTTTTCATCCTTCGCCAGGCACCGGACGATCTGGCCACCATTCTGCTGGGCCTGGGAATCGTGGTCATCGGGATTGCCACGTTTCTCCAGGGACTGGAGCTGGGGGTTTTCCCCATCGGCAAGAACCTGGCCAATGACTTCGCCCGCAAGGGCTCCATTGCCTGGTTGACCTTGTTCGGCTTTTGCCTTGGAACCGCCACGGTGATCGCCGAGCCGGCCCTTATCGCCGTGGCCGAACAGGCCGAATCCATCAGTGAAGGGCGCATTCAGTCGCTGACCCTGCGGTTGCTGGTGGCCTTTTCGGTGGGCTTCGTCGTCGCCCTCGGTGTAATCCGGATTGCGCTTGGTCATTCGATCGTGTGGTACATGGTCATCGGTTATACCCTGGTGGTCTCCATTACCTTTTTTGCGCCGGCAGAAATCGTGGGCCTGGCCTATGATTCCGGCGGGGTTACGACCAACATCGTGACCGTCCCCCTGATCGCGGCACTGGGCATGGGGCTGGCCTCTTCCATCCGGGGCCGCAGTACGCTGACCGACGGTTTCGGCCTGGTCGCACTGGCTGTCATGGTGCCCATGATTACCGTCCAGCTCTACGGAATCCTGGTGTACTCCGGTGGCGGTGAGGCCGGTTTCGAGGCCTCCCCGGAGGCCCTGGCCGGCGCGGATATCGATGAGGTGCCGGCCACTGTGACCGGCATGCTGGGGGACCTGTTCAGGATGCTGGGCGATGTTCTGCCGATCATTGCCGTTGTGCTGATATTTCAGTACCTGGTGCTGCGCAAGCCGGTTGCCCACCTTCACAAGGTCGTCTTCGGGTTCGTTATGGTCATCCTCGGGCTTTATGCTTTCGTGGTTGGTCTCAAGCTGGGTCTGTTTCCGGTTGGAGCCGGAATGGCCGAACAACTTATTGAGCGGGATGTGGTGTTCTTCATCTATCTGTTTGCCTTCCTGATCGGCTGGGCGACCACCATGGCCGAGCCGGCCCTGATCGCCGTTGGGAAGAAGGCCGCAGAAGCTGCCCGGGGAAAACTTGACGGGGCCACGATTCGAAATCTGGTGGCCCTGGGGGTCGCTATCGGCATAACCATCGGTGTCCATCGCCTGATCAGTGGCGGGTCGATGCACTATTACATCATCGGTGGTTATTCCCTGGTGCTCCTGCTGACCTTGCTGGCGCCCAAGTACATCGTTGCCCTGGCATTCGACCTGGGCGGGGTGACAACCTCGGAAGTGACCGTTCCATTGATCACTGCCCTGGGAATCGGGCTTGCAACCCGCATCGAGGGAAGGGATCCGTTGATCGACGGGTTCGGCCTGATTGCCTTTGCATCCATTTTTCCCATCGTGACCGTGATGCTTTACGCTATCACGGTCGAGTTCATCATTCGAAGGCGGGCACGTGCCGCCGGGAGTCCGGAATGAAATTTTCGCTGCTTGTGAGCATCGTTTCAGAGGATCTTGAGGAAAGGGCCATCGAAGTGGCCAGGGCGGCCGGGGCCGGCGGAGTGACGGTAATAGAGGGCCGTGGCAGTGGGCTGGAGGACAAGAAGACTTTCTTCGGGTTGACCTTCGAGGGCAGCCAGTCCCTGCTGGTGTTCGTGCTGGAGCGAAAGCTTTCCATGCGCGTTTTGCGTGCGCTGAAGAACGAGCTCAAGCTGGATACCGACACAAGGGCTATTGCCTTTTGCACCGCGATTGATCATGTGGCAGGGATCGATCTCGAGCAGGTGCGGAGGTTCGAAGAATCCATCAAGGAGGAAATCTGACCATGAGCAGTGAAAAAATCACCCTGGTACGGGACATCATGGTTACGGATGTTGCCACCATTTCACCGCTGGCCTCACTTCGCGAGGCCCTGGTTCTGATGCGAAAGCGAGGCGTGAAATCCCTCCCCGTCGAACCGAAGGCGCCCCACGATGCCTGGGGTATCATCACCTACAGGAATCTCCTGTCCACCATTCTGGCCGAGGACGGGGATATCGACCTGATCAATGTCTACGATGTCTACTCAAAGCCGGCCGTGGCCGTTTCCCCGGAGCTGTCCCTGCAGCCGGTGGCTGCAATGATGATCAATCACGGGTTTCGTCGATTGCTGGTGCTTGAAAACAATCAATTGCAGGGGATTATCTCCATGAGCGATATCGTTGACAGCGTGGTCAGCAAGGTCGAGTAGGACTCTGATTCAGTATCCTTCCGTGATAACCGGGGATGGTTGGAGGGGATCGATTCCTGCGACTTCAGGCCCCTGCTCGAAAACGATGTCCACCGGAATTCCGGATCGGTTGATGCGTTGTATATCGGCCTCGAGTAGTTCACCGGGGGTTCCAAACAGGGTTGTGAAGGTAGTCGCCGAGTCGTAGTCCCCCTGGGCCTGGAGCATGAGAATATCCCGGGCCAGGTTTTCAACTGCCTCCTCGAAGCTTTCCTCGTTGACACGATAGGTCCCGGTTTCTTCATCGCGGCTGAATGCCTCGGCCTGGCGAAAGTAATTGAAGGCGATCATGTTTGCCTGGCCATGGGCCGAGGCAGCCCCGAAACGAACCGAGCGAAAAATACCCGCCATGAAGGTCACGTAGTGATCCATCAGATCGCCCTCAAGCTGGCCGGCTTCGTTGAGTTGCCGGATCATGTACAAGCCGAGGATATCGGCCTTGGCTTCTTCCAGAGCAGAATGAAGGTCCTGCAGGGATTCCCGGACGGTCTGCTCCTCGTCCAGGGTGTAGTGAATCCCGAGGCCATGGGCGACCTCGTGAAACATGATGTTGTTGAAAAAGGCATCGAAGTGAATGTGTTCTTTCTGCGCGGAGTCGATGAGTAACCCGGCGATCGGCAGAAGGATATGTTCGAACTTGGCTTCCATGGCATTTCGGATCTGCAGGCGCCGGGTACCCTTTTCGGCCTGGACCGCTTCATCATTGGGCAGGTTGATGGCGATCGTCTTGGCGCCGGCATTGGCATCCCCGGCATAGTAGATCGCATCGTAGACTCCCAGGTGACTGTCGGTACCCGGAAGCTCGCTTCGGTATTCCTCGGGAATCGGAAGGCCTTCCTGCAGACCGGGCAGAAGTTCGGCGTAGTGGTCAAGCCGCCTCGACCATTCCCGGTCCTTGATCAGCACGAAGGATTCATAGGCTGTGCGAGAACCAAACAAACCGTCCTCGTAGTTTTCGATGGCACCGATGACGAGCTCCACATCGTTGCCTCGCACATTCAACCATTGCCGGTCGCTGTCCTGGTAATCGTCGGTTACAAGTGCCCGGGCCCGGGCGCGCAGGTAGTCGGCAAAGTCGGAATTCTCTGCCAGGTCTGCGGCTCCGCGCAGCAGACGGGCGGCTTCGGATAGTTCCGGGGCAAACATGTGAGCGTAGGGAACCAGCTCCAGGTTGTCATGGCCGTCCCGGCGCACAAAACTGTAAGGATTGAACTTGTCCGGTTCATCCCATTCCTCGAACTCGTCCCGGCTCATGTCGGAGGGGTAGAACCGCGCTCCGGGTGGCTTTTCTCCGAACCCGGCGAGAAAGGGCCGGTTGCCATCCAGCCGATCCCACGGGCCGTAGTTGATCCGGGCGAAGTGTTCCACCGCCGGATCGTCGATAACATCCAGCAACTCCTCGCTGCGACCGTAGGCCTGGCGCCAGAACAACTCGTCCATGATGTCGGAGGCCTGGATCAGCAGTCCCAGCTTCTGCAACTGGGCCTGGCTGAGGTGATCCAGATCGGCGGTTAAGCGAACCGGCTTGTAGACATCCAGGCGCTCTCTGGGTATCAGCAATTCAGGGCCGGTCAGGATGGGCTCGACGGGTTCAACCGGAGGCTCTTCGGGTATCAGGATCAGGGGAACCGGCGGTGCCTCGGTTTCCGGTGCCGGTTCAGGCTCCTGCTCGTCCCGGTCACAACCGGTGATCAGCAAGGCGGCAACTGCCAGCCAGATTACGGGTTTCATCTTGTATCAGGTCCTGGGCGAATCGGGCATTCTATCAGCAGCCAGAAGGTTGAATTTCTGCCAAAAGCCCCTAACTCATGCGACACCAACCCGGAGAGGGAATTCAAGTGCCGATTTACGAGTATCGCTGCCAGGACTGCAGCCATGAGCTGGAAAAGCTGCAGAAGATGTCCGATCCCCTGCTGACCGACTGCCCGGCCTGTGGCAAGGCCAGTCTGCGCAAACTGGTTTCCGCTGCCGGATTTCGCCTCAAGGGTGGTGGCTGGTATGAGACGGATTTCAAGAAGAGTGGCAAGCGCAACGTGGCTTCGTCGAGCTCCGATTCCGGGGACGGTGGCAAGGACTCGGGATCCGGCGGAGGTTCCTCTGATTCTTCAGGCACCGGGTCCTCCGATTCTTCCGGCAAGGATTCCGGAAGCAGTGAAAAATCCGGCTCGAAGGCGGGAAGTGGCGGCAGCGGGGAAAAGGTCGCCTGACCCTTCCGGAAATCGGCCTGTTTCCGGTGTGGCGGCGGGGAAGTCCAGGCGTTAAGCTTGCAGGCTTTTCCAACGGAATGACCCAATCTGATGCGAACTCATTACTGTGGCGATGTTACCGAAGCCCTCGATGGACAGACCGTCAGCCTTTGCGGCTGGGTTGCCCGGCGCCGGGACCTGGGCGGGCTGATCTTTGCAGGCCTTCGGGACCACCGCGGTGTGGTCCAGGTAGTAGTGGAGCCGGACAACGCGGTGGCATTCGCCGAGGCGGAAAAGCTTCGCAACGAGTTCTGCATCCGCATTGACGGGACCGTCCGGATGCGCCCGGAAAGCCAGTTCAATGAAAGGATGGCAACAGGCAGGGTCGAGGTCCTGGCCCATTCGGTAACCATTCTCAATGCCGCCGCTCCCTTGCCGTTGCTGATGAACGACGAGGACGGCGAGGAAGTAAGGCTCAAGTACCGGTACCTGGACCTGCGCCGGGACCGGCTGCAGCATAATCTTCGACTGCGGGCCCGGATGAACCAGGCCATTCGGGGCTTTCTGGAAGCCCGGGAATTTGTCGATACCGAAACCCCCATCCTGACCCGTGCAACTCCGGAAGGTGCGCGGGATTACCTGGTGCCCAGCCGGGTCAATGCCGGCCGGTTCTTCGCATTGCCCCAGTCGCCCCAGATTTTCAAGCAGCTGCTGATGATGTCGGGCATGGATCGCTATTACCAGATTGCCCGGTGCTTCCGGGACGAGGATCTTCGTGCCGACCGGCAACCAGAGTTTACCCAGCTCGATCTGGAGATGGCCTTTGTTGAGGAGCCCGAAGTCCAGGAAGTTGCCGAGGGCCTGATCCGGGAGACTTTTCGGGCGGTGCTCGATGTCGACCTGGACGATCCGTTCCCGCGCATGAGCTGGCACGAGGCCATGAACCGGTTTGGCTCCGACAAGCCGGACCTGCGCATTCGCCTGGAACTGGTCAGCGTGGATGAGGCCGTCGGCGGGGTGGACTTCAAGGTCTTCGCCGGTCCGGCTGCCGATCCGGCCAGCCGGGTGGCGGCCCTGTGTGTTCCCGGTGGTTCCGAACTGTCTCGCAAGCAGATCGATGAGTACACCGAATTCGTCGGGCGCTACGGGGCGAAGGGGCTGGCCTGGATGAAGATCCGGGATGCGGCAGGCGGCGTTGAAGGCGTCCAGTCGCCGATTGCCAAGTTTCTCGACGACCAGTCCATCAACGGCATTGTCCAGGCCACCGGCGCCCGGGATGGTGACCTGATCTTTTTCGGCGCCGGCCCGCGGGGCACGGTCAATGCCTTCATGGGGGCATTGAGGCTGAAGGTCGGGCGGGATCGGGACCTGGTCGAAGGTGGCTGGAAGCCCTTGTGGGTGGTGGATTTCCCCATGTTTGAATACGATGATGACGACCAGCGCTACTATGCGCTGCATCATCCCTTTACCGCCCCGGCGGTGGCCGACCCGGAGGCCCTGAAGGGCGATCCGGGCGGTGCGGTTTCCCGGGG
Source organism: Wenzhouxiangellaceae bacterium (assembly GCA_007135395.1). Lineage (GTDB taxonomy): Bacteria > Pseudomonadota > Gammaproteobacteria > Xanthomonadales > Wenzhouxiangellaceae > SLIZ01. The sequence continues at coordinate 4,820 of SLIZ01000088.1, read as the reverse complement.
CTACGACATGGTCCTCAACGGCTCGGAAATCGGCGGCGGGTCCGTTCGAATTCACGACCCGGCGTTGCAACAGGCGGTATTCGACGTGCTGGGAATCGACAAGGCCGAGGCCAGCGCCCGATTCGGTTTTCTGCTCGAAGCCCTGCGCTACGGTTGTCCGCCCCACGGGGGAATCGCCTTTGGCCTGGACCGAATTGCCGCGCTCATGGCCGGCGAGGACTCCATCCGCGAAGTCATTGCGTTCCCGAAGACCACCACCGCCGGATGCCCCCTGACCGGTGCACCCACGACCATCGAGGCCGAACAGCTCGATGAATTGCATGTTTCGGTAAAGCAGTAGCGGCCGATACAAGGAGCAGGAACTGGTGGCCACGGCAATACTCGTCCACGGCCTGTGGTATGGCCCGGTGAGCATGGCCCTGGTTCGGCTGAGGCTGGACCGGGCCGGCTTTCAGTGCCGCCCGTTTTCCTTTCCCAGCCTCAAGGGCAGCCTGGCCACCCATGCCCGTGCACTCCGGGATTTTGCAGCCGAATCCTCAACCGACAGTCCGGTTCACCTGGTGGGTCACTCCCTGGGTGGCCTGGTGATCCTGCGCGCCCTTCACAACTTTGACCAGTTGCCCCCCGGGCGGGTGGTCCTTATGGGGACGCCGGTCCAGGGTTCGGAGGTCTCCCGTCGGGTTGGTTTAAGGCGCCCATTGCGGCCTTTCCTTGGCGACAGCCGGTATGCCCTGGAGGAAGGATTTGCCCACTGTCCGCCGGAACGGGAAATCGGGGTAATTGCAGGTACCGCCGGGGTGGGCATCGGGCTGGCTTTTGGCGGCCTTGAGGGTCCCCACGATGGAACCGTGGCGGTATCCGAAACCACCCTGGAAGGGGCGAGCGATTCGGTGTGCCTGAACGTGAGCCACACCGGCCTGGTCACTTCATCCCTGGTAACCGATGCAGTGGCCGGATTTCTCGAGAAGGGTCGCTTTCCCCGACAGACGGATTCCGCCTGAGCCCCTTGCCAGCGGGTGTGGCGGCTCCAGCGTGATAAAATTCAGCGTTTTGAACACACGAGGAATCACTGAACATGGCCGGCCATAGCAAATGGGCGAATATCCAGCACAGAAAGAAGGCTCAGGATGCCAAGCGGGGCAAGATTTTCACCCGCCTGATCCGGGAGATCACCGTGGCTGTTCGGGAAGGCGGCAGTGATCCGGATGCCAATCCGCGCCTTCGCCTGGCCTGGGACAAGGCCAATGCGGCAAATGTGCCCAAGGACAATATCGAGCGGGCCATCAAGAAGGCCTCCGGCGAAATGGACGGTGTGTCCTTTGAAGAGGCCCGCTACGAGGGCTATGCCCCCGGTGGAGTGGCCGTGATGGTTGATTGCCTGACCGACAACCGCAACCGAACCGTGGCCGCGGTTCGCCACGCCTTCAACAAGCATGGCGGCAATCTTGGAACCGATGGTTCTGTGGCCTACATGTTTGAAAAGAAGGGGGTGCTTAACCTGGCGCCGGGGATCGGCGAGGAGAAGGTCCTGGAAGCGGCCATCGAGGCCGGTGCCGAGGATGTGATCACCGACGAGGACGGCAGTATCGAGGTGCTCGCGGCCCCGGAGGATTTCGAGACCGTCCGGGATGCCCTGCGCGGGGCTGGCATTGAGCTGGAAGAAGCGGAGATCACCATGCGCCCTGAAACCCTGGTGGAACTGGATGCGGAATCCGGCGCCAAGGTGCTTCGGTTCCTGGACGTGCTCGAGGACCTGGACGATACCCAGAATGTGTATTCCAATGCCGATATTCCTTCGGAAGCCTATGATGACGGCTGACCGTCCCGGCTGATGCGAATTCTCGGCGTGGACCCGGGTTCCCGCATTACCGGCATCGGCGTGATCGATGGTGGCCGGGTCCTGCATGTAGAGTGCCTTCGGCTCGGCGGCGGGGCCATTCCGGAACGGCTCGGGGCCATTTTCGAGCGCCTGACGAGCGTTATCGGGGAATTCTCTCCGCGGGTAGCTGCCGTGGAGACAGTTTTCATGAGCCGCAATCCCCAGGCCGCCATCAAGCTGGGCCAGGCCCGGGGGGCGGCCATTGCCGCGGTGGTTGCCGCCGGGGTGGAAGTGCGCGAGTATTCCCCCCGGGAAATCAAGCAGGCCATCGTCGGCCGGGGCGGTGCGGACAAGCAGCAGGTCCAGCACATGGTTCGGGTCCTGCTTGGCATGACCGAAACTCCGGCCGAAGATGCCGCCGACGCCCTGGCCGTGGCACTTTGCCATCGGCACCGGGCCGAGACCGCCAGCCGTTTGCCACCAGGAGTAAACCTCTAAGTGATTGCTCGACTTGCCGGAACCCTGTTTTCGAAGAATCCGCCCGGGCTGGTTGTGGATGTCCACGGTGTGGGCTACCAGGTCGAGGCACCCCTGTCGGTGTTCTACAACCTGCCGTCCACCGGACAGCCGGTGGTGCTCTTGATTCACCCGGTTTACCGGGAAGACGCCTGCCTCCTGTTCGGCTTTCTCCAGGAATCCGACCGTACCCTGTTTCGTGAACTGCTCAAGGTCTCCGGTGTGGGCCCGAAGGTGGCCCTGGCCATCCTTTCCGGGGTTTCCGGGGATGAATTCCGGTTGATGGTCGAAGCCGGTGACAGTCAGGCCCTGACCCGGGTGCCCGGGATCGGGAAGAAGACTGCCGAGCGCCTGGTTCTGGAAATGAGCGGCCGTCTTCCGGAATCCGAAGGAGGGGGCTCGTCGCCCGGCGGTGGTGATGGCCGGTCCGCCCAGGTCGAGGCCCGGGCAGCACTGGTATCCCTGGGCTATTCGGCCAGCGAGGCGATGAAGATGATCAACCGGGTTGAAGGGGCAGACCTTTCCGCCGAAGCGCTGATCCGCAACGCCCTGCGATCGGCCATGGAGTCCAGATGATACCCGGCGACGATCGCAGTCTGGTGCAAGGCCAGCCGGACAACGAGGAGGCCCGGATCGAGGCGACCCTGCGTCCGTCGCGAATGGCCGACTATATCGGCCAGCCGGCCATGAAAGAGCGCCTGGGCATCTACCTGGAATCCGCCCGGGCCCGCAACGAGGCCCTGGACCATGTCCTCATTTTCGGCCCCCCCGGCCTGGGCAAGACCACCCTGGCCAACGTGGTGGCCCGGGAGATGCAGGTGGGCCTTCGCCAGACTTCAGGTCCGGTACTGGAACGGGCCGGTGACCTGGCGGCCCTGCTGACCAACCTGGAGCCCGGAGATGTGCTTTTCGTCGATGAAATTCATCGCCTGTCGCCGGTGGTCGAGGAGGTCCTGTATCCGGCCATGGAGGATTACCGGATCGATATCATGATCGGCGAGGGCCCGGCCGCCCGGTCCATCCAGCTTGACCTGCCCCGGTTTACCCTGATCGGCGCCACGACCCGGGCCGGCCTGCTGACCTCCCCCCTGCGCGACCGGTTCGGTATCGTGGAACGGCTGGAGTTCTACGCCGTGGCCGAGTTGTCCGAGATCGTGACCCGGTCTGCGGGAATCCTGGAAATCCCCATCGATTCCGGCGGGGCGGAGGAAATCGCCCGCCGGGCTCGTGGCACCCCCCGGATTGCCAATCGACTCCTGCGCCGGGTTCGGGATTTCGCCCAGGTCCGGGCCGATGGCCGGATCACCACTTCGGTTGCCGGTCAGGCCCTGGAAGTCATGCAGGTCGACGAGCAGGGTTTCGACACCCTGGACCGGCGCCTGCTCCAGGTAGTCATCGAACATTTCAACGGGGGGCCTGTGGGCGTGGAAAGCCTGGCTGCAGCTCTTTCCGAAGAGCGCGGAACCATCGAGGATGTCATCGAGCCCTTTCTTATCCAGCAGGGTTTTCTCATTCGAACCGCCCGGGGCCGCATGGCCACCGGGCGAAGCTGGCGGCATTTCGGGCTCAAGCCTCCGCCGGGCATGGAAGGGGCCAGCGCCGATCTTTTCGATACAGGACAGGACTGACATCCAAATGGCTTTTAGCTGGACAGGACGGGTGTACTGGGAAGACACGGATGCTGGCGGGGTGGTCTACCATGCCCGCTACCTGAATTTCCTGGAACGGGCCCGCAGCGACTGGCTGCGAAGTCACGGCTTTGCCCAGTCGGAGCTGAAAGAGCGATACCAGCGGTTTTTCGCCATCAGCCGGGTGGAAATTGATTTCCGTCATCCGGCACACCTGGATGATGAACTTGACATCAGTGTTGTACTCCAATCGCTCGGTGCCGCAAGCCTGACCGTGACCCAGGATATCCATCGCGGTGACGGCAAGTTGCTGGCGGCTGCCCGGGTGCGCGTGGCCAGCCTGGATACGGCGGCTTTCCGGCCGGCCCGGGCACCGGAAGAAATACTCAAAAAACTGAAAACGGAACTGCGATGAATTCTCAAATCCCCGTCTGGGAACTTATGCTGATGGCAAGTCCCCTGGTTCAGGCCGTCATGATAATCCTGATCCTGGCCTCGGTGACCTCCTGGGCTGTCATCTACCGTAAATTCGTCATCCTCAAACGCTCCGAGCGGCGCGCCGTGGATTTCGAGGAACGTTTCTGGTCCGGCGCCGATCTTGGCCAGCTTTATGATCGAAGCGCCGCGGAAAACCGGGAACGGGGTGGAATCGAGGCCATCTTCGAAGCCGGCTACCGGGAGTTTTCCCGCCTGCGCCAGGAAAAGCACCTGCACCCGGATACCCTGACCAATGGGGCTTCCCGGGCCATGCGGGTGACCATGATGCGCGAGCTCGATCGGCTCGAGAACAACTTGAGCTTCCTGGCCACCGTGGGGTCGACCAGCCCCTACGTGGGCCTGTTTGGTACGGTCTGGGG
>SLIZ01000213.1 GCA_007135395.1 Wenzhouxiangellaceae bacterium | reverse complement strand
GACCTTTTCCCGATTCGGGGCATCCGGGTATTTCTTGATCAGTTCCACGTTGCTCTTGAGCACCGCCAGGGGCGTGCGAAGTTCATGGCTGGCGTTGCGGGTGAAGTTGCGCTCGCGCTGGATAAACCACTCAAGGCGCTGGGTGAACTGCTGGAAGGCATTGGCCAGGGAAAGGACTTCCGGGTCGCTGGTATCTGCGAACTCCTCAACATTCAGATCGCTGATCTTGTCTTTCCGGAAATCGAACCGCCCGACCCGATCGGCAAGCTGGACAATAGCCGAGACCGCCCGGCGGGACATCATGTAGCCGAACCAGGTCAGAAGGTAGATCAGCAGCAGGACCGCGGTGAGCGGTGCCACACCAAAATAGAAAGCCAGGCCCATGACCTGCTGCTCGTCGAAAACCAGGAACAGCCGCTCATCGCCCTGCTCACTGACATGAACAATGGGATCATCTTCCCCTGCCAGGCTGAGCCGCTTGAAGCCTGGCGGCTGGTCGGTCAGCCACTCCGGCACCCGGGTGAAATCCCCGGCAGAGGCAAGGTAGCCTGTCAGGTTGTTGGTATCGGGCAGGGGCTGGTCGGGATTTTCCTGGCGAAGGGCCCAGAAATGTTCAGCCTCCCCCCGCAGGGCCTCCCGGATCAGCACGTTCTCCACCACCACGGCGGCAGCATAGACGCCGAGCATGGTGGCCACGCTGATTGCCAGAATCTGCAGGATGAATACACGAACCAGCTTGGTCTGTATTCCGCCCCTGAGTATCGCGTTGAACGGCCTCATCGCACCATTCTATGGGCCGGACCAATCAACGTCGTGTGAACAGGTAGTGAGCAACCAGCCATTCATTGCCTCCACGAAAGGCAAACAATTCCTCGCAGGCCATGAAAAAGATGCGCCAGCGACGAGCCTGAACGGCAGCTTCCCGCCCGTGGCCGGCGGCGAGAATATCGACCACCTCATCGCGGGCACCATCCAGCCGGTCCAGCCAGGCCCGGGCGGTCTTCGCATAGTGGCGCCCATTCATCAGCCAGCGTTTTTCGATTGCCAGGTCATCCTGAAACCACAACAGGGTATCGGCTGACGGCATCAGCCCGCCAGTGAAAAAATTCCGGGCCATCCAGTCGCCGGCCCCCTGGGGCACAAAGGGATAAGCCAGGTATCGATGACAGAAAATGTGCACAAACAGCTTGCCATCGGGCTTGAGCCAACCACCGATGGCTTCCATGAGCAACTGGTAGTTGCGTACATGCTCGAACATCTCCACCGAAACCACCCGGTCGAATTTCCGGTCCAGTTCCAGATGGTTCACATCCCGGGTCAGCACTTCCAGGTTGTCGATTCCCTCCTCGGCTGCCCGGGCCTCGATGAACTCCCGCTGGGAGGCGGAATTGGATACGGCGGTGATTCGGCTTTGGGGATAACGGCTGGCCATCCAGAGCGTGAGGGACCCCCAACCGCACCCGAGCTCGAGAATATCCTGGCCGTCGGCCAGCTCTGCACGCCGGCCGGCGTGCTCAAGCATCGCCTCCTCGGCAGCATCCAGGTCCGGTGTATCCGGCCCCCACCAGGCACTGGAATACTTCAGGCGCCGACCAAGGACCTTGTGATAAAACGCCGCCGGGACCTCGTAGTGCTGGGCATTGGCCGCCTCGATCTCCTCGGCAATGGCCGAGCTTCGAAGCATTTCAACCAGGTCCCGGAAGTTGCGAGACCGGGCCTCAACATCCCCTGCAGCCTCGTCGGCCAGGCGCTTGCGAAGAAGCATCCGAATACCCTGGCGAATCAGAAAATCCGGAACCCGGCCTTTTTCGGCCCATTCAATCAATTGACTCATCAATAACTCCGGCAGCCGCTGCTTCCGGCAGCGTTTGTGTATTGGAAAAGCCGGTCCAGAACCGGCTGAAAGCATAAAGGGCGGGTATGAGCATGGCCCAGCTCAGGCCCAGGACAACAATCACCACCACCTCCGGGGCCAGCCATTGAACCGCGCCCACGCGGCTGCCGAAGTAAAACGACAGGGGGGAACCCAGGCCGAAAAAGACCGCGGTCAGCCATGGCCGGCCGGAGAAGAAACCCAGGCTGTGATTGATGGTCAGGGCAAAGGCCATCCACAGAAACAGTATCCAGGCCGGTGCCAGTTCCGAACTCGGCCAGGCCAGGCTGTAGGCGGCCAGTCCGGAAATCACCCAGGTCGAGTCGACGATTGCTCCGACGAAAAGGGCCAGAAAAACCACGGGAATGTCCGCCGGATGACGCCGGGACGGGGCCAGTTGCCACAAGCCCAGCAGACCAAGCGCGACAAACCCTGGCCAGAGGTGACCGTTGGCAGCACCCAGGATGCAGGCAAAGTAACAAACCTGGAACAGCAACTGGTTGATGCCGTTGTTCAGGGTCAGGCCCCTCATTCCGGGGGCTGCCAGCCAGCGGTGGAGTAACCCGGCCGGGCAATCAACAGATGGATATCACTGATCGCCCGTTCCAGAAACCCGCCCTCGCAGTAAGCCAGATAGAAACGCCAGCGCCGGCGAAATCCTTCATCGAACCCCTGTGCCTGGATTTCCGGCCAGGCCGCCTCGAATCGCTCCCGCCAGGCCTTGAGCGTGAGCCCATAACTTGGGCCGATGTCCTCCAGCCCGATGGCGCTGAAATCCGTGACCCGGGCCATGCTCCCGGTAATCGCGCTGACCGAGGGGATGAAGCTTCCGGGAAAGATGTAACGCTTGATGAAGTCGACCGTCTTGAGTGCCCGGGCGTAGCGATAGTCCTCGATGGTAATGGCCTGGATCAACCCCAGGCCATCGGGTTTGAGCAGGGATTGAAGCTTTGCAAACCAGGTATCCAGGTACTGGTGGCCTACGGCCTCGACCATCTCGACGGAAACCAGCTTGTCGTAGCACCCGTCCAGCGCCCGATAATCCTCCAGCAACAGCGTAATCCGGTCTTCCAGGCCCGCCTGGCGAATTCGACGGGCAGCCAGGTCGAACTGGGCCCGGGAGATGGTCGTCGTGGTAACCCGGCAGCCGTAATTCGAGGCAGCGTGAATGGCCAGACCGCCCCAGCCGGTTCCGATCTCCACCAGGTGATCGGTCGGGCGAAGGTCCAGCCGCCGGCAGATTCGATCCAGCTTGATCTCCTGGGCTTCCTCCAGGCTTTCCCGGCCGGTTTCGTACACGGCGCTGGAATACATCATCCGGGAATCCAGCCAGCTGGCAAAAAAGTCGTTGCTCAAGTCGTAGTGGGCGGCAATGTTGTTCCGACTGCCCCGCAGGCTGTTGCGATTGAATCCGTGCCAGACCCGAAGCATGGCACCGGTCAGCCTGGCCAGGCCGCCGTCCATGGTCTCCAGCAGGGACCGGTTGCGGGCAAACAGGCGCACCAGGCCGGTCAGGTCCTCACAGTCCCAGACCCCGGCCATGTAGGCCTCCCCTGCCCCCAGGGATCCGCCGGTGGCGAGCATTCGCCAGAACACCGGATCGTGCACCACTACTCGACAATCCAGTGACCCGGGACTGCCGGCCGTCGAAGTCTTCCGGTCAGAAGACCATCGATCCACAATCATTAGCCGCCCGCCCTGGACTTTGTCCAGACGGCGCAGTACCTGGCGCCGAAACAGGCGATCCATTCGGCTGCCACTGCGGGGCTTGATCAGCGCCTGCCTGGAAATACTTTCATCCATCATCTTTCCTTCTCCAGCCCTGTCGTGACTTTGCCGGTTTTTTCCGGATGGGCATAAAATGGTGTCTTCTTCCACCACAGGCACATCGCCTGCCAGTAAATGGCTGCGACTACCCGCAGGGTCATGAACGGATACTTGAACGGCATGGCCGTCATCAAGCGCGGGGTCAGCGGTTCGATATCCAGACCGAGTCCGGCGGAGAACAAGACTGCATCGCCATCCATCACCTCCATGTGAACATCCAGCCGTTCCTCGGCCAGCCGGAAACGCCAGTCGTAGGCAAGATCCATGGGCAGGAAGGGAGAGACATGGAATTCCTTGGCAAAGACAAACCGGTATTCCGGTCCGGCCTGGTCGCGGCAATCAAGCACATGGACATGGCGCTCACCCCAGGGCGTGTTGTGGATCTCGGCCAGGATGAACTGCAGCTGCCGCCGATCCCGGGACTGGAGAAAGTAAAAGCTGACCGGGTTGAAACACATTCCCCACTGGCGCAGATGACCGAGCCAGTAGACGGGCCCGTCGGGGCGGAAACCGACCTTGTCTTCGACACGTGCCCGGGCTGCCTCGGCCAGATCGGGCACCGAAGGATCCATGTAATCGGGCCGATAGAAGCGAACAAGCCCGGGGCGGGACATCGTCCACATCCGGCTTTGACAAAAGGTCTCCCGGAGCCCGTCCAGGTCCAGCAGGGTCATGGTCTGCCGGTAGGCGAAACGATGGATCCCGGGACCGCGCCGGTAGTGCCATACCCGGCCGTTGGCCAGCCCCGGCCGGGAGAAGGGATGGGCACTTCTGTCGGACATCAAAGTCAGGCTGCGCGAGCCATGGAAGCATCGATTCGATCGATAACCCGTCGGGCAGATCTCACCCCGTCCTCGTGGAACCCCCAGCCCCACCAGGCACCGCAGTACCAGGTCCGATTGATCCCGTTGATCTCCACCCAGCGATCCTGGGCCGCAATGGCTTCCGGGGTGAACACGGGATGGGAGTAGCGACGAATGGCATGAACAAGACCCGGGTCGATGCGATTGGTCTGGTTAAGCGACACGATCCAGGGCACGGGGCCGGGAACACCCTGCAGGTGATTCATGGAATAGGAAACCGAGCAGCCGGCACCGTCATCTTCGCCCTGGATTGCGTTCCAGCTTGCCCGGGCGATCGGGTTGGCCGGCAACCGGGTTGCATCGTTGTGAAGCACCACCTCGTTGGGCTGAAATTCAATGGCCGACAGAATCGAACGTTCGGAGGCAGACGGATCACCCAGTAATTCCAGGGCCTGGTCGGAATGACAGGCCAGGACCACCTGGTCGGCTTCCAGTTGCCCCCGCTCGGTGCGAATGCGCACACCGGCCGGTGTGCGAAGGATTTCCCGTACCCGGGTGCCCAGCAGGAGCCGACCCGGGAATTGCTCACGGGCGGCCTGTACGTATGCCTGACTGCCGCCGTCAATGGTTTCCCACCTGGGCCGGCCCCGAAGTTGCAGCATTCCGTGATTGGCCATGAACTCGAGCAGGTAGCGCACGGGGAAATCCCGGACCCGGCTT
>SLIZ01000029.1 GCA_007135395.1 Wenzhouxiangellaceae bacterium | reverse complement strand
GTCCGTGGACTGCGTTCTCGGCGCTTGATGTAGACCATGCTACACCTGGCGCGCCGACGCCTTGCCACGAACGCTGAGAGACAAGCTGAATGTCTGCTGATTAGTGATCTCGTTAGTAATGGTGTTCCCGCCGGTGGGACAGGGAATCAGACAGACCATTAACCGGAAGACTTCCGAGCCCCATCGAGCCAGATACAGTGACCGGCCTTGTCCCGGATGGATTCAAGCCGTTGCCGGTGAGCGGCCAGTTCCTCGTCTGACGGGCGGGCCACTTCAAGGCCCGACAGATCCAGATTCTGCCGGTCGACTCCCGAACCCGGACCGGTCTGCCAGCTGACATCCAGGGCCAGGTCGGTCTGCCCGCCGGTCATGGCCAGAAACACCTCGGCCAGGATTTCCGCATCCAGCAGGGCCCCGTGAAGGGTTCGGCTACTGTTGTCGATGTCGTACCGTCGGCACAGGGCGTCCAGGTTGTTCTGCTGGCCCGGATGGAATTCCGCGGCGAGCTTCAGGGTATCGGTGACACGGGCCACATCCGCGATGCGCAGGTCCGACCCCATGGCTTCAAACTCCGCATCAAGAAAGCCCACATCGAAACGCGCGTTGTGAATCAGCAACTCGCTGCCCTCGATGAATTCCAGGAATGCCTGGTGGATATCCGGGAAACGCGGCTTGTCGAGAAGAAATTCGTTGCTGATGCCATGGACATTCATGGCCCCCTCGTCCACCTCCCGATCCGGGTTCAGGTATTGGTGGTACCGACGGCCGGTCAGCCGCCGCTCGATCATTTCCACCGCCCCGATCTCGATGATCCGGTGCCCCTGGGCGTGTTCCAGGCCGGTGGTCTCGGTATCCAGGATGACCTGTCTCACGATTGAAGGACCACTACGCCACCCGATCGGCAGCGGCCGTGGCCAGCTCGTCTGCCCGTTCGTTTTCCGGGTGGCCGGAATGGCCCCGGACCCACTTCCACTGGATTTCATGCTGGCCGACGGCCTCGTCCAGCCGGCGCCAGAGATCGGCATTCTTGACCGGTTTCTTCGCCGCGGTCTTCCAGTTGTTCCGTTTCCAGTTGGCCAGCCACTCGGTGATGCCCTTGCGCACGTACTGGGAATCGGTCACCAGAATCACCTTGCAGGGTCGTTTGAGGGATTCCAGGGCCTGGATGGCCGCCATCATCTCCATGCGGTTGTTGGTGGTCGGATTCTCGCCCCCGCTGAGTTCCCGCTCGTGGCCGTTCCAGCGCAGGATGGCACCCCATCCCCCGGGGCCCGGGTTGTGCCGGCAGGCACCATCGGTATAAATCTCTACGGTCCGGGTCATGCCGCACGACACCAACTGTTTATGGCCGCGGCCGCACCCCGGGGTGGCTGGCGCTGAAACCTGAGTCGGTGGACCGAACCCGGTCGCGGCGGCTTGCGGGAGGCCACCAGCACCAGGCGACTTGCCAGGGGAATCAGCTGGCTCAGGGATTCGAACCCCACCTGCATGGGTTTGAGCCCCATTCTCAGATGAAGCGTCTGCAGCCGCACCGGCCCTGGAAGACGGGCAGCCCTGAACCCCAGGACCCGCCAGGTCGCCGGGTGCCAGGGGCTGGCACTGACGCTGATCAGCAAGCCCCCGGGAATCAGGCAGCGCCGGATTTCTTCGTACAACGGGGTTGAGAAAGCCGACTGGTGCAGATGACGGACCAGGACGGCCGGCAGGGATTCGTCGGCAAACGGAAGGGCATCGAAGTGCGCCTGGACCGGCCAGCCGATTCCATCGGCGTTGACCAGGCAACGCAGCCTGGGCAGGTCCAGGGCTGGCGAAGGACTGGCCATCGGGGAGATCTCCAGAATCCAGGCCGCGCCAGCCTCCCGGACCGTTTCGGGAACGATCCTGTTCTCAATCCGTTGAAGGCCGGGAAATCCTGGCAGCATGATCGAAAATGCCCGTTAGAATGATGGCCAAAGGATACCAGACACGACCCCTGGAGCGATTGCCATGAACCAGCACGTTGAAGCCATTCCCGCGCTGAACGACAACTACATCTGGGCCCTGGTCCAGGGCAGCAACTGTGTGCTTGTCGACCCCGGGGAGCCCGGCCCGGCCCTGGAGTTTCTCGAAGCCGGTCAACTGAACCTCACCGGCCTGCTCCTGACCCACCACCACCCGGATCACATCGGCGGGGTGGCCGGGATCCGGGACCGTCATCCGGCCCCGGCCTGGGGTCCCGACGACGAAAGAATGCCTGCAGACATGGAAACCGTCGGGGAAGGAGACAGCATTGCCCTGCCCGGTCTGGATACCGAACTGAAGGTCATGGAGACCCCCGGCCATACCCGCAGCCATATTGTGTTTCACGGCCAGGGCATGCTTTTTTCCGGTGACACCCTGTTCTCTGCCGGTTGCGGCCGGCTGTTCGAGGGCACGCCGGAACAGATGCAGGCATCCATGGACAAGCTGGCCGGGCTGCCCGACGAGACCCGCTTCTACTGCGGCCATGAATACACCGAATCCAACTGCCGTTTCGCCCTTCAGGTCGAGCCGGACAACCCGGCGCTCAGGCAGCGAATGAACCAGGTCCGGGAGCTTCGCAGCCAGGACCGGATGACCCTGCCCGAGACGCTGGGCCGGGATCGGCAGGTCAACCCCTTCTTTCGCACCCGGGAACCGTCCGTCATCGAGGCCGCCCGGGGTCGGGAGGAGATGCCTGATGAGCGGCCCGCGACCGTATTCGGTGTGATCCGACGATGGAAGGATCGATTCTAGCTTCCCAGACGGGGGCCGGGTGGTTGTCAGGTCGCGCCCATGCTACAATATCCTTTAATCGCGATAGAAGGATATATACCCATCGACCTCGAATCTGCGGCAAAAAATTGCGGATTGCTCGGCGATGCCACGCGCATCCGGCTGCTTGCCCTGCTCGAGCGCGAGGAACTGACGGTCGCCGAACTGGCGGCGGTCACTCGCCTGGCCCAGCCCCGGGTTTCGACCCACCTGGCAAAGCTGCGGGAAGCAGGCCTGGTTTCCGACCGCCGGGCCGGCGTGTCGGTGTTTTATCGCATTGCCGACAACAACCGGGACCATTCCCTTACCCGCCTTTGGCATGTCATGCGCAAGCAACTCGATGACGGCCTCCTGGGCGGTGATCGGGAACGTCTGGCCGAGGTTTTGCTTAATCGAAAAGGTGGTGGCAACTGGCCGGAGAGCGTGGCCGGCGACATGGAGCGCCATTATTCCCCGGGGCGGACCTGGGAATCGACCACCCGGGCCCTGGCCCGGCTGATTCGGCCCGGAAAGCTGCTCGATGTGGCCTCCGGCGACGGCATCATGGCCGAATTGCTGGCCGATCAGGCCGAGCGGATCGACTGTATCGATGTCAGCGAGAAGATCGTCACTGCCGGCACCAGGCGGATGAAGGGCAAGAAAAACGTGTTCTTCCGGCTGGGCGACATGCATGCCCTGCCCTTCGAGGACAATGCCTTTGATACCGTGTTGCTGCTCCACGCGCTGACCTACAGCGACGAGCCGCAGCAGGTTGTATTGGAGGCCTCCCGGGTACTTGCCGGGGGTGGACGCCTGCTCGGTGCAACCATCATGAAACACAAACATGAAAAACAGGTGACGCTTTTCGGGCACGCCAACCTCGGCTTTACCGAGACCGGGCTGAAAGGCTACCTGGAAAAGGCGGGCCTGAAGGTCGTCCACTGCAGAACCGAATCGACGGAGCACAAGCCTCCACATTTTCAGATCATCATATTTTTGGCGGAGAAAGCATGAGCGCACTTCCCTGGAACAATCCGGACCGGGCCGAGGCCCTTTTTGAACAACTGAACAAGCGGGTTTTACTGCTCGATGGTGCAATGGGCACCATGATTCAGCAGCGAAAACTGACCGAAGAAGACTACCGGGGTGACCGGCTGACCGACCACGGCTCGGACATGAAGGGCAACAACGACATGCTGTCGCTGACCCAGCCCGACATCATCCGGGAAATCCATGGTGAGTTCCTGGAGGTTGGCTGCGATCTGGTGGAAACCAACACCTTCAACTCCAACCGAATCAGCCAGGCCGACTACGATACCGAGGACTACGTCCTCGACCTCAACCGTGAAGGCGCCCGCATCGCGCGGGAGGCGTGCGATGAATTCGAGAAGAAGACACCGGACAAGCCGCGCTTTGCCGTCGGGATTCTTGGACCCACCAACCGAACCGCGTCCATCTCGCCGGACGTCAGCAACCCGGGTTACCGGGCGGTGACCTTCAACGACCTGGTGGAGAACTATTACGAGGCGACCATTGCCCTGCTCGAAGGCGGCGCGGATCTGCTGATGATCGAGACGGTTTTCGACACCCTCAATTCGAAGGCCGCCGGGTTTGCGGTCAACAAGGCTTTCGAGGAAAAACAGGCCTGCTGGCCCCTGCTCATCTCGGGGACCATTACCGACGCATCCGGGCGAACCCTTTCGGGCCAGACACCGGAAGCGTTCTACTATTCGGTCAATCACACCGGCGCCACTGGTGTGGGATTCAACTGCGCCCTTGGCGCACGCCAGCTCAAGCCCCACGTGGAAGCACTGTCCAAGGTGGCCGAATGCTACGTGACCGCCCACCCCAATGCCGGCCTGCCCAACGAGATGGGCGAATATGACGAGACTCCGGAGCAGATGGCCGACCAGCTTGAATCCTTCATCGACGACAAACTGCTGAACATTCTGGGAGGCTGCTGCGGCACCACACCGGCCCACCTGGAAGCCATCGTCAAACTGACCGAAGGCGCCAAACCAAGGGAAGTGAAAGCATGAGCAAACGTTATACCCGTCTCAGCGGCCTGGAGCCGCTGGTCATCACGCCGGAACTGGGTTTTGTCAACGTCGGAGAGCGAACCAACGTCACCGGCTCGGCCCGTTTCAAGCGACTGATCGCCGAAGACAAGTACGATGAAGCCGTTGAAGTTGCCCTCGAGCAGGTTGAAAACGGCGCCCAGATCATCGATGTGAACATGGATGAGGGCCTTCTCGATTCCGAAGAGGCCATGGTGACCTTTCTCAACCTGATCGCCGCCGAGCCGGATATTGCCAAGGTTCCGGTCATGGTTGATTCATCCAAGTGGTCGGTTATCGAGGCCGGACTGCAGTGCCTTCAGGGCAAGGGGATCGTCAACTCCATCAGCCTCAAGGAGGGCGAGGAACCTTTCATCGAGCAGGCACGGAAGATCCGCATGTACGGCGCTGCCGTGGTGGTGAT
>SLIZ01000168.1 GCA_007135395.1 Wenzhouxiangellaceae bacterium | reverse complement strand
TTTGCCACCCACTACTGTGAACTGACCCGCCTGGCCACCGACCATGAAGGCATCGCCAATGTCCACCTGGATGCACGGGAACACGGTGAGCGGATCGTGTTTCTGCACACGGTCCGGGAAGGGCCGGCCAGCCAGAGTTACGGCATCCAGGTTGCGCGCCTGGCCGGTGTGCCCGGAAAAGTCATCGACCAGGCAGGCAAACATCTGGATCGGCTGGAGCGGGAATCCCGGGATTCCACGTCTCCCCAGCTCGGCCTGTTCGCTGCCCGCCCGATGGAACAGGCTGAAGAAGCACCCCACCCCCTTCTCAAGGCGCTTCAAGATCTGGACCCGGATACCCTGAGCCCCCGGGAAGCACTGGAGTGGATTTATCAGTGGAAGAAAAAGATCTGACCGTATTCATCCAGCCCCGGGGTCAGACCTTTTATCGGTCCACCGAATAACAGGTGCCCACATCCGGCCAGCCTTCGCTTTTCATGTGCTGGTAGTGGTGCCAGAACTCGTTATCGATGGCCCTGAGTCGCCCCGGGGTTTCATCCCGCCGATACCGGGCCAGGTGGGACGGGCCGCCGTTGTAGGCGGCATAGGTTGCGCGGATCAGGTTGTCTACTCCACCGGGCTGTTCATGTTCGCCCCGGCGAATGGCGTAGTCGACCAGATAATGTTCAAGGATTTCGATGCCGGCGGTAATGTTGTATTTCATGTCCGCCTCCAGCCGGTCGATATCATAAATACTGCGCCAGACCCGACCGTTGATCTGCATCATGCCTACCGCCCCGATCGGAGAGCGGATGACCGTAGGCTCCGAAGAAGTACCCACATAGTGACGCCAGCAGCTTTCCTTCCAGGCCGTGGCACGGATCAGGGGCTCCATGCGCTCATGGTATTGAGCCGGCACCCGGGCACCGTTGTCCAGCCAGGCCCGGGCGGTCATTGCCAGCAGGGTCGAGACCAGTTCCAGATATTCGTCCAGGATGGCCAGGCGAGGTACAAGGCCTGCCAGGGCATCGACCGGGGACTCCTGGCGCGTGGCCGCATGGGCCGGCGACAAAAAGGCATACCACCAGCGCCACGGTCCGGCCTCCCGGGAGATGGCGGTCCGGTCTGGTTCAGGCAGGACCTGGTCGAAACCGAACAGGCTGCGAAAATCCGGGTCCACATCCAGTGACAGGGGCACGAAGGATACCGGTGCCTCTTCTTCCAGGAGCAACCGGGCCAGCCGGCGTATACCGTCCCGGCTGATTTCCAGTCCGTATTCCGGACCCAGTTCGTCAAGCGCCACGATCAGGTCGCCCCCGGCAAGAAATGCGGCCAGCCGGAAGCCCGTCTCGTCGGGAGAGATACCGGCCTGCTCCAGCGTCTGAAGATGGGGCCGGAGTCGGTCCCAGCTTTCCACGAAAAGGGTCCGGACCGGATCGGCAGAGCCGTTGTCCTCGCTCAGGGCCCGGGCAATGGCATACCGGGCATCGAGCAAGACCCCCAGCAGTTCCAGCCGCAGGTCATCCTGCTCAGCCTGGCGGGCAAATCGGGAAATGATGACGGTCAGAAAGCCGTCCAGTTCGTCTTCGATCCGCTCCCACCGAACCAGCTCTTCCGGATCAAACACCGGCTCGGAGATCGCCTCGGACTCTGATTCCACGAAGCCGTCCCGGACCGGAATCCGGATCTCGAGTCCGGCCCGAAAGCCCTGGTCGGAAGTCTCGATGCTTGCAAGCCGGGACCGGTGTACCAGGGGCTCGGCCAGCCCGGCCGTTGGCAGCAGGCTTGCCAGCAAATCATCAAGACCCCGCAGGGGTTCGTGCAGATCCAGCCGGGCATTGTCGACCCGGGGCAGAATAAGCTGCTCGGCCAGGATCCGGGCCGGGCGTGTCATCAGGCCCGTCCGGCCGTCTGCATGGCGCAGTTCGGCAGACACGGGGCGCAGCAAGAGAGCCAGCCCGTCATCGGAAATGGACGGAACCAGATCGATCCGGATCCGTCCGTTCCAGTGTCCCGGGCCTACGCAACCACCAAAGACATCCGTGCCCGTTTCGGCCCGAAGAGCCATGTCCAGGGTCAGCCCTGTCGAGGCAGATTCGACCAGCGGGTCGGAAATACGTATCCGGTTGCAGGTATCGGCGGCCAGAATCGCTTCCCCGGTGCCTTCCATGCCCAGGGCATGGGCCAGGGGCGCCTGGAAATGATGGGTATCCACGGTCAGGGGAATTTCCAGCACCCGCTCGGCCGATACCGGGGCAACCCAGGTCGTAGCCGACAGCAACAGGGCCAGCAGAATGGAAGCCTTCTTGATCAAGTGGAGGGTCTCTGTAGGAAAGCGCGATTGTTGGACAACTTCCCGCCGCCGGGTTCCGGCTTCCACCTCCGGAAGGTTGCCCCAGGGCAATCGGCTGCATGAAAGCCGGGGTTTTTGGCTACCATTGGGAACCTTCCCGACCACGATCTGCTTCATGACCATTGCCCTGATCACCCCGGAACCCCCGCTGGAGCCGGATCACCCGGCCACCGGCAACCAGGTCCGGGCTGAGCAAATCCGCCGCGGGCTCATCCATCACGGCCTGGAGGTTCGACAGTTGTGGCGGGACAGGAAGTCTGGGGGAAAAGCCGTCTTCGATGGCCCGAAGACCCTGGCTGGCACGCTCAATGAGATTCAGCCAACCGCTGTGCTGAGTACTTACTGGGAACTGCTGGAGTGGCTGCCGGCCGAACCGGGGATTCCGGTGGCCGTGGACTGCGTCGCCCCACGCCCGCTTGAGTACCACTTCGAAGACCCGCCGGGAACGACCCGGTTTCTTGCCCGCTATGTCCAGGCCCTGGCCCGTGCCGACCGGATCATCTGCGGCAACCGGCAACAGGCTCGCTGGATGAATGCCTGGCTGCTCGGTGCCGGTATGGACTTGAGGGGGAAAACACCGATACTGATCCTTCCCCTGTCGTGCAACCCGGACAGCGAAACCCGACCGAACCAGCCGGGTGGGGAACTGAACCTGGCCACCGGCGGCCGGGACTGGCCCTGGCGCCAGTCCACCGACTGGCTGGAAGCCCTGGCCCAGGCCGGACCGGGCATCCGGCTGCACCTGGTCGGCGAGCACTCGCCGACCCTGTCCGGCAATGCCACCCGGCACGGCTTCGTGGCCCATGACCAGTGGCGCCGGTGGATCCGGAGTCATGCCCACCTGGGCCTGGAACTGGCCGATGAGAACATCGAAAGGCGGGCCAGCCAGTCCTTTCGGGCGACCGATTTCATTGAAGCAGGCGTCCCCCTTCTGCTCAACGACTACCTTCCCCTGGCCGAAGCCGTGAGTGAATACGGGGCCGGCTGGGTGGCCGACAGCCCGGCGCGGGCCGTCGAGATTGCCCAGGCGCTGGCCGGTGGAGAGCTCGACCTGGGTGCCGCGGCTGAAGGTGCCGCAAGACTGGCCCGGGAGCGACTGGATTTCACTCGCACCACCGGGGAACTGGCCGGATGGCTGGCCGCCCCGGAACCGGCCCGCCGATTCGCCCTGCCCGGCCCGGCATCCCGTCAATCCAGTCGGCCAGTCGACAATAATGAAACCAGAGGCTGGCGCACGGCTTCTGCCTTGATTGCCCGGGCGGCACTTCGTCCCTTTCGACGCAAGATTTCCGGAAATGGTGTGGTGGTGGTGACCCGATCGGACCTGTTCCCTGCCGACCATGGGGCCGCCGTTCGCATCCTGGAAACCGCCCGGAGCCTGGCCCTGCAAAGCCGGGCGGTGGCAATCGTGACCGGTGACCGGGCCTGCTATCAGGTAGTAGAAGACGGCCGCTTCGAGACCCGCCGTCTGCCCCTGTGGTTGCGCCTGCTGGCTCCGCCGAAGGCCCTGATCCACGGCATCCACCTGTTGCTGGGCCGACCGACCAGCAACGGGTTTCTCTACTGGCCCATGCTCGACCCGTTCTACGGCCTGCGTGCGGCCTGGGTGGGAAGAAAAATCAAGGCGGGAATCTACCTGGCCGAGTTCCCCGCCTACGCCCGGTCTGCCCGCCAGGCACGCCTGCTCAATGACGGGCTGGTGGTACTGGTCGAGCACAATGTGGAGTACCGGCGGCTGGCCGAGCAGCTGCCGGACCTGGGACAACGCCAGCAGGCCTGGTTCCGGCGCATGGAGATTGATGCCTGCAACCGGGTGGATGCCGTCGTGTGCGTTTCCGAGCCTGACCGGGACCAACTGGTTGCCGACGGTGCCGATGGCGGCCGTATCCGCGTCATTCCCCATGGCGTGGATGTGGACGGGATTTCCGGGGCAAAGCCGCTCGACCTGGAGGCGGAATACGGCATACCGGAAGGCGCACCGGTACTGGTCTATCACGGCACGTTTGCCTACCCGCCCAACGCCGAGGCCATTGAAAGCCTGGCCCGGGAGATTCTCCCCCGCCTGTTCGAATCCCACCCGGGCATCCATGTGCTGGCCATTGGTTCCAGGCCCCCGCCGGGAATCGACCAGGAGCGAATCCACTTTGCCGGCAGCCTCGAGGAACTCGGCCCGGCACTGCATGCCTGCACACTGGCCGCTGTGCCCCTGGCCTCCGGTGGGGGGACCCGCATGAAGATTCTCGACTACTTCGCCGCAGGACTGCCGGTTGTATCGACCAGCAAGGGGTGCGAGGGGATTCCGGTGACCGATGGTCAGCATCTTCTCATCCGGGACGATCATGACGGTTTTGCTGATGCCGTCGCCGGTCTGCTATCCGACCCCCGTCGGGCCCGGGAACTGGGTGACGGCGGTCATCGGTTTGCCCGCCGGCTCGACTGGAAACGCATCGGGGAAAAATACGAAGCCCTGTTTGGCCGGCTTGAAACCGGTCGGTGAACAACCAGTGAGCTACTAACCGGCCACCCGGTCGCGCAGGTAAACCGGCTCGAGTACGGAAGGCGAGCGAGGGTTGACGGTGGATGCCAGAGACAACAGGGACCGGGCCCGGGGCCAGCAGTCTTCGACCACCCCATCCAGGGCACTACCCAAGGCGTTTTCCAGGATCCCCGGGTAGGCCGGGAAACCGGAACCGCAACCAGCCCAGGATCCCGGGCCCGGCACGGCGACCTGCGCCGGCCTGACCAGGGATTCCTCGCCCACAAGCTGGAGTTCACCCTCTCCGACCTGGTAGCCGCCCGTATAGACCTCTCCCATCCGGGCATCGAGTATGGCCAGGAAGTGTCCCGGACCCCGGGCAAGGAATCCCTCCCGCGCAAGTGTGGCCAGGGAAGAAACCGGATAGACCGGAAGCCCGGCACCCAGGGCCATTCCCTGGACAATCGCCAGGCCGATTCTCAGACTGGTAAAGCCCCCCGGCCCCTGGCTGACGACAATTCCGTCCAGGTCCTGGTAACCGAGTTCCGCCCCGGCCATTAATTCAGCCACCCAGGGCAGGACCCGCTCCCCGTGGGACCGGTTTTCCAGGGCAAGGCGTTCGGTCACTTCACTTCCGACCCCAAGGGCCACCGAGCACGCTTCGGTGGAGGTTTCAATCGCCAGAAGCTTCATGGATGGCCTCCTGCGGTTCGGGACTGGCCAGACCCGGCGCGGGATTCGCCCAGGCAAGTCTTCAGAAACTCCAGTACACGGTCGCCATCCCGGGTACGGGGCATGGGCGGCAGGCTCTTGAGGAAAAGCCGGCCGTAGGAACGGCTGGAGATGCGGGGATCGCCGAGAACCAGCACGCCCCGGTCGGTGGCCGAGCGAATCAATCGGCCGGCGCCCTGCTTCAGGGCGATCACGGCGCGGGGAAGCTGAATACTCGAAAACGGATTCTCGCCCTTTTCCTTCAGGGCCTGGAGCGTGGCCGAAAGGACCGGGTCATCCGGTGCCGCAAAGGGCAGTTTGTCGATAATCACCACCGACAGGGCATCGCCGGGTACGTCCACCCCCTCCCAGAAGCTGGCCGCTCCCAGCAACAACCGGCCCGGGGCTTCCCGAAATCGGCGGATCAACACTTCCCGGGGTGCTTCTTCCTGGACCAGCAGTTCGAACTCGCAGTGTTGTCGCAACCATTTGGCCGCCCGGTTGAGGGTGCGGTGGGCGGTAAAAAGCAGAAACGCCCGTCCCCCTGCCGCCAGCAGCATCGGCAGCACGGTTTCCAGCAGCTTTTCGGTATGGGCCGGGTTACCCGGTTCGGGCAGGTCCTCGGGCAGCCAGAGCAGGCTCTGCCCCGGATAATCGAAGGGGCTGTCGACGATCAGCGTTTCAGGCTCCTCCAGGCCAAGAGCCCGGTTGAAATGATCAAACCTGTCGCCCACGGCCAGGGTGGCAGAGGTGAAGATCCAGGATGCGGGAAGCTCTTCGCGCAGTTCGCGGAACGGCTCGGCCACCGACAGGGGGGTGAGGTTAAGGCTGAAATTGCCGCCCCGGTTGGTCCACCAGCGCACCTTATCTTCCCCTGCCCGATCCAGTTCGGCCATCGCCTGGCGCATCCGCAGCGCCCGTTCAGCGCAATTGGCCAGGTCACGACTGGACTCGGCCTGGGCGTCGAGCACCTCACCCAGCCCGTCCAGGCGCCCGGCAAGCTTCCCCAGGGGCTCCTGGAGCGACTCCAGGTCCTTCCAGGGCCCCCGCTCGGCCAGCCCGTGAAAATGCCCCCGAAGGGCGTGCCATGATTCCCTCAGCGCATCCACCGGGTCACGCACCAGGGCCAGGGCGCCCTCGGTCTGGCCTGCCGCGGCCAGGGAATCGGAGACCAGTTGCCGGATCTGCCAGGCACTGACGCTGGAAGAGAAGAACCGGGTGGCCACTTCCGGCACCTGGTGTGCCTCGTCCAGGACTACCGCATCGGACCCGGGAAGAACTTCCCCGAACCCGGACTTTTTCAGGGCCAGGTCGGCAAACAGCAGGTGGTGGTTGGCCACCACGATTCGGGCTTCCTGGGCCGCGCGTCGGGCATGGACCAGGTGACAGTCGTTGTACATGGGGCATTCCTTGCCCAGGCAGTTGTCCACGGTGGAAGTCACCAGGGGGCGGGCCGGTGATCGGTCCGGCAGGTCTTCCAGTTCGCTCATTTCCCCGGTTCGGGTGGTTCTTGCCCAGCGATGGACCCGCTCCAGGTCGGCTCCCGTTTCACCTTCGGCAAACCTCGGGTCGCGCCGGTGCTGTTCGAGCCGATGCAGGCAAAGATAATTCGACCGTCCCTTGAGCAGACTCACGGGAACATCCGCGTCCAGGGCCCGGAGGGCCAGGGGCAGGTCCCGTCTGAACAACTGGTCCTGGAGATTCAGGGTGCCCGTTGAAAGGATGATGCGCTTTTCTGAAAGTATGGCGGGAACCAGGTAGGCCAGGGTCTTGCCCGTACCGGTAGCAGCCTCTGCGACCAGGTTGGAGCCGGTTTCAAGCGCCCCATTGATGGCCCGGGCCAGGGCCACCTGCCCTGAACGGGGCTGATACCGGGACAGTTTCGCGGCCAGGGGGCCGTCTGGTGCAAACCACTGATCCACTGGATCGGACTTCAGAACCGTTCCGGCACTTCCACCGGGCATCCGGCGATCCGCTCACCGGCCCGCCGGGCACCCTCGGTCTTGCCCTGCTCTTCCCGTGCGACCTGGATAGTCCGCCAGTTGCGGCTGCACAGCTCCCCGACCCGGGGACCCACATCGAAGGATCGGGCGGCGTAGTTCTCGGCCTGCTCCCAGTCCCCCTTGGCCAACTGGAGTTCAGCCATGTACTGGATCAGTTCCGGATCCCGGGACTGGATTCGAAGGGCGCGCTCGACCAGAACCGTGGCCCGGTCAAGATCGCCGGCCCGCTCGGCCTCCCGGGCCGATTCGGTCAGCTCGGTGACCGCCGGATTGCGCAGTGGGTAGACCTGCAGGCCCCGCTCCTCGTCCTGGGACGGAGCGCGGACGCGCTCTTCGACCGGCTCCTCCCGCTGCTCAACCGGCGCCGGGGGCTGACCGGCACAGGCAGCCAGCAGAATAACAACGGTCACGACAACAATGCGCTGCATCATCTTCTCCAGAATCTTCGACGTTGGGGTGAATCCTGCGGTTCGTCCAGGCACCCGGCCAGGTCAACAGGCTGGGAGCCGGCCACAAAGGGAATGGCCCGGGCGCCCGGGCAATCCTCGGCGGACAAGCGATTTTCCGGCCAGTCCACCCAGTACCATTCAATGCCATCCGGCCAACTGCGCCGACTGTCGGTTGCAGGCAAATGACGAAACACCTGCGCCCAGACCGGCATGGCCCCGGTTGCCCCGCCGATACCTGCGGGGCGATTGTCATCCCGGCCAACCCAGACAACCCCCAGCCAGTCCGGAGTATAGCCCACGAACCAGGCATCCCGCCGGTCGTTGGTGGTGCCGGTCTTGCCGGCCACGGAAAGCTCCTCCCTGCCCAGCTGCCACTGCAGGCCGGACCCGGTCCCGTCCTGCACGGCCTGCTCGAGGCTGAAGTTGACCAGCGCAAGGGCCTGGCGTTCGGCGATGGGCCGAAGGCGCAGGGGATAGCGGCCAACGGCCTGGCCGGATGAATCCACCACCGCCGTGATGCTTCTAAGCGGCGTGGAATAGCCGTCGGCGGCCAGGGGCTGATAAAGCTGGGTGACCTCCAGGGGTGTCAGGTCCAGGGCCCCGAGCAGGACAGAAGGATGGGAGGTGACTTCAGCATCCAGGCCAAGTTGGGCCATCAGGTGAAACAGCCCCGGCAGCCCCACTTCCAGACCCAGGCGCACCGTGGCCAGGTTGTAGGAATGGACCAGTGCGTTCATCAGCGGGACCGGGCCGTTGAAATTGCCGTCGTAGTTTCTCGGCTGCCAGTCCGGCTGGCCGGCCAGTGGGACACTCATGGGCTCGTCTTCCAGGGTGGTGACAAGGGAGAACCGGTCCGGGTCGGCCAGGGCCAGCAGGTAGATGAACGGCTTGATCACCGAACCCACCTGGCGGCGGGCATCCAGGGCCCGGTTGAAACCGGCCCGGCTGGCATCCCGGTCGCCCACAAGGGCCCGGACTTCGCCGCTGACCGGATCGGCCAGGACCACGGCACCCTGGAGCCCTGCCAGGTTATTGGTAGTCTCGACCTGATCCAGGCCGTCGGCAAGGGCCTGCTCGGCCCGGCGCTGGGCCGCAGGGCTTAGCGTGGTAAAAATGCGCAGACCGGAATCCCGCAGGTCCCCGTCCCGGTAGTCACGTCGAAGCTGGCGCTGGACCAGGTCCATGAAAGCCGGCCAGGTGCGGGCACTGCTGGCTTCCACGGAGCGAACCCCCAGGGAGGAGTCCACCGCCCGGCGGTGTTCTTCGTCATCGATCAGCCCGGTCTCGAGAAACATGTCCAGTACCAGGTTTCGCCGGGCCAGCGCCCGCTCCGGATTGCGCCGGGGATGGTACCAGGATGCCCCCCGGGCCATGCCAACCAGCAGGGCTATCTGTTCCGGACCCAGGGCCTGGACCGGCACGCCGAAATAGTGCTCGCTGGCCCGACCGAACCCGTGGATGGCCCGCCCGCCGGACTGGCCCAGCCAGACCTCGTTCATGTAGGTCTCCAGTATCTCGGCCTTGGAAAAGCGTCGCTCCAGGCCCAGGGCCATGATCGCCTCGTTGAACTTGCGCAGCAGACTGCGCTCCGGGGTCAGGTAGAGGTTCTTGACCAGTTGCTGGGTCAGGGTGCTGCCACCTTGCACCACCTGGCCGTGAACCAGGTTTCTCCAGGCCGCCCGGGCCAGGGCCTTCGGGTCCAGCCCCCGGTGGCGCCGGAACTGCCGGTCCTCGACAGCCTGGAGTCCAGTGACCAGCAGGGGCGGGAAATCCGCCAGGGACACCAGGGTCCGGTCCCGGGCGTCCAGCGGCAGGATCGCGCCCACTTCCATGGGAGGCAGGCGCACAAGCCCGATCGACTCATCGGCCGGTGCGGCAAGGCCGGTGATCCGGTCTTCCCGGACATCGACTTCGAAACGAACCGCCGGCTGGCGGCCATCGGCAAACACGAATTCCGGAACATGGATATCGAAACGGTTGCCATTGCGGCTCCAGCGGCCCGGGCTGGTCGGACTCGCCCGGCTCATGCCGGCCGATTCGAGTTCGAACTCCAGGTCCTCGGCAGACACCCGGGTGCCGGTATACAACTCCAGCGGCCGGGCGTAGACACGACTGGCAAGGGACCACTGCCGCTCGGAAAAACGCAATCCCGCCTCCCGGTCCAGCCACCAGACCCAGGGCACCCCCAGCCCGATCACGGCCCCCAGACCGAATAGCCCCAGGCGTACCAGGACACGCCGGAATATCCCGCCGGGTCGACGGGCATTACTGGAGGTTTTTCGGGCCTTTTTCCTGGGCATTTTTATGGATGACTTCTACAGGGGGTTGCAGGATAATGGAAGATTCCTTATCTGATTGGAAACTTCATCATGAAACGTCTTGCTACCGTGCTTTGCATGCTGTCCGGCCTGGCTGTTGCCGCGCCCGCCCTGGCCGATGTACACCTGAACTATTCCGTGGAGGGCGATGGTGAGGCTCTTCAGAGCATCATGATCCGCAACGGAATCATTCGCCTGGACCAGGATGACAGCAACTGGTCGCTGTTCGACACCAACAAGCGGGAAATGATTGTCATTGACGGCGACAAGCAGGAATACATGGTACTCGACGAAGAACTGATGGAAGCCCTGGGAGACATGGACAAGCTTATCGAACGGGTGATGGAAGATGCGCTCAAGGACATGCCTGAATCCCAGCGTGAACAGATGCGTGGAATGATGAGCGGGATGATGGGCGGAATCAAGCGCCAGATCCAGGCTTCCATCCCGGAACAGACCATCGAGGAAACCGGCGAGACCCGGGAAATCGCCGGTCACAGTTGCGAGGTTGTGCGTATTCTCCACGATGGGAAGCTGTTCATGGAGACCTGTGGTGTCGAACCGGCTTCCATGGATATTCCCGGCCAGGACCTGGAGTCCATCCAGGCCATGCAGGAGTACATCAAGGACATGGTCGAAAGTATCGATGGAATGCTGGGCACCAGCATGGCCGCCTCCTCGGAAATCGCCCTGGGCACCATTCCCGTCGAAACCCGCCAGTACCAGAATGGTGAGCAACGCTCCGTATCCGTGCTCGAGGACCTGAGCACCGACGAACTTGACGATGCACTTTTCGCCGTACCCGATGGCTACCGAAAACAGGAAACCCCCCTGCCCTCGCTGTGACCGAATCCTCACGCCACGATCGAAACGAAAACCGGGTGCCCAGGCACCCGGTTCTTTTTGTGCTGCCCGACTCGTCCGGCCGGATCGACCCGGACTGGCTCGAGCAGGCAGCAGACCGGCTGCCCGGCCAGGGATCTGCTCCCCGGGGAACCGTTGCCGGCCCCTCCGGGGCCATCGAGCTTGCCGAAGTCGATGCTTCCCCCGGCAGCCCGGAACAATGGGCTGGTGCACTGGCCGAAAGCGTGGGCGATGGCTGGCTGCTGGTAGTTCGAAGCGGACTGGAGCTCCCGGCGGATTTTGTCCCCCGGATGGCAGCAGCCCTGCAAGATTCCGATAGCCCCGCTCCGGTTGTAGCGCCGGGCAACTACAACGTTCGCACCGATCCCCTCCACGAAATGGACCTCGGAACCGCCCCGGAGGATACCGATTTCGACAGCCTGGTTTCCGTGTGCGGCCTGCAAAGGCGTTTCGGCATCCATCGCCCGCCCCTGGGGTGCGCGGCTTTTGGTCCTGCGGCAATCGAAGCCCTGGCCGCAGGCATCCGGTCGGACGGGTGGATGGCTGACACCCTGTATGTCCAGGCCCCTCCCGAATCCCGCGACCGACCGTCGGAGGCAGCCCCCTCCCCGCCCCTGGGGCATATCCGGGCCGGCGTCGGATCCCTGCTCGACGAAGGCATCCGGTCTCTGCCGGCCATAGGCCGGGACGGACGACCAGTCACCCTGCATATCACCCACAACTGGGGCGGCGGCATTGCCCGCTGGATTCGGGACATGCACGACGGTGACCTCGAGAACGGAGAATCCGGCAGTCACCATCTGGTCCTTTCCGCCGGCTCGAATTTCGAAGACCGGACCTACGGCAAGCACCTGACCCTGTATGCCGCCGGCCCGGACCGTGGAAGGATTCACCGATGGCCGCTGATGCCGGCGATTGCCGATACGGTGGAAAACCATCCGACCTGGCCGGCGATCCTGGATTCGGTCATTCGCCGCTTTCAGGTCGGTCGCATCCTGGTTTCCAGCCTGATCGGGCACAGTCTCCAGGCCCTGGAAACCGGGCTTCCCACGGCAGTGGTCCTGCACGACTACTATCCGGCCTGGCCACTGCTGGACCGGGACCCCGGGGAAAGCCCTGACGGGGATGGCCAGCCGGACCTGTCCGGGGCGCTGGATGCCCATGGCGATTCACTGCTGTTCGAGCGTCGGGACCCGGAATACTGGGCCGCGCTCACCCGGGCCTGGCTTGACCGGGTCGAAAAGCACCAACCGGCGCTGATCGCACCCAGCCAGTGCGTCATCGACCGCTGGCACTGGCTGACAGGCCGGACGGAGCTTGCCATCGACCGGATTCCCCACGGTTTCCGGGGCTGGCCCGAACCCCTTCCAGCCTTCCAGTCCTCTCCCCGGGCGGACGGGCGGCTGAACCTGGTCGTCGTCGGCCAGCTGAGCCCCGGCAAGGGCAGTCAGCTCCTGGCCGAAAGCCTCGAACGGATAAAACCCCTGGCCCGGATTACCCTGGTCGGTTGTGGTCGCCACGGCATGGAATTCTTCGGCCAGGCCGGTGTGGATGTAATCTACCGATATGCCAATGACCGTCTGCCGGAAATCCTGGCAACCCTCCGACCCCAGGCCGCCCTGTTCCTCTCGACAACTGCAGAGACTTTCAACTACACCTTGAGCGAGATTCGAAGCCTGGGCATCGTTCCGGTGGCTACCCGACTGGGCAGCTTTGCCGAACGCATTGTCGATGGCCGGGACGGAGTGCTGTTCGAACCCGACCCGGAATCCCTGTTCCAGGCGATTGCCCGGCTCGAGAAAGATCCCGGACTACTGGAGAAACTGGCCGAGAAAGCCCCGACCGAGCCGACCGTGGCTCAAATGATCTCCGCCTACGACAGCAAGCTGGCGCCGACCCCGCCGGCGCGTCTGCCCGGACTGGCCAACGCCGGTGTCGAAGAATCGGCCCTGGCCGGTCTTTCCGACATGCTGGCCCGGACGAGGGAGGAGAACACACGCCTCCGACAAGCTGACGAGACCCGGGAAAGTGAGTTGGCCCGACGGGCACGATGGGCCGAGACCATGGAACGGCAGTTTCGACAACGTACCCGCTGGGCACGGTCGCTGGAACAGGACCTGGAGTCCACCGAATCCCTGCGCCGCAAGACCCAGGAAGAGCTGGAAGGCAGGATCCGGGACCTCCAGGCCATAACCGCCGAAAGGGCACAGATCCTGGCAAGCCGTTCCTGGAAAATAACCCGCCCCATCCGGGTGGCTACCCGAATGGGACGAAATGCACGCCAGCGAGGGCTGGCAAACCCGTTGAACTGGCCGGGAGCAGTGGCCCGCCTGCTTCACCAGATTCGCCTTCGGGGATTGAAAAACGCCTTTTGGTCGTTGCAAAGCGAGCCCCCGTCGACCAGTCAGGTGCCAACACCCTTGCGGTCACAAACCCCCGACCCGGACACCCCCCTGGTCCCCGTCCAACTGCCCGACCCCGGCCACCCGGAAATCAGCATTGTGATCCCGGTCTACAACCAGGTTCACTTTACCCGGGCCTGCCTGGACAGTATCAGCAAGACCGCCGGGTCCAGGCCATTCGAAGTCATTGTCGTGGATGATTCGTCCCAGGATGAAACCCGGGAATTTCTCGAGGCTTGCACTGGAATCCGGATCCTGCGCAATCACACCAACCTCGGGTTCATCGGCGCATGCAACCGGGGTGCAAGAATGGCCCGGGGGGATTACCTGGTCTTTCTCAACAACGACACCACCGTCACCGAAGGCTGGCTCGATGCGCTGATCGAAACCTTTGACCGGTTTCCCGAAACTGGAATTGTCGGCGGCAAGCTGATCTATCCCGACGGGATGTTGCAGGAAGCAGGCGGCATCATTTTCTCCGACGGCAGCGGCTGGAACTATGGCCGCCGGGATACCGCCGAGAAGCCGGAATACAACTTCGCCTGTCCGGCAGACTACGTTTCCGGTGCCTGCCTGGCGATCCCGAAAAACCTGTGGCAGGAATTCGAAGGTTTTGACCCTCACTTTGCCCCGGCCTATTACGAGGACACCGACCTGTGCTTCCGGGTCCGTGAAAAGGGCTACCGGGTGATCTATCAGCCGGCCTGTACCATCGTCCACCACGAGGGCATAAGCTCGGGAACCGACGAGACCTCGGGCACGAAACGCTACCAGCGCATCAACCGGGAAAAGTTCGCACAACGCTGGAAGGGGCAGCTGGCCCGGCAGCCGGATCCCGTGCCCGGTCCCCAGGCCATCCGGCAGGTCCGCCGGGCTCGCCACCATCACCATGCCGGCCATGTGCTGGTCGTCGATGCAACCACGCCCACGCCGGATCAGGACTCCGGATCCCTGCGAATGTGCGCGGTGTTGAAGATCTGCCTGGACATGGGCTTCAGGGTTACCTTCGTGCCGGAAAACCTGGCTTGGGATGGCGCCTACTCCCGTCGACTTCAGGCATTGGGCGTACAAACGCTTTTCGCCCCACACACAGACAGCCTCGAGGGATGGCTGAAAGAGTATGGCGGCGGTCTCAATGCCGTCATTGCCAGCCGCCACTACGTGGCTTCGGGAATACTTCCCCTGGTTCGCCACTACACTCCCCATGCCCGTTTTCTGTTCGACACCGTGGACCTGCACTTCCTGCGCGAGGAAAGGGAAGCCGAACTCCGGGCAACGGCCGCGGCGCGCCGGGCAGCACACAAGACCCGCAACCAGGAGCTCAGGCTGATCAGGCAGGCCGATCTGACCCTGGTGGTCAGCCCGGCGGAAAAGGATTTGCTTGAATCCATCGAGCCCGGGGCTGACATCCGCGTGCTTTCCAACATCCACGACATCCCGGGCCGCCGACGGGGGTTCGAAGAGCGCAGTGACTTGATGTTCGTGGGTGGATTTCAGCATCCGCCCAATGTGGACGCCGCGCTCTGGCTGGCCAACGAGATTTTTCCAGGTTTACAGGAGCGCCTGCCGAAGGTGCAACTGCACCTGATTGGCAGCCGCATGCCCCCGGCGATAGAAAGCCTGTCCCGGCCGGGTATCGTGGTCCATGGTTTCGTCCCGGACCTGGAACCGTTCCTGGACGGCTGCCGGCTGGCCCTGGCCCCTTTGCGCTACGGCGCGGGAGTCAAGGGCAAGGTCAATCAATCCATGAGCTACGGTCAGCCGGTGGTGGCGACCCCGTGTGCAGCCGAGGGCATGTACCTGGAAGACGGCAGGGATGTACTGGTTGCCGAGACCACCGAGGCCTTCATCAAGGCCATCGAACGGGGCTACCGGGATCGGGATTTGTGGGAACGCATCTCCGACGGTGGCCTGGAAAATGTAAGAACCCATTTTTCCTTCGACGCCGCCCGGAAGACCCTCGACGAAATACTCGGCTAATCCCGAACCCGCCGGGCCTGGATGACGCCCTGAAGCCCGCTCAACCGGCCAAGGAGTCCGGAGAGCTGTTCATAGTCGCTGATCCGAACGGTCAGCTCCAGTTGTGCCTCCCCCGAATCCTCGTGGGCAGCCTGCATGGCTGCAACACTGACTCCGTCTGCAGCCAGGGTGGAGCCGATGTCCCGAATCAATTCCTTGCGATCCCAGGCGATGACCCGGATGCGCACGGGATATTCCCGGGCCGGTGATCCGCCCCAGCGCACTTCGAGAATTCGCTCGGGATGCTGCCGGACCAGGTTGGCGGCCTCGCGGCAATCCGCCCGGTGAATACTCACGCCCCTGCCCCGGGTCACGAACCCGGTAATTTCATCCCCCGGCAAGGGCTGACAGCACTGGGCAAGCTGGTACATCAGATTGCCGACGCCCTCGATTCTGACCTCATCGGCGCTCATGTCGGGCCGTGTGTCGGGCCGGCGACGGACCAGGAGTTCGGCCGAATCCAGCTCACCAGCTTCCCGGGCAACCGCCTGGCCCACCTGGGAAGCCGTCAGATCTCCGTTGCCCACCGCAACGTACAGGTCTTCAATCCTTTTCAGGTTGAACCGGCCAAGCACATCCTCCAGCGGCCTGTCAGCAAGGTCCAGGCGCTCCAGTTCGGCCTGGATCGACTGCTCGCCGGCGGCCAGGTTCTCCTCCCGGCGGGCCGTACGAAACCAGTGGCGCACCTTCGATCGGGCCCGGCCGGTACGGATGTAACCCAGCCGCAGACTGAGCCAGTCCCTGCTCGGGCGGGGTTCCCGGGCAGTGAGAATCTCCACCCGATCGCCGTTTTCCAGTGGGCGGGTCAGCGGTACGATGCGGCCATTGACCCGGGCGCCGCGGCAACGGTGACCGACCTCGGTATGGATGTGATAGGCAAAATCCAGCGGCGTGGCCCCGGCGGCCAGGTCCACCACCTCGCCCTGGGGCGTCAGCGCATAAACCCGGTCCTCGGTGGTCAGGTTCTGGAAATTCTCCAGCAGGCTGTTGTCATCCACAGCCTCCTCACCGGCCTCGAGAAGCTGGCGCATTACGGTGATCTTGTTTTCAAGACTGCTGTCCCGGGGGCCACCTTCCTTGTATCGCCAGTGCGCGGCCACTCCCAGTTCGGCATGCCGGTGCATGTCGTGGGTACGGATCTGGACTTCCACGACCTGACCGCCAGACCCGGTCACTGCGGTGTGAAGCGACTGGTAGCCATTACCCTTGGGATTGGCAATGTAGTCGTCAAACTCTCCGGGTACCGGCTGCCAGTGGGTGTTGACATGGCCGAGAACCGTGTAGCACTGGGTCAGATCATCCACCAGCACCCGCACCGCCCGGACATCGAACAGCTCGTGAAAATCCAGCCCCTTGCGCTGCATTTTTTTCCAGATGCTGTAGATATGCTTGACCCGACCGGTCACCTGGGCCTCCACGCCGGACTCGGCGAGGACCTGGCGCAAACGGGCCATGAAGGACTCGATGAATGCCTGCCGGTCGGCCCGGCGCTCGGCCACCAACCGGGAAATCCGATTGTAGGTATCCGGTTCCAGGTACCGAAAGGCCAGGTCTTCAAGCTCCCACTTCAATTGCCAGATACCCAGCCGGTTGGCCAGGGGAGAATGGATCAGGCGAGTCTCCCGGGCCAGGGCTTCCCGCACCGGGCCATCCCGGTCCCGGGCATTGCGCAGCCGAACCACCTGCCAGGCCAGGGCCAGCAAAACGACCCGGACATCCTCGATCAGGGCCAGCAACAGCCGCCGCAGTCCCTCGGCACTGGCCGCCTCGCCCTCGGGCAGAAACGTCCGGCCGTAGTGGCCCAGGGTCAGGAACTGGCCAAGGAGCCTGGCCACACCGGACTCCACCGGGCCCCCGTTCGTTCCGGGAATCTCTCCGGTTTCGAACACCCGGGGCAACCACAAGGCTGCGGCAAGGGATTCCGGGTCCGGGCGCAGGGGCAACAGGACCCGGATCAGTTCCAGGTGCACTGCCGGCGGCGTCTTGCCGACCACCAGCAGAAGGCCGTCCAGGTGCCCGGCGAGATCCACTCCGCCGATCGGCTGACCGGAATCCAGATAGCTCCGGATCTCCGCTTCCAGTCCGCCGCGCACTGCTGTCTCATTCCCGCATTCCGACTTTACCGGCGATACCGCCGGCCCCGGCGGGTCCGGTCTGGGTGGGGATTTTCGGGAAGAAGGCATGGTTTGATTCTGTGGCTTCCGGGAGCGGGCATCCTGGACACATTGTACGTCCTGGGCCTTGGATGCCACATCAGGCGGAAGTGCCGGCTGACCCGGCAGGCGCGCCGGGAATCGAAATCGGGTGATCCCGGGGATCACCCGATAAAATCGGCTACCTCGCGGGACGGGCTAGCGAGGCGGAATGACTTCCTCGAATCGATCAATGAAGATCAGGTCTGTACGCACCCAGAACGGCACACTGAGTCCACCCAGAGGGCCGTCTGCTACCGGTTGCCCGTTTTCGTCGACCTGGACAAAACGAGTCTGCAGGTCCTCACCGGGCTGGCTTATGACGAGCCCGGAGAATTCGGCCACTCCGGAGGCGTCGACCGGGGCCACGCTTTCCTGGATCTGGTTCGGTTGGATGCCGGGCACCTCCAGTTTCAGGTACATGCCCTCGTCGGTCACGACACTACCAA
>SLIZ01000030.1 GCA_007135395.1 Wenzhouxiangellaceae bacterium | reverse complement strand
CATCAAGCGCCGAGAACGCAGTCCACGGACGCTGAGAGGCAAGCCCTTCGGGCACTTCAGAGCCGGCCACCAGCTGCGTTCCGCTCGCTTGAAACAGTCCCGCTATGTCTGCGCTCGCGCGCCTTGCTGGAGGCCGGCTCTGAAGCGCTGAATGTCTGCTGATTAGTGATCTCGTCAGTAAGTGCCGGAACCGGTGGTTTGCCGTTCGACAATACAGCAATCAGTTACAATAGACAGGTTGCAGACCCTGTGATCGCCAAACCGGTAACCGGACTATGAATTCCCAAACGGCTGAAAGCATCGTTGCCCGGCCCGACCCGGCCAGCCAGGAGCGCACCTGGATTCGCCAGGCCCATTCCATGATTTCCGACCTGATGCAGCGCTCGCCGGCAATCTACTGGACGGATCTGCTTTTGAGCGCGGGGGCTGCCTGGACGTTCACCGTGTTGTATTTTGCCGCCCCACTCGGCTCGGTCTGGCAGATAGCCGGGCTGGTCCTGGCCGGAATCCTGTTTTACCGGGCCGGTACATTCATTCACGAGATCGTGCACATGGGCCGCAACCAGATGGTGTGGTTCAAGCGGGCCTGGAATTTGCTGCTTGGCGTTCCCCTTCTCATGCCATGGCTGCTGTACCGCAACCATATCGGCCATCACAGCCGCGCCCACTTCGGTACCCCGGATGATGGGGAGTATCTGCCCCTGGCGTCCTCGCCTTTGCATGAGACCCTGAAGTACCTGGTACAGATCCCGGTGCTTCCACTGCTGGCCCTGTTGCGATTCGGTGTGCTCGGACCCGCCTCTCACTTCCATAGTGGCCTGCGGGAATGGCTGCTGACCCGGGCCTCGGCCTATGTCTCCAACCCCTACTACCGCAAGCGCTTTCCCCGGGACGAGGAATGGCATCTGACGCTGATGGAATGGCTGTGCTTCGGCTGGTTGATGGCGCTGCTGGCCCTGACCGTATTCGGCCCGATGACCGGCACCCACTGGTTAATGGCCTGGATTCTGCTTGCCTGGACACTGGGGCTGAACTGGATTCGCAACCTGGCGGCACACAGCTATGCCAACCGGGGCCAGCCCATGAGCCACGTCGAGCAGTTGGAGGACTCGGTCAATATATCCGGCCAGACCTGGCTGACCGTCTGGCTGTTCCCGGTGGGCCTTCGCTATCACGCATTGCATCACCTCTTCCCGGGGCTGCCCTATCATAATCTGGGCAAGGCTCACACGCGACTGGTTTCCGGACTGCCGGATGACTCCCCCTACCACCGGGTCAACCGGGATAGCTTCTTCCAGGTCGTCGGGGAGCTTTTGCGCAGTGCCCGAAGTACTTCCGGCGATGCCTCGGCCATGACCGCGTGGCGGGCATCCACCCGCTGACCGGGGACCTTCTGGTTTTTCAAGGAATTCTGATGCATTCGACCCCTATCGGTTCAGGCTATCGGCCTGGCAGAGAATATGGCCGATTCTGCTGACAACAAGTCGGGTCGGGTTACCGCCGCGGTACTCATAAACCCCTTGAGCCTGCGAAACCGCCGCGGCCGTCAGGTCCGTCGTGTTACCGACGGCGCCCGGGCGGCAGGGGTGCCGGTCATTCATGCAAGCAGTCCGGACACCTTCGATTCGGCACTCGACGAACTGCTGGAAATCGGGCCCGAAGTGCTGGTGATCATGGCCGGGGACGGTACCATTCAGGCCATGGTGACCCGGCTGCTCAACCGGGGGGATTCCGGCAAGCTCCCCCTGCTTTACCTGGTCCGGGGCGGACGGACCAATCTGACCGCCAATGATGTCAACCGCAGGGGCTGGCAGGTTGGCAAAAACCTGGAGTCGATCTTCCGTGATGGTGCCAGGTCCGGCGAAACGATCACCCGCCCGGTCATGGAGGTTCGAACCGGCAACCTCCCTGCCGAGTACGGCTTTTTTGTTGCCGGTGCCGTGATCGACCGGATTATTCGCGACACCCACGAAGTGCGCCGGAACAAGTCGAACGGAGACGGCCGGCTGACCACCCCGATCCAGGTCGCCCGCAGCCTGATGGGTCACATGACCGGGCGCAATCGCCTGCCGGCGTTCAAGGCACACATCCGGGCCGGCAAGTTGGGTGAATTCGAACGGCCGGTCCGAATCCTTCTGGCCACATCCCTGCATCGAATCGGCAAGGGCATTGACCCGTTCGCCGACCGTGGTCAGGGACGATTCCAGTTCACGGCCATTGCCTCCGGGGCCCCCCGGATCTGGCGCCGTTTGCCTGGCCTGCTTCGGGGCCAGCTACCGCCGGAAGCCAATGCACGCTCGGGCTACATCAGCGGTCTCAGCAACGAAGTAACCATCGAGGGGATGCAGTCCTTCTGCCTGGACGGAGAGTACCTGGAAGCCGGGCCCGACAAGCAAGTCGTCATCCGCTCCGGCCCGGATATTCGCTTCCTGGTGACCTGATGCTGACAGAGTTGATGAAGGCAGACCTGGAATCCGGGGCAATCCCGGAGGGCGTCGACCTTCTTGTTTCGAAAATTCTTGAAAAACACGACCAGGGGTCCATCCGGGCCATCCTCTTCTACGGCTCCTGCCGCCGAAACCTGGAGCCGGGTGAAGGACTGGTGGACCTGCTCGTCGTCACCCACCGCTACAGGGACTTCCATGGCACGGGGCCAGGGGCACTGGCCAACTGGCTTCTTCCGCCCAACGTGTACTTTCTGCAAACCGAATCGGCCCGGGGCATTTATCGCTGCAAGTACGCCGTGGTCTCCTGGCCCGCGTTCAAGAACCGTACCCGGCGCGGTCGGGACGGCTATTTCTGGGCCCGGTTCACCCAGCCCTGCCGCATCGGCTGGGCCCGGGACGAACAGACCAGGATGGAAATCGCCCGGGCCCGGTCAGAGGCGGCCCGACGATTTACCGGCAAGGCTGCCTCGCTGTTGCCCGGCCGCTGGACCCCGGAGCTTTTCTGGAGCCAGGCTCTGGCAGCAAGCTATCGCTGCGAACTGCGACCGGAACCGCCGGAATCGGCCGCCCGACTGGTTGAGCGGGACTCGGCGTTCTACCAGGCCATGACTCCCCTGGCCCTGTCCGGTCACGAGTGGGTGGACATGGAGCCATCGAACCAGGGTTCGGACACCGGCCAGGATGTCGTCAGTCGGCCTGGAGCGTTGAGACACACGGCCTCCCGACTGGACTGGGCGGCTCGCCGGGTCTGGGGAAAGACCCTTAACCTCGCCCGACTTTTCAAGGCAGCCGGCACGTTTACCAATGGCATCGACTATCTTGTCTGGAAAGTCGAACGCCACAGCGGGGTGCGAATCGAACCCACAGACACCATGCGCCGATACCCGCGACTGGCCGCCTGGGGCCTGGCGTGGAAAATGTGGCGGATGGGAGCCTTTCGCTGATGAAACCGGCAGACATCAAACCGGGCCGGGGCACCACGGCCATGATGGCAGACTTTCTGCGCGCCTACCCGGGCCGCAGCGCCCTGACCCTGTTCTGCCTGTTACTTGCCGGAATCATGGATGGCCTGGGCTTGTCCACACTGTTGTCCATGATCACCCTGGCCACCGATGCCAATGGCGACGGGGAACCTTCGGCGCCGGAACAACTTGCCCTGGGATTTGCCGACTGGCTTGGACTGGATGCCACCACGGGCAACCTGCTGGTCATTGCCATCCTGGTCATTTCCCTGAAGGCCGTCCTGACCCTGCTGGCCAAGCGCCAGGTTGGCTACACCGTGGCCCATGTGGCCACGGACCTGCGCCTTTCCCTGGTCCGGGCCATCATGGCCAGCCGCTGGCGCTTCTACCTGAAGCAGCCCATCGGAACCCTGTCCAACGCCATGGCCACCGAGGCCCAGCGGGCATCGGAAGGTTTCCTTCACGGCGCCACAATGGCCGCCCTCGGCCTCAACGCGCTGATCTACCTGGCGGTTGCATTTCTGATCTCCTGGCAGGCCAGTCTGGCCGCCCTGATCGCCGGTATAGCCATGCTGGCAGCGCTCAACCTGCTGATCCGGATGGCACAAAAGGCTGGCAAGAAGCAGACCATCCTGCTCAAGTCCCTGCTCCGGGACATGACCGACCAGCTCACCTCGGTCAAGTCACTCAAGGCCATGGGCCGGGAACAGCACGTCGATGTGCTGCTTTCCGGTCACACCCAGAAGCTCAACCGGGTGCTGCGCAAACAGGTTTTCGCCAAGGAAGCCCTCATCGCCCTGCAGGAACCCCTGCTTGCCATTCTTATCGGTGTAGGCTTTTTCGTGGCCCTGGTTCACATGGGGATGAGCCTGGCGGCAGTGCTGGTGCTGGTATTCGCCCTGGCCCGTGCCATGACGTTCCTGACCAAGGCCCAGCGCCAGTATCAACACATGGCGATCTGTGAAAGCGCCTACTGGTCGCTGA
Source organism: Wenzhouxiangellaceae bacterium (assembly GCA_007135395.1). Lineage (GTDB taxonomy): Bacteria > Pseudomonadota > Gammaproteobacteria > Xanthomonadales > Wenzhouxiangellaceae > SLIZ01. Next base: position 880 of record SLIZ01000030.1, on the reverse strand, counting down.
CCGACAGCATTGAAACGGCCAGGAAGGAGCAGGAGCCGCCCCGTGGAAGTCGTGAACCCCGCCTGGAACAGGACATCCGGTTCGACCAGGTCAGCTTCAGCCACGAGGAAAAGCCGGTCTTTACGGAACTGGACCTGGAAATCCGGGCCAACGAGCTGACCACCATCATCGGCCCGTCCGGTTCCGGCAAGACGACCCTGCTCGACCTGGTCGTGGGACTTCTTCATCCCGACCAGGGCCGGGTCCTGATCGACGGGGTTTCACTGACCGATATTGATCACCGGCAATGGCGACAGGACATCGGCTATGTTCCCCAGGAACCCCTGTTGATCAACGACACCCTGCGCCAGAACATCACCCTGGGTGAACCGGATATTGACGACAATGCGGTCCGTGAGGCCCTTCGGGCCGCCGATGCCCTGGATTTCGTCCAGGCCATGCCCGAAAAAATGGATACCATAGTCGGTGAACGGGGCGGACGGCTGTCCGGCGGGCAACGCCAGCGAATCGCCATCGCCCGGGCCCTGGTCCGCGGCCCTGAGCTCCTGATTCTCGACGAGGCCACCAGCAACCTGGACGGCCGGGCCGAAGAGGCTGTCGTGGAAACCGTGAACCACCTGCGGGGCAAGCTCACGATCCTGGCCGTTTCCCACCAGACTTCGCTGCAGGAAATCTCTGACCGGGTGTACCGGCTTGAAACCGGCCAGGCAGCGATCATGGAATCGGCCCGTGACGAATGATTCGTCAGGTGGCAGTCCGATGCTTCGAAAACTCGTGCGCCGTCTCGCCATGCGGAGTCTCCAATGTCTTGCCATTGTTACGGCGTGGTTCGGTTTTGCCCGGATCAGGCCGGTGGGGCGAGCCCTGGGTAGTATCCAGT
>SLIZ01000220.1 GCA_007135395.1 Wenzhouxiangellaceae bacterium | reverse complement strand
GGGCCAGCCGCCTATTTTGATGGAATGGACCCACATAATCAAACTTCGCGGCCACGGCCCATGGCGGTTATACTGGATTCATTAAAAGGTCGTTCCAAGTGGTTGGAAACGACTACAAATTTTGTTGAGTTGAGGGCAATCGGACAGAATGCGCGCAGCGGCTCATGCTGGCGGTGACAGGGAAGTCACCCGCCGGGCACTCAGTTACCTTAATGTATTTCGCCTCGTGGTATCCGTGGCGATGGTGGTTGTGTCGTTCAGCCCCATGGGCCTGGAGCTGACCTCCGGCTACCAGACGTTCCTCGCCCGGTCGGCCAGCCTCATTTATGTAGTCGCAGCCTGCGGATTCCTGCTGGTCTGGCAGCGTGATGCCATCGACATGCAGGAACTGGCATCCCGCTCCCTGGTGACCGACCTCATCATCATCGCCACGCTGCTCCACAGCTTCGGCGGGCTGGAGAGCGGGCTGGGCATTCTACTCATCTTCACCGTAGGTATTTCCGCCCTGCTGCTGCCCCTGCGCACGGCCCTGTTCTTTGCCGCCCTGGCGACCCTGGCAATGATCGCCGAGGCCGGCATTGCCCATTACACCGGTGCAGGTGCCTCGGGCCTTGCCGTCCAGGCTGCTTTCTACGGAATCGCCACCTTCTTTACGGCCATCGGCGCCGGCTTCCTGGGACGCTGGGGGCGGGAGTACCAGCTACTGGCCGAACGCCGGACCCTTGATCTTGCCAACCTGGAACAGATCAACGAGTTGATTATCCGGCGCATGCGTTCCGGGGTACTGGTCATCAACGAGAACTCCCAGATTCAACAGATGAACGAGGCCGCCTGGTATCTGCTGGGTAATCCACCCATGAGCCAGCGCAATCTCCGCACGGTAGCCCCGGCCCTGGGTGACCGGATCAAGCAGTGGAAGGAAACCGGCCGCGAACAGGATGAGGGTCTGCTGCTCCAGGCGACCCAGGTCGCGGTGGTGCCACGCTTTCTCCAGCTTCCAGGCAGTCACGGGGACGGCACCCTGATCTTTCTCGAAGACACCTCCGTGGTCAGCCGCCGGGCCCGGGACCTGGCCCAGGCTTCCCTGGCCCGGTTGTCGGCCAGCATCGCCCACGAGATTCGCAATCCCCTCGGTGCACTGAGCCATGCTGCCCAATTGCTCAAGGAGTCCGAAGACCTGCCCGGGCCGGACAAGCGGCTGGTGGAAATCATCGGAACCCACACCGAGCGGATGAACGATATTGTCGAAAACGTGCTGACCCTGTCCCGACGCGAGCGGGCAAGGCCGGAGCAGTTGAATATCGTGACCTGGCTGAAGGAGCTGGCCGCCGAGTTCACCCGGCAGCACTCCCTGCCATCGAACCAGGTGAAGCTGGAGGTCCCCTCTGCCGCACTGCTTGTCCTGATTGATGCCGGCCAACTGCGCCAGGCGGTATGGAACCTGCTCGAAAATGCCCTGCGCCACGGGGGAACCGAGGGCCAGCCCCCCCGGATCACCCTGCGTGTCAGCCCGATTCGGGGCCACCGGGAAGTCGCCATGGACATTCTGGACAATGGTCCCGGAATTCCCCTGGAAAAGAGGTCCCAGATCTTCGAGCCCTTTTTCACGACCCACCACAAGGGTTCCGGCCTGGGCCTTTATCTTGCCCGCCAGCTATGTGACGCCAACCAGGCGCCGCTGGAGTATGTTCAGGTTCCCAACGCCGGTGCCTGCTTCAGAATTCTGCTCAAGCGTCCGGAATCCAGCCAGTCTGCCGAGGGGCAAGGTCAAGCCAAACAGCTCAGCAAGTCCCGCTCCGTGCTGGAGAATCCGATCAAATGAACCAGAACGAAATCAAGGCATTGATTGTCGACGATGAGCCGGATATCCGGGAGCTACTGGAAATGACCCTGATTCGCATGGGCCTCGGGGTTGATACGGCAGAAGATCTGGCAAGTGCGCGACGATTGCTGGGCAGCAATGACTACGCCCTATGTCTGACCGACATGCGCTTGCCCGATGGCAACGGACTGTCCCTGATCAAGGAAATCAGCCGGGACCATCCCCAGTTGCCAGTGGCCATGATCACCGCCTATGGCAAGGTCGAGGATGCGGTAACCGCATTGAAGTACGGTGCATTCGACTTTGTCTCCAAGCCAATCGATCTCCAGGTCCTGCGAAACCTGATCAAGACAGCGATCAAGCTTCGCAAGAAGGAACAACAAGGAAACGGCCGGCCGACCGACTCGACCCAGACCGGGGACAAGTCCGCGGCCAGACCCGAGAAGCCGGCTTCCAGCGAGAAAAAACTCGAGGCCATGATCGGCCGGTCCGAGGCGATCGCCAAAGTCCGCGAGACGATTGCGAAACTCGCCCGAAGCCAGGCACCGGTAATGATCAGTGGTGATTCAGGCACCGGCAAGGAGCTTGCCGCCCAGCTTATTCACGAACTTGGACCGCGCTACGACAAGCCCTTCGTGCCGGTCAATTGTGGCGCGATCCCCTCCGAACTCATGGAAAGCGAGTTCTTCGGACACGTCAAGGGCAGTTTTACCGGCGCCGATAGTGACAAAGAGGGCCTTTTCAACGCAGCTAACGGCGGCACGCTCTTTCTCGACGAGGTCGCTGACCTGCCCCTGAACATGCAGGTTAAGCTCCTGCGGGTCATCCAGGAAAAGAAGGTCCGGCCGATCGGTGCGCGGGAAGAAGTCAAGATTGATGTACGAATTCTCAGCGCTTCTCACAAGGCACTCAAACCCCAGGTAGAGGACGGCCAGTTCCGAAGCGACCTTTACTATCGCCTCAATGTCATCGAACTGAACATGCCACCGCTCCAGGACAGACCTGAGGACATTCCCCTGCTGGCCGAACATTTTCTCGCCTCCATCGGCAAGCAGTGGGGCGAGCCGCCCAAAAAGCCCACCGCCGATACCATGGAAGTGCTCAAGTCCCACTCCTACAGCGGCAATGTGCGGGAACTGGTCAATATCCTGCAACGTGCCGTGACCCTGTGCGAGGGCGATACCATCGAGCCGGAAGACCTGCAACTTGAAAGCGAGCCCTTTCCCGAAGATGAAGGCCTGCCGGATCGCGATGACGAACAAAGCCTGGATGACTACATCGACAATGTGGAACGCCAGATTCTTGAAAAAGCCCTGCGCGAGTCTCGATACAACAAGACCCAGGCGGCCAACAAGCTGGGTATCAGCTTTCGCTCCCTGCGCTACAAGCTCAAGAAATTCGGCATTGACTGAACCCGGTTCGAACCGCCGGTCTTCGGGACCGAACCACCGTGCAGCCCGGATTTCATCACAATCTCCGGACATGCCCCGGGTAGACTTGAAACGCCGGTCGTGATCCGGCAGTGTTATCAGACTCAACTGACTCCTTGAGGATTCCGCATCCATGTCCACAGGCGGTAGCCGATACCGGAACGCTCCTGAATCCGCCCCCGGATTCAATGAACGCGAGGCCGGGCAATGGACGGGACAGGAGCTGTTCCAGGCCTACAAGGGGGTTCGGGATCAGTCCCTTGCGCTGACTCAAGGGCTGTCCAGCGAGGACCTGAACCTCCAGTCGATGCCATGTGCCAGCCCGGTCAAGTGGCACCTGGCACACACCACGTGGTTTTTCGAAACCTTTGTCCTGAGAGACTTCGAAAAAGGCTTTTCCTGGCATGACGAGCATTATTGCTACCTGTTCAACTCCTACTACAACGGTGTTGGCCGACAGTATCCACGACCTCACAGGGGCCTGATTTCCCGTCCCGGTGCAGAGGAAGTCAGGCGCTTTCGTCAAGCCATTGATCTGCGAATCGAGAACCTGCTGGAAGCGTCGAGCGCTTCGAGCCTGCGGCGCCTGGCACCGGTCATGATTCTCGGGCTCAACCATGAGCAACAGCACCAGGAGCTGATCCTCACTGACCTCAAGCATGGCCTGTCATTCAACCCGCTCCATCCGGCCATCTGCCAGCCCGGCTCTCCCGGCGGACCGACCCCGGAGCTTTCCTGGAGGAGTTTCGAGGGCGGCATATGCGGTGTCGGATTCAATGGCACCGGATTTTCCTTCGATAACGAACGTCCGGTCCATCGCTGCGTCATTGACGACTACCAGCTTGCCTCCCGTGCAGTGACTTGCGGAGATTACCTCCGGTTCATCGATGACGGCGGATACGAGAACCCTCTTCTGTGGCTTTCCGATGGATGGGCCTGGGTACAGGAGAACCGGGCCGGGGCGCCACTTTACTGGAGCCGGGAAAGCCCGGAGGCTCCCTGGCAGATCTATACACTGGCCGGAATCCGGACCCTTGATCCGGCCGAGCCGGTCTGTCACATCAACTTCTACGAAGCCCAGGCCTATGCCACCTGGGCCGGTGCGCGGATTCCAACCGAGCAGGAATGGGAAAATGCCGCCCGATCCGTACAACAAGACAGCCGCAGTGGCAATTTTGCCGACAGCGGCCTGTTTCACCCCCGACCGGCCCGCAAAGGCGAGGACGTTTCCGATCTACTGGGAAACCTGTGGGAGTGGACCTGCTCTTCCTACAGCCCCTACCCCGGATTCAAGTGCGCCGAAGGCGCGGTTGGCGAGTATAATGGCAAGTTCATGGTCAACCAGATTGTTTTGCGTGGCGGCTCCTGTGCAACGCCTGGAGGCCATGTACGCCCCAGCTACCGGAATTTCTTCTACCCGGCAGACCAGTGGCAATTCAGTGGACTGCGGCTTGCCCGGGATCCGGCCTGAACCGGCCCCATCCTCCTTACCAATCAAAGGTCAAATGAACTCAGAAAAAGAATTTCTGGCCGATGCTGTCAACGGACTTTCGGCCCAGCCCCGTACGCTTCCCTGCAAATACCTCTACGATGCCAGAGGCTCGGAACTATTCGAGGCCATCTGCAGGACCGAAGACTACTACGTCACCCGGGCCGACCTGGCCCTGATGAAAACCCACCTGGACGAGATTGTCAGCGAGGTCGGCGACAACGTTCATGTCATCGAGTTCGGCTCCGGGGAAGGCATGAAGACCCGACTGCTCCTCGACCAGTTGGAAAACCCGCGAGCCTACACGCCGATCGAGATCTCGAAAAGTGCGCTGGAGGCGTCGGCCAGGGATCTGGAAAACCATTTTCCCGAGCTGGACATCCGCCCCCACCAGGCCGACTACACCCGGCCGGTCACCAGCAGCGTTTTGCAAATGGACCCCCCCGGCCGACGGCGCCTGGTCTATTTCCCGGGTTCGCCGATTTCCAACTTCACCCGCGACGAAGCCCGTGACTTTCTCACCCGCATGGGCAGAATGGCC
>SLIZ01000163.1 GCA_007135395.1 Wenzhouxiangellaceae bacterium | reverse complement strand
CTGATCGAAATGCAAAGCCGGGACTACCTGGCCCGGCCCCACAGGCCCTGAACCAGCAAAACGGAAACACGCCCATGACCGACCCATCACAACCCGAACCGGAATCGACTACCGAGAATGATGCAGTCGAGCTCGATGCCATCGAAGCCCGGGTCCTTGGCTGCCTGGTTGAAAAGGCAGCCACCACGCCGGATGCCTATCCGCTGACGCTCAATTCCGCTGTGCTGGCGTGCAACCAGAAATCCAATCGCAACCCGCTGATGAAGCTGGAGCCGGGCCGGGTCGGGCAAGCCCTGCGGTCACTGGAAATCAAGGGCCTGGTTCGCCGGGAGGACTCGGCCCGGGCCACCCGGTACTCCCATATCGCCGGCCGGGGCCTGAACGTCACGCCCCAGCAACTGGCCCTGCTGGCGGTCCTGCTATTGCGCGGACCCCAGACGTTAAACGAGCTTTTCAGCCGGACCGAGCGCCTGGCCGAGTTCGACGATACGGAAGACGTTGCCCATGCCCTGGAGCGTCTGGCCGGCCGGGAACCGGCCTTTATTGTCCGGCTCCCGCGGGGCCCGGGCCAGCGGGAGGATCGCTATATGCACCTTCTCTCGGGACCCGTTGAAGCCGCCCCGGCAAGCCAGTCATCGGCGAGCAGTACCTGGTCCCCGGAGCCCGAAGATTTCCTGGCCGAACGAATCACGCGCCTGGAAGAGCGGGTAGAAGAACTGGAAAGGAAGCTGGAAGAAGATTGACCGGTCAGTTCCTGCGGCGCAACCGATCGATGGAAAAGCTCGCTTCTTCGCCGGCACCGGTGCGAATCGGCTGGCCTTCCGGTGGCCCCCAGGCGGAGGCGTAGACCACTTCCCAGGTGGCCGGATAGCGCCCGTCTTTTGTTCGAAACTGCTCGTAGGCCTTCTCCAGTGCCTTGAGCCTGCCCGGGGCGGTGAGGGACTTGCGCCGTGAGGAATCGGCGTTGGTGGCCGCCGAGGCCCTGAGTTCTTCCAGCAGTGCCCGGGGCGTGGCATGGGTGGTGGTGATCCAGTCGGTATCGAGTACCGGCTCGGCAAATCCGGCCCCGGTCAGGGCCTGGCCCATCTCCTGGACGTCGCCAAACCGGCCCACATGTGGGCATTCATCCACTTCGGCCCAGGCCTGGCGCAACTCCCCCAGGGTATCCGGGCCCAGGGTGGACAGCAGGACCAGGCCGTCAGGGCGAACAATGCGGCGAAGGTTGTTGAGGATGCCGGGCAGGTCCTCGCACCACTGGACAACCAGGTTGCAATAGACCAGGTCCACGCTGGAGGTGGCAAGTGGCAGGGCACCGGCATCGGCGATTAGCGGAAAAAAACGCTTGCGAAACCAGCCCTGGCGTTGCCGTGCCTGTTTCAGCATGGGACCGGACAGGTCCAGGGCCAGGACCCGGGCATCTGGAAAACCCCGCTTGAGTTCCACTGATTGCCGAGCCGTTCCGGCACCCAGATCCAGAATAACCTGTGGCTCGATATTCAGGCCCTCGACCCGCTCGAGCAGTCGATTGCCGACTTCCGTTTGCAGCACCGCATTGTTGTCGTAATCGGCGGCAATGCGGCCAAAGGCACGACGGATGAATCGGGCATCGAGGAACATGGACGGGTTTGCCGTTGAAGGGATCATTTCAAGATGTTGGGCCCGGAATTTGCACAAACAAGGACAACGCTTCGGGGTCCCTGGCAGCTTCAGGAGTCAACCGTCGGGACATGATGGTATTCTCGAATGGTCGAGGCGCGGGAGTTTGGATTCATGGCGAATTCCATGGGTAACAGGCTTGGACGTCGGGTCTGGGGCACCGTCCGGCGGGTAGCCAGGAATTCGTCGGTTGCCGGAATGGTTCGGGAACTGGCATTGCCACCGGTCTGCCTTTTTTGCGGCCGGGCCGGCCAGCCGGGCCTGGATTGTTGCGCCGGTTGCCAGGCGGACCTGCCCCGGCCCCCGGGAAGCTGCCGGCGATGCGCCATTTCCCTGCCCGGCAATACCCTGCTTTGCGGCCAGTGCAGCCGCAATCCACCGGCATACGATCAGGCCGTGGCGGCGTTCGATTACCTGCCCCCGCTGGACGGACTGATCCAGCGATTCAAGTTCAGCCGGGACCTGGCTGCCGGCAGGGTGCTGGCCCGGCTGATGGCCGCAGAGCTGGCTTGGCGCAGAACCCCCAGGCCGGACCTGGTGATTCCCGTGCCCTTGCATGCCCGCCGAAGGTTTCGCCGTGGTTACAACCAGTCGGCCCTGCTGGCCCGGGATCTTTGCCGACATTTCGCCGGCCTGCCCTGGGTCGAGGCACTGGCCCGTACCCGGCCGACGGCTGCCCAGTCCGATCTTCCCGCCGAAGCCCGCCAGGGCAATGTCAGGCGGGCCTTTGCCTGCCGCAATCTGCCTCCGGGAACAGGCCATGCAGCCCTGCTCGACGATGTCATGACTACCGGGTCTACCGTGGCCGAATGTGCAAGAGAACTGAAACGATCCGGGGTCCGGCGAGTGGATGTGTGGGTGCTGGCGCGGGCCTGAACGCAACCGTGTTCCCGGGCTGGGCGATAACGGATACCATCTGGGGCCATTTGAAGCCCGACGGCATGGAAAAGCGAAAAACCGATGGAAACCTGGCTGATTGTACTGTTGCTGTTCTTTCTGACTGTCATGGTCTGCGGCCTTGTGTATGACCGTTACTCCCAACCGGATTCCAATGCCGACTCCCTTGGAGCATTCTTTGCCGAGGGACTGTTTCTGATGGTCGGGGTGGTAGGCCTGTTTCTCGGGCTGGCCCTGGCCGTGGCCGTGACAATCATTCCGGGCCTTGTCATTGCGGTTGCGGGGGGGGTGCTGATTGCCGTTGTCGTTCGCCAGATCCGCCGCAAGCGGGCAGCCGATGGCTGAATCGAGCGGATGTCAGGTTTCCAGCCAGAAAGTGACCGGCCCGTCGTTGACCAGGCTGACCTCCATATGGGCGCCGAAAACCCCCGTGGCGGTTGCCGGCCAAAGGCTTGTGGCCTTGTCGATGAGTTCATCGAAAAGCATTTCGCCCACATCCGGGGCGGCTGCAGGGCTGAAGCCGGGGCGGTTGCCCGAGGTGGTGTCGGCGGCCAGGGTGAACTGGGGCACCAGCAGCAGGCCGCCACCGGTATCGCGCAGGCTGAGATTCATCCGGCCGTCGTCGTCGGCAAAAACCCGGTAGTCGAGGATCCTCTGGATGAACCGGTCGATCTGCCCGGCCTGGTCACCGCGCCGGAAACCCACCAGTACGAGCAGGCCGGAATCAATGCTTCCGGTGACCTGATCATCCACGCTCACCGATGCCCGGCTGACTCGTTGCAGCAGTGCGATCATGCAATTTGGCCGAATGCTTGAAAGCCCCGCATGGTAGCATCCGCCGGCTATGAAGATCCTCATCGGAAAGCTGGTATTGCGCCTGTTGAGCTGGATGCCCCTGTGGCTGGCCCATCTACTGGCCCATCCTCTTTACTGGTTTCTCCGACTGCTGCCCTGGAAGAAAAAGCAGATCATCCGGATCAACCTGAAGCTGTGTTTCCCGGAACTCGATGAGGCCGGTAAGCAACGGCTTGAGCGGGAGTCCCTCTGGTCCCTGGCGTTGCTGGTCGTCGAGGCCGGAGCGGTGTGGCACTGGCCGGCGGAAAGGCTGATGAAATCGATCCCGGAAGTGGAGGGGCGCGAACACGTCGAGGCGGCCCTGGAAAACGGCCGGGGGGTCATTCTCGCCGGTGCCCACATGGCCAACTGGGAGATTCTCAATCTCTACTGCGCCACCATGGCCCCCATGATTGCCCTGTACCGGGCACCGGCGGATCCGGGGCTCGACCGGTTCATTACCGGTACCCGGCAGCGAACCGGTGCCGAACTCATTCCCAGCGGCAGTTTTGCCATGCGCCGGATGATCCGGCAGCTCCGGCAGGGCGGGATGATCGGCATTCTTTGCGACCATCAGCCCAAGCAGGGTGAAGGCATCTTCGCCCCGTTTTTTGGAACTCCGGCTCTGACAATGACCCTGGTCAACCGGCTGGCCAGCCGTTCCGGTTGTGCGGTGATCATGGTCAGTTGCCAGCGACTTTCCCGATCCAGGGGTTGGCGGATGTGCCTGGAGCCGGCCCCGGCGGGGATTTCCGACCCGGACCCGTTGAAAGGTTGTACGGCGATGAACCAGGGCGTGGAGCACCAGATTCGTCAGGCCCCCGGTGATTACCTTTGGCTGTACAAGCGTTTCGGGATCCGTCCCGAGGGGGAAGCTGACCTCTACGGGCGGGGGCGAGCGTCACCCAGAAAGAAAGCGAAGTGAGGTCTTCACTGAGGGGTTTCATGACCCGGAATAAAAATGGCCCCGGGTGAGGGAGAACCCGGGGCCGAAGTCGGATCCGGCTTGGGGACTAGACCGAATCCTGTTGGCCCGCCTAGGGAGGGAGAGCGGGCCGCGCCGACTGGCATCGGCACTTATTAGGACTGGCTGAAGTAATCGGAAGTTCCTGTGAAAGGCAAAAAATTGAAATTCTTTTTTGGCTTTCAATTCATGAGCTTAGACGCGTCCGTGACTTTTGGCAGGGGGACTTGCAGTCTGCAAAAGGGTCGGATTTCACCAAATTGAGGCGCTTTTCTGGCCGGACCCTGGTCAATGTGCCCCGTCCCAGTCCCTGGCGCTGCCGGTATCGACTACCAGGTCCACCTCCAGTCTTGCTGCCCGGTTCATTCGTTCCACCACCGCCTTGCGAACGGATTCCAGGGCATCTTCGGCGACCTCCAGAACCAGTTCGTCGTGGACCTGCATGATCATCCTGGCATCGGGTTTTTCCGATTCGAGCCAGGCATCCACATCCAGCATTGCCTGCTTGATGATGTCCGCTGCCGATCCCTGCATGGGGGCGTTGATGGCGGCCCGTTCGGCAGCCTGGCGGCGCTGGCCATTGCGGGAATTGATCTCCTCGAGCCACAGCCTGCGTCCCCGCAGGGTTTCCACGTAGCCCTTCTCCCGGGCCGATTCCCGGGTTTTTTCCATGTAGGCCCGGACCCCGGGGTAACGCTCGAAATAGGTCTCGATGTAAGTCTCGGCCTCCTTGCGGGGGATCTCGAGCTGGCGGGAAAGGCCCCAGCCACTCATGCCGTACATCAATCCGAAGTTGATCGCCTTGGCCGCACGGCGCTGATCGTCGGTAACTTTTTCCAGGGACTCGCCAAAGACCTCCGCGGCGGTGGCCCGGTGAATGTCGGCACCTTCGGCAAAGGCCTTGAGCAGCCCCTCGTCGCCGGACAAATGGGCCATGATTCGAAGTTCGATCTGGGAATAATCTGCTGCGAG